>CAITEC010000001.1 GCA_903891325.1 uncultured Opitutaceae bacterium
GGGATCCCGGCCAGGTCGCATCCCCGGCCGATCTCCCGCGGCTCGCTACGGTCCTCCGGGCGATGGAGGCTGCCCCCCGATGAAGGCTTGCGTCATCCGCGGGGCCCGCGACCTGGCCGTCGAGGAGAGGGCCGCGCCCGAGCCCTCGGGAAGCGAGGTGGTGATCCGCCTCGGGGCCGGGGGAATCTGCGGCTCGGACCTCCATTACTTCGCGGAGGGCGGCGTCGGCGACTTCAAGCTTCGGGAGCCGATGATCCTCGGGCACGAGGCGGCCGGCGTCGTGGCCCGGATCGGGCCGTCCGTCCGCGCGGTCAAGGCGGGCGACCGGGTTGCGGTGAATCCGAACCAGCCCTGCGGCGCCTGCCCCCAGTGCGTGGCTGGGCGAAGGAACCTCTGCCGGAATGTCCGCTTCTTCGGGAGCGCGGCCCGGTTTCCCCACGTCAACGGCGTCTTTGCCGAGCTCTTCCTCGCCCCGGAGGAGAACTGCCACCCGATTCCAGACAGCCTTTCGTTTCGCGCGGCCGCCTGCGCCGAGCCCCTCGCCGTCGCGATGCACGCGGTCGCGCAGGCCGGTTCCGTGCGCGGCCGGGGCGTCTTCATTGTCGGCTCGGGACCGATCGGCGTCCTGGTCGCCGCCGCTGCGCGGCTCGCCGGCGCAACCCGGGTTTGCGTCAGCGACCTGATCGACGAGCCGCTGGCGATCGCCCGTGCGATGGGCGCGACAGAGACGGTGAATGGGAGGACCGAGCCGGGGCGGATCGCCGCATTTGAGGAAAACCCGGGCGACTTTGACGTTGTCTGCGAGGCGAGCGGCAGCCCCGCCGGGCTCGCCACCGCGCTTGGGATCGTCGCGCCCGGCGGGACAGTCGTCCAGATCGGCATCCTCCCAAGCGGGCAGACCGCCGCCCCCCTCAACCGGATCATCTCGCGGGAAATCAGGCTGGTCGGGACCTTTCGTTTTGACCGGGAGTACGCCCAGGCCGTGGCGGCACTCGCCTCGGGAGCGGTCGACGTGTCCCCGCTCCTCACGCACGAATTCACCTTCGACGCGCTCCAGCGGGCATTTTCGGTTGCCGCCGACCGGCGGACCGGGATGAAGGTCTCGCTGCGGCCCGCCTGACCCACTTCGACAACCATGACCCCCAACACGGCGCGGATCGGCTTCGTGGGCTGCGGCACCCACTCGACCAACAACCTCTACCCCATGCTGAAGTACACCCGGGCCCGGCTCGACGCGGTGTGCGACCTGGACAGGGGGCTGGCGGAGCGCAACGCGCGGGTGTTCGGCGCGGCATCGGTGTACACCGACGCGGGTAAGATGCTCGAGGAGCGCCGGCCGGAGGGGGTCTTCGTCGTCGGTCCGCCGGAACTTCACTATCGCGTGGCGCGGCAGGCCCTCGCCATGGGCATCCCGGTCTTCGTCGAGAAACCGCCCGCGCCGACGCTCGCGCAGGCCCGGGAACTCGCCGGCCTGGCCCGGGCCAACGGCACCTTCCTCATGTGCGGCTTCATGAAGCGCCACGGTTTGACCTACCGGAAGGTCCGCGAGCTGATCACCTCGGGCCAACTGACGCCCGCCGCACTCCGGATCAACTACAGCCATGGGACCGGGTCGAACGACATCTCCGGCATCCTGCCCATCATGTCCATCCACGCGATCGACCTGGCCATCTCGCTTTTCGGGGAGGTTCGGACGGTCCAGTCGACCCTCTACACCACGGAGCGGTCCTATTCGCTCGCCGTGACGCTCACCTTCGCCAGCGGCCGCTGGGCGCAGCTGACCCTCGACGCCTCCCAGCCGCGGATCCAGGAACGCCTCGAGCTGTCGGGAACGATGAACGGCGGGAACGCGCTGGTCGTCGTCGACAATGTCGACCGGATGGAGCTCCACCTGCCAACCCACGGGGGAACCGACCTGAACAACGACCTGAACGCCATCGAGCCGGCGGTCCACCTGGACGGCATCCAGGTGTGGCGCCCCGACAACGGAATCCCCAACATGCAGCAGACCCGGCATTTTATCCAGGGCTTTGCCGGCGAGGTGCGCGAATTCGTGGACGCCATCATCGGGAAGCGGGAGCCCTACCCCGGCACGGAGGATTCGCTCAAGGCGATGGAGGTGATCGACGCCATCGTGAGGAATCCAAACCGCACGGTTGACCTGGCCGGGCCCGTGGCATGATCCCCGGGCCGGGCACCCCCAATGGAGGGGACCGACTCCTTCCCCTGCCCCCGGGGTCTGTCCGCTTCACGGGCTTTCTCCAGGAGCCCATCGAGAACTCGCTCGCCCACTGGAACAAGGGCGTCGTCCCCTATGCCGCGTTCGTCCAGCTCTTCCGGACTGGCCGCTCCTTTTTCGCACAGGGGGAAATGTGGGGCAAGGCGGTGCGTTCCGGATGCCTGTTCTACCGTTACAACGCGGATCCCGCGCTGGGGCTGATGCTCAGGGAGACGGTCGCCGACCTGCTGTCGGCAAGGCGGGCCAACGGCAGCTTCAGCTGCTCGGAGATTTCCGCGCAGCCGGACGGGCCGGGCGGGGATCTCTGGGAGCGCAAGTACGTGCTCCTGGCCCTCGACGACTACTACCGCCATGTCGAGGCGGATCCCGCCGTCCTGGCGGCGATGGTCGGCCACGCCGACTGCGTCCTCGCGCAGGTCGGGCCGCCGCCCAAGGCGAGGATCGTCGACCAGGGCTGGAGCCCCAACCACATTGAATCGAGCACGATCCTGGAGCCGATCCTGCGCCTCCACCAGCTCACCGGTCACGCGCGCTACCTCGAGTTTGCGCGCTATATCGTCGAGGTGGGGGGCGGCGCGCTCGGCCACGACGTGTTTGCCGCCGCCCTTGCCAACGCGGACCCCGAGCAGATCGGCGGGGTCTATCCGAAGGCCTATGAGATGATGTCCCTCTTCGAGGGCCTCATCGAGTACCACCGGGCGACCGGCGACGAGCGCTGGAAGACGGCGGCGCTCAATCTTTACCGGAATATCCGCGACCAGGAAATCACGATCATCGGCAACGGCGGCGGCGACCATCCCTTCCACCCCGATTACCTGGGCGAATGCTGGGACCACACCGCCCGCGAGCAGACCAACCCATCGATCAGCCGGATGATGGAGACCTGCGCAGGCGTCACCTGGCTCAAGTACTGCAGCCAGGTCCTCCGGCTCACCGGCGACCCGGGTGCCGTGGACGAGATCGAGCGCTACGCCTACAACGGGCTCCTCGGGGCGATGAAGCCGGAAGGCGATGGGTTCAGCTACGTGAATCTGCTCAACGGCGTGAAGACCAACCCGGTCGGCTGGGGTGGCACGGTAGGCGGCGTCTACGTCACCTGCTGCAACCTGAATGGCCCGATGGGCCTGGCCTACCTGCCCTGCGTCGCGGCGATGCGGTCCTCTGTCGGTCCTGTCGTCAACCTGTACAATCCCATGACCGTCTCGACCGCGACGCCCGGCGGCCAGCCGGTCGAGCTGCGGGTTGAAACGGATTACCCGCGCGACGGCAGCGTCCGGATTGTCGTGGGAATCTCCGATCCCGAACGTTTCGCGATCAGCCTGCGGATCCCCGCGTGGAGCCGGCACGGCAGCCTGTCGGTCAATGGAACGGCGCTTCCCCAGTCCCCCGGGAGTTACGCGCTCATCGAGCGGACCTGGGCCGCGGGCGACACGGTCGCGCTCGAGTTGGACATGCGCTGCCGGCTGCTCCCCGCCCCGCACGGAAGCGATCCGGCGGGCGACACCTTCCAGGCGCTGGTGCGGGGCCCGATTGTCCTGGCGCGGTCCGAGGAAATCGACCCGGATTTCGACCGCCCGGTGGAGGTCCTGTCGGTCGGCGGATATGTCGACGCCCGGCCGGCGCTTCGCCGCTCCCCCGGCGCCCGGCTCCAGATCGACGTGCCTGTGAAGCGCGGAACGATCCCGATGGTCGACTACGCCTCCGTCGACAGCTGGGGAGGAAAACGGGTGATGACCTGGCTGCCGATCGCCTCCCCGCGCCCGTCGCGCCCCGGAAGCCAAATATAAGGTTGGCAACCGCCATCGGCCCGACTTTAGGCTGCGCCCCTCGAATGGGAGAACGGCCCCTTACCCCACTGCTTGCCGCCGCATGCCTGCTGGCTGCCTCCGTCCGCGGCGA
>CAITEC010000002.1 GCA_903891325.1 uncultured Opitutaceae bacterium
GAGCAGCCCGCCGTGGATCTTCGGGTGCAGCGTCTTCACGCGGCCGTCCATGATCTCGGGAAAGCCCGTGTGCTCGCTCACGTCGGTGACCGGAAGCCCCTTCTCGCGCAGGAGCCGGGCGGTCCCGCCGGTCGACAGGAACACAAAGCCGTGGCGCCGGGACAGGGCCTCCGCGAACGCGGCCAGCCCCTCCTTGTCGCTTACTGAGAGAAGCGCGAGCTTCCGGTTGCCCTGGGGCTGCGGTTCGTTGGCCATCGTCGCCCCTAGTGTCGATTGGCCGCCGTTCTTGCCACAAGCCCAATCTGGGGCTCCCTTAGGGGTGTGACCTGCCCTTCCATCGACCTGCCCGGCCTGACGGCCCGCCTTGACCGGCTCTGCCACTACTGCGGCGGATCCAGCCTGTCGCCGGACAAGCCGCATGCGTTCGTGTACTTCATCACGATCAGGAACGAGTCGGAACGCTCCGTCCTCCTCCTTGGCCGCAAGTGGGTGATCGACCATTCGGACGGCTCAAGCCTCGTGGTCGAGGGCGACAAGATCGTCGGGGAGACCCCCCGGCTGGCCCCCGGCGAGCAGTTCTCCTACAACAGCAACCATGTCACCGGGTGCGACGCGCTCGCGCGCGGGAGCTACCACGGGGTCGACGACCTGGGCCGAAGGATTCACGTCATCCTTCCCCCCTTTGAGTTGAGAATTTCAGAACCCGAGAGTAGCAAGGAATGACGTATGCCCAAAATCGACATCAGCAAGGTCGCTGAGATCCTGAAGAAAAACCAGATCGACCCGGCCGTTCTCCGCCGCGTGATCGAGCAGATCAACCTCGCGGTCCAGCCGGACCCCGGCGAGCAGGAGGGCCCGCCGCCGGTGAAAAAGCAGTTTGTCGTCCTGGTGAGCGATCCGGAGAACCGGCTGCCCAAGAACGACCTGGTCGCCTGGGCGCTCCAGATTCCCGACTCGGAAAGCCCCGCGACGATCCAGGACCGGATCTTCCGCGCGGTCTACGACTACAACATGACCAAGAAGGGCCAGCTCTATCCCGCGCGGACCGTCGGGGATGCGATCGAGAACGTCCCGGCGAAATTTTTCAAGGAGACCGACGTGTGGGTGAAGACGAAGACCCCCGTGTCGGTCCTCAGGACCGACAACGAGATACCCAAGGAGTAGACTCAGCGCTCCTGTTCCGAAGGTGGAGCGCGATCTCCGAGCGCGCTTGTCCGGCAACTGAGTCAAGCAAGCGCGCTCGGAGTCGCGCTCCACCTTCGAGCCAAAACAACCTGCTAACGCGGCGCGAGGCCGTACTTCCCCGGGTCAAATCCGCGGGCCTTCAGCGCGGAAACAACCGCCGCCATGTCCAGGGCCGCCCCCGGCCCGATGCGGTTGTCGCCGTACCAGCCGCTTCTCATTTCCACGGCGATCTGCAGGTCGGCCCTCCGGGACGCGACAACGCGCTCGTCGAAGGGCAGCAGGGGATAGATCTCCGCCAGCACGCCGCCGGCGGTGAAGAAGCCGATGTCGAGCGGGGTCGGCGTGTCGTGCATCCAGAACGTGAGCGTGTGGGGGTTCGAAAATATGAAGATCATCCCCTCGTCCGCGGCCAGCTTGCGGCGCTCCATCAGGCCGCGCTCCAATTCGGGCTGGAGAACCGCCACCTGGAGGTGAAGCACCCGGCCGCCGAGCGCGATGTCGAAATGGTCCGCGACGGTCCGCAGCGCCGGGGCCGGCGCCGCGGGCACGGGAGGCCGGCTGTCGCCGCACGAGGCCAGGCCCGACGCGAGGACCGCGAGCGCAAGCATCGCGCACAGGCGCCGACCCGGGATCTGTGTGGCGTGAAGCATCGCGTTTGCGGTTGTTTTCTGGGCGGGCATTCCGCAATTTTCAAACCCCGAATCGACCCAGTCCATGGCCAAGGAAATAGCCCCCCTGATGTACGCGGACACCGAGCGGAGCGCCGACGCGCTCTATTTCGGCCGCGTCGGCGTGCCCGACCCGTTCATCGCCTTCGGCCTCCGGGGCCGGAAATATGCCGTCGTGAGCGCCCTGGAGTTTGGCCGGGTGCGCCGGGAATCGGCGTTTGACGTCGTGCTTCCCCTCGAGCGCTACCTCGATCGGGCCCGCGCGGCGGTCCCCGGCCGGCGTCCCGGGGCCGCCGACGTGATCCTCCTTCTTTCCCGGGAGTTCAGGCACCCCCGGTTCACCGTGCCCCCGGATTTCCCGGCCGGGCTCTTCGAGAAGCTGCGGGCCGGCGGGCTGCGCGTCTCCGTGGCGGACGGCCCGCTCTTTCCCGGCCGCGAGATCAAGGACGCGGTCGAGGCGGCCGCGATCCGCGAGGGCAACCGCTGCAGCGCGCTGGGAATCGCCGCCGCCGAGCGGGTCCTGAGGGCCTCCCGCGCGCGCGGAAGCCGGCTCCACCACCGGGGCAAACCCCTTACCAGCGAAGCGCTGCGCTTCGAGATTGAGCTCGCCTGCCTCCGGGCCGGGTCGATCGCCGCCAACACGATCGCGGCCGGGGGCGACCAGGCCTGCGATCCCCACGACCGCGGGTCGGGCGTTCTGCGGCCCGGCGAACTGATCATCGTGGACGTCTTCCCGCGCGTGACGGCGACCGGGTACCACGGCGACATGACCCGCACCTTCCTGCGCGGCCGGGCGAGCGACGCCCAGCGGGCGCTGGTCGCGGCGGTCCGCGAGGCCCAGGTGGCCGCGCTCGCGGCCATCCGGTCCGGGGTGAACGGACGGGACGTGCACGGACGGGTTACCGAGGTCTTCGCGCGCCGGGGCTTTGCGACGCGGACGACGGCCCGGGGCTCCGTCGGTTTTTTCCACGGGACCGGCCACGGGCTGGGCCTGGAGGTCCACGAGCCGCCGCGGGTGAACGGCAGCGTCGACTACGCGCTGAAAAAGGGGTCCGTCGTGACCGTCGAGCCGGGCCTCTACTACCCGGGCCTGGGCGGCTGCCGGATCGAGGACGTCGTCCAGGTGACCGACCGGCGGCCGCGGATGTTGTCCACCTATCCCTACGAGTGGGAGATATAGGAACAGGAAACTCGTTTGTTGCTCCGGAACGGAACTCAATTCGTGGAAAAAAATTTCGGATTTGAACAGGAAGATCGGGAAACGCCGGGAAGGTTCGATCCCAATTTCTTCACGTTGGCCCCAAGGCCAGGAACCAGATTTTCGGGCCCTTCCTGCCCGATCTTTCCGATCTTCCCGACCTTGTATGTCCGATTCCGTGAATAAGAGGGGGGTAGTAACAAAGTCGGCTTCCGAGGACAGGAGCCCAAGCTTGCCGCAGGAAGCCGACTTTGTTACGGTTGCTTTGACGCCAGGTGAGAGCGCCTCATCTGGGGCCACTA
>CAITEC010000003.1 GCA_903891325.1 uncultured Opitutaceae bacterium
CGACATCAAGAAAAAGCACAGCTCGCACGCGATCACGGCGGACATTGGGATCGGCGCAACGGCCCGCGCCGTGGAATTCATGCGGGGCGACGCGGTCATCGTCACCGGCGCCGCCACGGGGGACGCCCCCCGTCCGGAGGACGTCCGGGAGGCCCGCGGAGCCGCGCGGCTGCCGGTCTATCTGGGCTCCGGGGTCACCGCCGCCAACCTGCCCGGATTCCTCGGGGAGGCGGACGGGTTCATCGTCGGCTCCGAGTTCAAGGCGGGCGGCACCTGGACCGGCGCGGTCGAGGCCCGGCGGGTGGGCCGTTTCATGCGCCGCTGGCGCTGAGGGGGCGGGAAGCGGCTCAGTCCTTCGCCGCCGACAGTTCCTCGATCCGCCGCTCAAGATCCCGGACCTTGTGCAGCAGATCGGGAAGCTTCGCGACCGCGATCCACTGGCGCTTGGCCTGCCGATCGGGGGCGGCGGGATAGCCCAGCACGGTCTCCCCGTCGGGAATGTCGCGGGTGACCCCGGACTTCCCCCCGACCGTCACCTGGCGACCGAGCTTGAGGTGGCCGGCGAGCCCAGACTGGGAGGCGATCACACAGTAGTCGCCGAGCCGGGTGCTGCCGGCGAATCCGACCTGGCCCATGATGAGGCAGTGCCGCCCGATCACGACATTGTGCGCGATGTGCACGAGGTTGTCGATTTTCGTGCCCTCGCCGATCTCGGTCGCGCCAAAGGCGCCGCGGTCGATGGCGGTGTTGGCCCCAATCTCGACGTCGTCGCCGATCGCGACGAAGCCGACCTGGGTCATCTTCAGGTGCCGCCCCTGGTCGAACACATAACCGTAGCCGTCCGAGCCGATGACGGAGCCGGCGTGGATCGCCACCCGGTGGCCGACCCGCGTGCGGGGATAGAGGATGACGTTGGCGAAAAGCCGGACATCGTCCCCGACCCGGCAGTCCTCGCCGACATGGTTGCCGCCGCTGAGGATGGTGCGGGCGCCGATCGACGCCCCCTCGCCGATCACGCAGCCCGGGCCGATCTGGGCGCTGGGATCGATCGTCGCCCCGGGTGCCACGCGGGCGGCCGGGTCGATCCCCGGCACGGCGGGCGCAAGGGGGTGGAAGAGGAGGAGAACCCGGGCCGCCGCGACGCGGGCATTGGGGACGCGCAGGAGAACCTTGCCGGCGGAGGCGAAGGGGCCGGAGACGAGAATCGCCGAGGCGGCGCTGGAGTCCGCGGCGGCAAAGTAGGACTCCTTCTCTGCGAAGGTCAGGTCACCGGCGCGCGCGAGATCGGGGGAGGTGAACCCGGTCAGTACCACCGAGCCGTCGCCGATCAGCTCGGCATTGAGGTGCCCGGCCAGCTCGGCGGTGGTGAAGGTTTTCAATCGCCGGGACTCCCTGTGCCGGGTCAGAGCCCCCGGACCCCGACCATTCGCTGTTGCGCCACATCCCAGACCTTCAGGCGCAGGCAGCGCACGATATCGGCGGGATGAAGCGAGGTTTCCTTCGGGTGCCGAAGCTCGGGTATCTCGCGCATGCCCTCGGGCAGCCGGTAGAAGGGGATCCGGGCGTTGAGATGGTGGACGTGGTGGTAGCCGATGTTGGCGGTGAACCAGCGCATGAGCGGCCCGGTCCTCATGTAGCTCGAGGACTCCATCGCCGCCTTCTCGTAGCTCCATCCGCCCTGGTCAATGAAGCTCACGCCGGGAAAGTTGTGCTGCGCATAGAAGAAGTAGGTCGCCGCCGCGTAGGTGATGAAGAAGGGGAGGATCAGCGTGAGCAGGAGGGCCTGCCATCCGACGAAAACCACCAGCGCCGCCCCGATGGCGACGTGGACGATCATCGCGACCAGGCAGTCGAGGTGCCTGCGGGGATAGTTCATGAAGGGATTCAGGCACATCCCAAAGAGGAACATGAAGACGTACCCAAAAAGGATCGTCAGCGGATGCCTGACGAAAAGGTAGGCGAAGCGGCGCCGCCGTGAGCTCCTCACGAACTCGTCCTTGGTCATGATCGGGAACGACCCGATGTTCGAGCCGCGAAGCTTGGAATTGTGCTTGTGGTGGTGGTTGTGGGAGCTGCGCCACACGCTGCTCGGGGTTATGGCCAGGATCCCAAATACCTGCATCAGGCGCTCGGCAACCTTCGACTTTGAGAGGATCGCGTAGTGCTGCTGGTCGTGGTAGATCACGAAGCAGCGCATGAGAAGGAAGCCGGCGAGCACGCTGCAGAGGATCTTCGCCGGGAGGTCGAAATTCCAGAGGGTTCCCGCCAGCGCAAGGATGAGCAGCATGCCCGAGGAAATGACGCACCACCAGCTCTTGCGCGGTTGATCCTTCGCGAACCGCTTGGTCGCCTGGATCAGCTCCGGTGCTGTTTTGATCGTTTGCAGTCAGCGGCAAGTGTCCCCCAAAAGGCGCCGTTTGTCGATGAAGACTTTGCCGCGGGCGGCCCGAGCCCAAGGTTGTGTTTTGCACCCGTTTTGTGCCTTCTGGGAGCGGTCGGCGAATCCCCATGAGCACCCCACAGCCAAACCCGGAGATCGGTCTGCTTCCGCGCGCTCACGTGCGGTCAACGGCGCTGCGGGGGGCGGGGATCATCTACCCGGCCGGCGATCCCGCCTTCGAGGCCATGGCGGCGGACCTGGCGCGCGCGATCGGACAGCGCTGCGGCGTCGTCCCGGAGTGCGCGGGCGACACGGCGCTCATGCCCTCGCGGAGCGATCCGCTGCCGGAGGCATGGCGCAACCGGAGCGTGTTCCTCCTGGGAAACCTGAACACAAACCGCGCGCTTCTCCGGCCGTACGCGGACTTCCTGTGCTCGACCGATGCGTCGTATCCGGGGGGCGACGGGTACGACCTGAGGACAATGGTCAATCCCCTGGGCGCGGGCTTCAACATGGTCCTGGCGGGGGGCAGTTCCGCCCGGGGCGTCGCCCGGGCCGTGGGTCGCCTGGTCGGGCGGATTTCCGGCCTTGGTCCGCCCTTTGCCCTGCCGTTCCTGCTGGACCTTGAGCTGGACCCCTCCATCGCCGCGCAACTGGCATCCTGGCCGCAGACTCCGCTGCTTGACTCCGACGAGATGAAGGCGAGCCGGTCCCGCGCCCACATGTTCACGACGGAGTTCATCCGCGCGATCGGCTCCTACACCCTGATGTGGTCGTGGACGGGCGACGAGCGCTATGCGGCTATCGCCTGTGCGAACCTCCGCGCGCTCAATGCGCGGGTGGGGGACGGCTACGGCGACTGGCATTACCTGGCCGAGAGATTCATCCGGGCCATCCCCATCCTCGCCGCCGGGGGATTCCTCACCGACGCGGAAATCGCGCGAACCGACGGGCTCCTCCTCAATACCGCCCTGGCGACGCAGGACGAATGGTGGCGGATGCGCGCCTCCACGCCGCCCCTGGGCCACCGGCACCACGGGCGGGGCACCTACGAGTTCCTGCTGCTCGCCCGCTACCTGCGGGACCAGGCCCGCCCGAGCCCCGCGCTGCGCTCGCTCTGCGAGCGGTGGATCGCGGAATGCCGCACCTTCCTGGATGCGATGACGGTCGCCCGCCTCGACGACCAGGACGATGAGAGCACGCTCAACAATGTCGCCATGCTCTACCGGTACGCGCTGGGGGAGGAGCGGCATGGTTTCTTCGCAAGCGGGGCCGCCCGCCTGGTGGCCGAGCGCTGCCTTGCGCTCCACGACAATAACGGCGCAGGCGCCGGCCAGGGCGGCTACGCGGAGGGGCTGCCCGGATCAACCTACTACCAGCAGGAAGCGACAATCCAGGTGGCGGCGACCGCGTTTTACCACGGCGACGGGGAGCTGAAGTGGATCCTCCAGTCGATGCCCAACCTCAGCGTGTCGCAGCGCTACTGCTTCATCCAGTTCACCCCGGCCTGCATGCAGAAGTTCGACACCGGGCCGGAGCTGGCGCCCAGCCGGCCGGAGCGGTTCCGCGGGATCCAGTGCCTTCCGCTGACCGACCACCAGCAGGCGATCAACACCTCGCCTCCCGAGAACATCGAGTTTGCCGGGCACATGGTGAACGCGCTGGAGACCTGGCAGATGCCCGAGGGCGTCGGGCTGAGCCGGCTGGCGCAGGCCGGGGGTTTTGACAAGATCGTGCTGCGCGGCGGCTTCGGCAGGGACGATCCCTACATCCTGCTCCAGGGCTACCAGGGCGGGTTTCGGTGGCAGGGGCACATGCAGGCGGCGAACTGCATCGTGCGCTTCTACCAGGCCGGCCACATCTTCCTGGTCCAGAACACCTGGCGCCACTCCCACCACGACAAGAACGGGATCCATATCAGCAACGGCGCGAACGAGGTCCCGATGCCGCCGATCGCCGCGCGACTCGCGGTGGACGACTTCGGACCGATCGGGATGACGGTGACGCGCCTGGCCGGCTGCCATGGCGCGACCTGGACCCGCCACCTCTTCTGGCACAAGCAGGGCGGCGGCAGCTTCGTGGTGATCGACCGCGTCGAATTCGAGGCCGACGGCCCCTATGCGGTCACCTGCACCTGGAGGACACCGGGCCACGCGGAGCTCATCGGCCGGCGCTGGCGAGCGGAGCAGGGCCGCCACCGCTTCACGCTGGTGTCGGGCGCTGACGTCCCGATGACCTCCGAGGAGGAGGGGGACCAGGGGGCGACCGCTCCCTATGTCCTCAGGCAGCGGATCGCCGGCGAATTCCGGAAGGGCGCGGAGACCTCCTTCCAGAACCTCTTCCACGTCCGCGAGCTGGAGTCGACGGTCGACCTGGACCTGCGGCGGCAGGACAGCCGCTCGGCGCTTGTGATGGACGGCGGCGCGGCGGCGGCGTGGTGCGGGGTTGCGTTGATTGCCGCGACGGCGTGGCTGCCGGGTGTCGTCGCGCTTGCGGAGAGCGCCTGGGTCTCCGAACGGCAGATCGCCCTGGCGGGAGCCTCGCTTTTTTCCATTGCCGGCGAAATGATTCGGATCACCTCCGACCGGCCTTTCGGGATGTTTCTCGATCTGGCGGCCGGCCGGCTGACGCTCAACCCGGACGGGCCGTCCAGCGCGGGGGCGAGGGTCGCCGTCGCCCTCGGGGATTTGGCTCGCCACGTCGTCCTCGACGCGCCGGTCGCGCTCGAGGTCCCCGGCGGGCTCTGCGCCCGGGTCTCCGCGGCCGTGAAGGCGTGGCTGGCGATCGCCGCGGGCAAAACCGCGGAGGGAAATCCGGCGAATTTCCCGGCGGCGGAGGACGCGGGATGGACGGGAGCCTGGACTTCGGACGCGGGCACGAGGCTTCCGGAGCGGATCCGCAACCTGCGCGTGACCGCGGACCCCCTGCCGGTCGACGGCTATCCCGACCAGCTTATCGACGGGGTGCTGCCGGAGCTGCGCGAGATATGGCGGCAGTGGCCCGCCGCCGACCGCTACACGGTCCGCATCGAGCTGCCCGAGCCCCGCGCCGTGACGAAGGTGAACGTTCTCGGCGACTGCATTGACGATCCGACCCTCCGCGCGTTCTCCCCGCTGCCGGAGGGGATCCGTCTGGATGCGGAGACCCCGGACGGCCGCTGGATTCCGTGCCCGCTCACGCCGGCCCCCGATCGCCGCTACAAGCGCTACCGCGATGCGGAGAGCCGGCTCGAGGCGCGCACAGCGGAAGTCGGCCGGCGGGTGCGCGGGCTCCGGCTCACGGCGCCGGCCCCCGCCCGCGGCGCTCCCTTCGTCCTGCACGAGATCGAGGTTTTTGGCGACCGCCCGGCCGCCCCCGCTGTCACCCATTGGCTGGCCGCGGACATCAACGGCGATGGGCGGCCCGAGATCGTCGTCTTCAATTCCGCGGACGAGCTCCTGGCGCTGGACGACAGGGGCGCGGAGCTTTGGCGGCGCCAGATGCCCGTTTCGCTCACCCATCTTTCCTGCCAGCAGCTCGACCGCGACGGCCCCCCGGCCCTCTGCGCGGGACTTCTGGGCGGGACCCTCGAGGTCCTGAACGCTGACGGATCGAGCAGGGCGTCGTACCGGATCACGGAGGACTTCCGGGGGGGCAAGGGGGACGCGCTGCAGGGCTGGTTCAACGCGATCCACAGCCTGGCGATCTGGCACAGGGACGCCAGCGGCCGCGGGGCCCTGGTCGTGGGCGGCTACGCGATCATCGTCTTCCTCGACACGGAGGGCCGGCTCATCGGGCACAGCTTTGCAGACGGACCGTGGACGACCGACATCCTTGTGGCTCCGGAAAACCGCGCGGACCGGGGCGATCTTTACGTCCGGGTCGGATGGAACCACGGTATCATGCAGTACCAGGGCAGGGAGGGAACGGAGCCAAGCGGGGCGACGCTCAACTTCGGCGGCTATCTCCAGCCGATGTTCCGGAAGCTGCGCCGGATCACGCCCTTTGTGAACGGCCGGACGATTGCCTACGCGTGGGTCGACCTGCCGTCCTGCCCGGAGGGGGCGCTCTTCGCGGCGACCGAGCTCGGATGCGGGGTCTTCTCGGTGCGGAGCGGCGACTGGCTGTGGAAACTCGAGGGAGGGATCTCCCTGACCGCCGCCCTTCCCGGCCGGGTGGACGGCTGCGCGGCCGCGCTCCTTGGCAGCGCCGACGGCTTTGTGGTCGCCCTTGACCTTGTGACGGGCCGCACGATCCGGCGGGTCCACGCCGGATCGCCGGTCGTCGGGCTCATGCAGCCCCCGCGGTCCGAGTTCGTCGGCGTCGCGACCCGCGCCGGCATGAGGCTCCTCGACGCCGCCTGGGGACTGCGGGGCGCGCTGCGGCGCCCCCTGCGCCGGATGCTGGCGCTGGGCGACGGCCGGGTCGTGGTCGTGCGGGACGACCAGAGCCTTGAACTTTTGGAGCGGGTCGGGAAACTCGAGCCGTGAGCCGCACCGTCACAATCGCCGCCGTGCAGATGCCCTCCGTCGCCCCCGGGGCCACCGACGCGCTCCGGCAGCAGGCTCTCTTCGGGATGGCCGCGGAGTGGCTCGCGCGGGCCGGCGACGCGGGGGCCGACATCGCCTGCCTGGGCGAGACCCTCAATATCCTCGGGCTGCACCTGACGGCGGAAAATGCCGCCGCAACCGTTGGTGACGCGCTCGCGCGGGCCGTCGCCCTCTTCGGGCCGATTGCCCGGCGCTTTGAAATGGCGATCATCGCCCCGATCCTCGCGGTCGTCGAGGGACGGCTGCGCAACGTGGCGCTCCTCTTCGGGGCGGACGGGCGCCTTGCCGGCCATTACTTCAAGGTGCATTGCATCGAGAACGAGCGGGCGCTCGGGGTCGTTCCCGGGGACGCCTGGCCGGTCTTCGACATTGCCGGGATCAGGATCGGCATCCAGATTTGCCACGATAATTCCTTTCCGGAGAGCGCGCGCTGCCTGGCCCTCAACGGGGCGACCGTCATCTTCTGGCCCCACGTCATGGGCGGGTGGGGCGGGGAATTCATGGACATCCTCCTGCGCAGCCCGGCGATCCACAACGGGGTCCACCACGTCCCGGTCTGCTTTGGCTGCCCGCCGGACCGCGCGTGGCGGCCGGGGATGCTGATTGGACGCAGCAGCATCATCGGACCGGATGCGACGATCGTCGCAGACGCGGGCCGCTATCCGGGGATCGCCCTTGCCCGGATCGACCCGGATGCCCCGCGCATCGCGACCAGTTTCACGCGCGACGGGGACTTTGTCTGGCGGGTGGACATGCTGAACGACCGCAGGCCGGACACCTACGGGCCGATCGTCCGACCGACCGTGCCTCAGCCGCCCATACCGGTGCCCGGGCCCGCGCGGATCAGCCCTTGACCGCCCCGAGCTGGATTCCGCGGATCAACTGGCGCTGGAGCAGGACAAACAGGACGATCAGGGGCGCGACGGACATTGTCACGGCGGCCATGAGCAGGTGGGTCGCCTGCCCGTGGTCGGTGTCGAAGAAGAGCAGGCCGACGGGCAGCGTGTACTTGTCCACCGTCTTCATCATGACCAGCGGCCAGAAGAAGCTCTGGTAGTTGCCCATGAAGGTGAAGATTGCCAGGGTCACCAGACCCGGCCGGCTCAGCGGAAGGATCACGTCCCAGAAGATCCTCCACTTGCTCGCGCCGTCGATCTCGGCCGCCTCGTCGAGGGCCCGCGGGATTCCCAGCATGAACTGGCGGAGGAGGAAGGTCCCGAAGGCGCTGAACGAGGCCGGCAGCACGAGCCCAAGATAGGTGTCGACTAGGCCGAGGCGCACCATGATCTGGTAATTGGCGATGAGCATCACGAGCCCGGGCAGCATCATCGTCCCCAGGTAGAGGAAGAAGACCCGGTCGCGCCCCGGCCAGTCCAGCCGGGCAAAGCTGAAGGCCGCCAGGGCGCTCGTGAAGACCTGCAGCAGGGTGACCCATCCGGCGATGACCAGGCTGTTTGCCACGAACCGGAGGAAGGGAATCACCCGGAAGACCTCCGCGTAGTTGCCCCAGTGGAATCCCGCCGCGGGCATCCATCCCGGATCGCCCACCTCGGCGAGGGACTTGAGGCTCGCCAGCGCCATCCAGGCGAAGGGCGCCATCATGCCCAGGCTCAGCAGGGTGATCAGGCCGTGGAGGCCCAGCCCGCGGGACCGGGGCGCGGACGGCTCAGTCGTTGGCGTTGCGGTTCCCATAGCGGAAATTCAGGAGCGAGAGGACAAATACCAGGGCGAAGAGCACCCACGCGACGGCCGCGGCGTACCCGAGCCGGCCGGTTTCGAAGCCCTCGGTGTAGACAAAGTAGCTCAGCGTGGTCGTCGATCCCGCGGGTCCGCCGGCGGTCATGGTCCGCGCCATCTCGAACCCGCCCTGGAGCCCCTCGATGACGCCCATGACGGCGATGAAAAACGTGACGGGGGCGAGCTGGGGCCAGGTGATGTTCCAGAAACGCTGGCGCGGGGACGCCCCGTCCATGTCGGCGGCCTCGTAGAGCTCCTGGGGAATGTTGCTCAGGCCCGCAAGGTAGAGGATCATGTTGTTGGAGCCGATCGCCGCCCACATCGCCATGATCATGAGGGCCGGCTTGGCCGAGCCGTAATCGCCGAGCCAATCCGGCGCCTCGAAGCCCGCCTGGGCGCGCGCGGGCAGGGAGGGCCCGATCACCACGCAGGCCAGAAGGATCGCGAGGAGGGGAATGAGCGCAAGCGCAAGCGCGACCTCCAGGCCCAGGCCGGCGTCCGCCGCGCACTTCGGTCCCCACGGCCGGGGGCGACGGGAGATGAGCGCCGCCGCCAGGGCGGCGGCGGCCAGCGCAACGGCGGCCGAGGCCGCGCCGGGCAGCCCGAGCCGGGCGAGAAGAAATCCCAGGGGAATCGCCGGGCCGAGCGAGCCCGTCACGATGGCGGAGATCCCGGCCTCGGAATCGTCCCAGCGGCGGCGCAGGCGCAAAAGGTGCCAGGCGACCAGGGTGAGGGCGCCCGCCGCGCCCGCAAGCGGCAGCCCTATCGAGAAGAGCCCGGGCATGAAGCGCACGGCCGATGAGACTTGGTCGAGGAGGGGATTGAGCGCGAGGTTGATGGGGCCGCTGGTCGGGTGGTAGAGCTTCTTCCACAGGACGTAGGTGGCGACCCCGGCGGTAAAGTGGGGCAGGTAGAAGAGTGTCCGGTAGACGGAGCCCCGGGTGAGGACGCCGGCCAGGAGGACGGTGGCGGCCAGGACCCCGAAGAGAAACCACACGCCGGTCTCGGGCATCCCGCCCCGCAGGAGCACAAGCCCGCTCGCCGCCAGGACCAGCGTTGCGGCGGCAAGCGCCGGGCCCGTCCGGCAGCGGCGCCCCCCGATCCGGTTGAGCAGCAGGGCCGCGCCCAGGCTCCCGGCGATCGCGAAGGGCAGGCCGATCATCAGGAAGCACGTGTTTCCCAGGTCGCGCCAAAATTGGGTGTCGACGAGCAGCCGCGTGAAATTCCCGAGCCCGACCCACTGGAGCGGATCGTGGCGAAACACGTTGCGCCGCAGGAAATCCCAGTCGGTGAACGCCATCATGAAGCTGAGCGCGAGCGGGATGAGGGTGAACGCGCAGAAGCCGGCAATGTTGGGCAGCAGGAAGGCGACTCCCACCAGGCAGCGGCGGCGGGCGGACTGGACCTTCACGGCACTCCTCCTTTATCCAGCCAGCCCCGGGCCCGGTAATAGGCGAGGTGGAAGGGGTCGCTGATCCAGTTGGCGGGCACCGGGCGCCCGGCCGCACGGCGCTCAGCTATCCTTTCCTGGACGTCGCAGCGCTCGCGGTACAGCCGCCGCAGTCCGGGCTCCGCGGCCAGGTTGAGCGCGATCCCGGCGTTGATGCGCGCGGCCGCCACCCGTGCGCCCTCCTCCGGGGAGGCCCGCCCCGCCAGCACCTCCTCGAATTCCTCGCGGTCGATCCGGAAGACCTCGTTGGGAAGAATGAAGGGGCTGCGGCTTGCCGCGATGCCGCAGTCGCGCGTGGTGTCCGCAAAGAACTCCTGGACGCCCGCCTCGCCCGGATGGTGCGGGGGATGCAGGAAGTCGTCCGTGCGGGCGTAGGAGGGCAGGGGCGGCATTGAATCCCCGCTGCGGGCAACCAGAAGGTTGAAGGGCCTGCTCGCCAGGAACTGAAGAAAAAGACAGGCGAGTTCGGGGTGGGGGGAGCCGGCGTAGACGCAGACCGCCCCGCTTCCAACCTCGACGTTGGGGAAGCCCCCGGTGAACGGCTCGACAACCCTGAGCTGGAACTCGCCGCGGGGATGCAGGCGGATGAGGGCCCAGAGTCCCTCGTAAATCATGGCAAAGCGCCCCGAGGCGAAGAGCGAGAAGGAGCTGTCGAAGCCGGTCGCATCGGAGACCAGGGCGTACTGCTCGGCCTGCGTGGGCAGCAGGCGGTCGGTGACGGTCCACCGGTAGGCCCGCCGGAGGACCTCCACATTCCGGGGATCGTCGAGGGTGCAGCGGGTCATCGTCTCGTTGAACGTGGACAGCCCGAGGCCGCGGCGCAGGAGCGGGAGCCAGACCCGGTTGAGGAAAAAAACCCGCTGCCGGCTGCCCGGCGGATTGGCCGCGGCCACGAAACGCAGGCCAATTTCCTCAAACTGGTCCCAATTCCAGCGGCTCGGCGGCTCCGCAATCCCGTAGCGGGCGAACGTGGCGCGGTTCACCCAGAGCAGGGCCGAGTCCACCGCGCGGGGAAAGCCGTACTGCCGTCCCATGACCTCCAGGTCGCTGCGCACCGCCGGGTACGTCAGGGCAGCCCCGAATCCGCGCGCCCGCGCGATGTCGGTCACGTCCAGGAGAATGCCCGCCTTCTGGAAGGGCTCGAGCTGGTTCATGTACACGTCGGTCAGGTCGTCGGCCACGCCGGATACCCCCTGGATCAGGGCCTTGGAGGGCCCCGTCGGCGTGTTGTCCCGGAGGTCGATCCGCAGGTCGACCGGCGGCAGCCGGTTCTCGGCGAGCCACCGGCCGAAGAGGGCGACGGTGTCGTGCCGGACCTGGTCGTCATCGGTCACCCAGGTGATGACCGGCACCGCGCTCCGCTCGGCAGGCAGCGTCCTGTGGAGGATGACGGTAGCGACCGTCAGCACCCCGAGGGACGCCAGGAGAACCCGTTTCACAGTGTCATGGCCGCCGCAAAGGATTCCCCGGCGAGGTCCACGGCCCGGTGGGTTCGAAGCGACTCGATCGCGGCGAGCAGGACCGCCGTCGCCCGGCGGCCGGCCCGGAGCGGGCAGGGGGAGGGCAGGCCCCCGGCGATCGCCGCGAGGAAGGCGGTGTCGATCACCGCCGCGCCGGCTTCCTCATGCGGGGGGTGCTCGGTCACCTGGCGGCCGGCCCGGGTCACGAGGGTGTTGAGCCGCTGGTGAAGGCTGAAGCTCAGCTGGCCGTCGGATTGCTGGAGGGCGAACTTTGACGCGTGGGGGGGCTGCCCCACGTCGCCGATCGCGACATTGGCGACGGCGCCGTCGGCAAAGCCGAGGGTTATGGCCGCGGTGTCGACGATGTCCCGGGACGGATGGTGCCGGTTGCCGCCCTCGGCGTACACGCGAACGGCCGGCGAGGGATTGAGGTGCAGCACCAGGTCCATGATGTGGCATCCCTCGGACAGGACGTTTCCCCCCCCCTTGACCGGGTCGTTCGCCCAGAACTCCTCCGGCCAGCGGTCGTCGATCACGTGGGCGACCGTGAGCATCGGCCGGCCCAGGAACGCGCGCGCAGCCTGCACGGCGGGGAAGAACCGGAACTTGAAGCCGGCCATGCCGACGACGCCCGCCCGCTCGACCGCGGCGATCGCGCTGTCGCAGTCCCGCATCGTGAGCGCCAGGGGCTTTTCCACGAAGACGTGCTTGCCCGCGCCGGCGGCCGCGGCGGCCAGCCCCGCGTGCGTGTCGTGCTGCGTGCAGATCCACACGGCGTCGACCTCCGGGTCCGCCCAGATCCGGGCGACGTCGGCGGTTCCGTAGGCGGTCCCAAACTTCCTGTGAAACTCCGCCGCGCGCCTCTCATCAACGTCGGCAACCGCCAGCAGGCGGGCCCCCGGATGGCGCGCCAGGAAGGCCGCGTGCTCGGCCCCATAGCTGCCGCAGCCGATGATCGCTGCACGAATGGGGCGGGGTGGGCTCACGGATGGGGATTCCGGCGAAGGGGTCGCCGCAAGCAAAGTCCCCGGCCGGCGCGCTAACAAGCTTTTTGGCGTCCCTGCGGGTCCGCGCGGCGAACTATTCGCTCGCGTATTTCGCCTATCGCGGACTATGTGTGGGATGCCTTTTTCCAAACTGGGTCTACTCGACCACCTTGTCCGCGGAGTGCAGGCGATGGGTTTCAAGGAACCCACGCCGATCCAGCTCCGGGCGATCCCCGCAGTGCTCACGGGACGCGACCTGATCGCCTCCGCCCAGACGGGCACGGGAAAGACCGCGGCCTTCGCGCTGCCCATCCTTTCGAGGCTCGGGGTCCACCGGGCCGGCGGTCCGCGGGTGCTCGTCCTCGAGCCGACCCGCGAGCTCGCCGCCCAGGTTGAGACCGCCTTCCGGGACCTCGCCCGCTTCAGCGACCTGCGCGCCACCGTCCTCCACGGCGGGGTGGGCTACGGGCGCCAGCGCAGCGAGATCCGGGCCGGCGCCGACATCGTGGTCGCCACGCCGGGGCGGCTGATGGATTTTCTCCAGGAGGGGCAGCTCAAGCTCGGGGCGATCGAGATCCTCGTCCTGGACGAGGTGGACCGGATGCTCGACATGGGTTTCATCAACGACGTGAAGCGGGTCGTGCAACTTTGCCCGGCGAAGCGCCAGACGCTCTTTTTCTCGGCCACCGTGCCGCCCGAGATCGCGGCGATCGCGGCCTTCGCCCTCAAGGATCCCGCGCGGATCGAGGTTGGCGTCTCCCGCTCGATCACCGCCTCGGTCACCCACGCGATCTACCCGGTGGCGCACGTCCAGAAGTTCGACCTTCTCCTCGCGCTCCTGGCGAAGATCGACTTCCAGAGCGTCCTGATCTTCTCCCGCACGAAGCATGGCGCCGACAAGATCGCCCACCGGCTCCGCGCGGCCAACCACAGCGTCGCGATCCTTCACGCCAACCGCTCGCAGAACCAGCGGGTCGAGGCCCTCGAGGGGTTCAAGTCCGGCCGCTACGAGCTCATGGTCGCCACCGACATCGCGGCGCGGGGCATCGACGTCGCGGGGATTTCCCATGTGATCAATTTTGACGTCCCGGAGAATCCCGAGGACTACGTCCACCGGATCGGCCGCACCGGCCGCGCGATGGCGGTGGGCGACGCCTTCACGCTTTCCTCCCCGGAGAACGAGTCGGACGTGCGCGACATCGAGCGCTTCGTCGGCCGCCAGATCCCGCGGCTCAAGCTCGAGGGCTTTCCCTACGTGCCGATCGTCGAGACGCGCCCGCCCGCCGGCCGGGGATTCCAGAGGGGCCGGGGGCAGTCCTCCGCGCCCGGCCGCCCGCAGTTCCATCCCCGCGGCAAGCCCGGTGGACATTGGGCCGGAAGGCGCTAGGGTTGGGGGATCATGCCAGAGGCGACACGGATTGATCCACGGACAAGAATCGGCCACGTCCACCTGAAGGTGGCCGACCTCGATCGCGCGCTCGGGTTTTACTGCGGCGTGCTGGGGTTTGAGCTCATGCAGAAAATGGGGGACCAGGCGGCGTTCATCTCGGCCGGCGGCTACCATCACCACATCGGCCTGAACACCTGGGAGAGCGCCGGGGGAAAACCGCCGCCGCCCGGCACCACCGGGCTCTACCACGTGGCGATCCTCTACCCGAGCCGTCCCGCGCTGGCCGACGCGCTCCGGAGGCTGATCGCCGCCGGGATCCCGCTGCAGGGAGCCTCCGACCACGGGGTGAGCGAGGCGCTCTACCTCAGCGACCCGGACGGAAACGGGGTCGAGCTCTACCGGGACCGCCCGGAATCCGAGTGGCCCCGCGACGCCAAGGGGGCGCTCTCGATGGTGACCCGGCGGCTCGACCTAGAGGGACTGCTCCGCGAGCCGGTTATTTGACGGACGCCTTGGCGGCGGCCAGGGCCGCCGGGACCTGCGTCTCGAAGTCGGCCGGGGACGAAATGCTCGGGCCCAGGTTGCGGATAAGCCCATCCTCCAGGCCGTATACCCAGGCGTGGATCGTGAGCGGCTGGCCCCGTTGCCAGGCGTCCAGCGCAATCGTCGTCTGGCAGACGTTGGCCACCTGCTCGATGACGTTCAATTCGCAGACAAGGTTCGAACGGCGATCATCCCCTGCGACCGCCTGGATGCAGGACCGGTGCTTGTCGCAGACATCCTGCACGTGCCGCAGCCAGTTGTCCGCCAGGCCGATTCGCTCGCAGCGCAGCGCGGCGCGCACGCCGCTGCAGCCGTAGTGCCCGCAGACGATGATGTGCTTCACCTTGAGCACATCGACGGCGAACTGCATGACGGAGAGACAGTTCAGGTCGGTGTGCGCGACCACGTTCGCGACATTGCGATGGACGAAGAGCTCGCCGGGCAGCAGGTTCACGATCTCGTTCGCCGGGACGCGGCTGTCCGAGCAGCCGATCCACAGGTAGTCGGGTGACTGCTGACGGGAAAGCTTGAGGAAAAAATCGGGATCCCGCGCGCGGATGGCGGAGGACCAGGCGCGGTTCTGGGAGAAGAGGTGATCGAGCGGTCCCATCACCCCTGATGCTTTTTGACACAGCGCCATTGTCCACGAAAATCGGGGGGCGGGGGTTAAATGCTGACACCCCGCGGGCGAATCGCCTGAATGGCACTCTCACGCCCCGGCGGGGTCATGAGAGCCGCAACTTCCCGTGAGAATCCTCCGCTTCCTCCAATCCTTCATCCTGGTCGCGCTCGCCGTGGCGGTGCTCCTCGCCGCCGCGTCATTGTCCCCGATTATCCAGACCTGGGTGGCGGGGGCGGTCCTCGCCCATGGCCGCGGGGCGCACGGATCACTGCGCGCGCTCTCAGCCCGATTCGGGCGGCTGCAGGCGGCCGACCTCCGGCTTGAGGACAGGGGTGCGGTGCTCACGATCCCCTCACTTGAGGCGGACCTTCCGCTGGCCCGCGCCTTGTGGAGGCGCGATCTTAGGATCGGCAGCCTGGTGGCGAGTGACTGGACGCTTGACCTGACCCGCGTTCCCCGGCCGCGGGACGCGATTTCCGGAACGCTTCCCGCCCTGGCGGCCGCCCGGGAGGTGATCGGCGTCCTGGGCCAGTGGAAACTGCCCTGCGCCATGACCCTGGACGGGGTTGACCTGGAGGGGGACGTCCTGGCGGCGCCGCCCTCGGGCCGGATCCCGATCCGCCTTCACCTTGTCATCACCGGCGGCGGGATGGCGGCGGGGCGAAGCGGCGCCTTCACCGTCGTGGCAACCGTCATGAACCGGGGGCTTTCCGAGCCGGGTTATGAGACGAAGGGGCGCCTTGCAATCGACATGGACTCACCCCGGACGTTCAACCGGCTGGTGTTCAGCACGGAGATGAGGGGCGGCGGTGATCAGTTGCTCGCCCTGGATGCGATCGCCGTCCGGGGCCCTGACGGAGAAACCTGGACGTACCGGCTCGCCCGCGGCCCGCGGATCCTCATGAGCGCCAGCGCCCGCTTCCAACCCGGCGCCCTGCGGCCCGAGGGGACGTGGAGCGTCGACCTTGGGGAGGGGGACGCGGCCGTCCTGCCCATCGGCGCCTCGCTTCCGTTTGCAACGCTCTCCGGCGGCGGGGACTTTGACGCACCGCCGGATCTTTCATCCTTTCACGCCGCCGGGCGTCTGCGGGCCGCGGGATTGCAGCCGGGGACGCTTCCAGCGTTCATGGACGGGGTGGCGGGGGCGACGATCGACGCCGCATTCGATCTCACCGGCGACAGCCATACGCTGCATCTTGACCGCGCCACCGCCTCGGTCACGGGTGAAGGGGGCTGGAAGGCGGTCCTGACCTCCGTCCAGCCGCTGTCGATCGACGAGGCGACCGGCAGCGTCGCCGGCGCCAGGCCCGACGCCGATTTGCTGGCGTGCACCCTCGGCGATTTTCCGCTGGCACTCCTGCACGGTCTGCCGGGCGGCCTGCGGATTGCCTCGGGTGAGGCCGCCGGCGCGTTTGCGCTGCGGTTGGGCGGCGGCGGATTCAGCGTCCGGCCGACCGCGCCGCTGGTCGCGCACGGCGTTGCGCTGTCCCGGGACGGAATCGTGCTGGCCCGCGGATTTGACCTCACGGCCGGGATGTCCGCGAATTCCGACGGAAGCGGCTGGCAGGTCAAATTGGCACCGCTTGTCCTTGCAAGGAACGGCCGCGGTCTTGCGAGCCTCGAGGGAGGCGTTTCCGGGGTTGCCGATCCCTCGCAGCCGGTTGCCGTCTCCGGCAAGTGGACGGCGGACCTGCCCGGGTTGGCGACCGCGCTCGGCCGGGAACTGCCGGCAGCCCTCGCCGGCCGCGCGGCCTCCGGCAGCGTGACGGTGACCCTGGGCCCGGCGACCGAGATCGACGGCGACATCGCGCTTGGCGCGGGCGCGTCGGGCGCGGCGCTGAGCGCGCAGGTGAACATTGCGATCGACACGGACGGCAGCGCGACGTTTTCGCTGCCCCTCAAGGTGGCCGGGGCGGACGGCGGATCGGACATCGACATCGAGGGAACCCGCCGCGTGGGCGACGACGGGCCGCGGGTCGACGTGAGGCTTTCCGGGGGCAGGGCGGCACTGGCCGACCTTGGGGAATTTGCCGCGGCGGCCGCCGCGTTTGGCGGCGCCGGCCGGGGCGGTATCCAGACTCCTGCGGGAATCAAGGACCGCGTTCCGTTCTGGGGAGACTGGGAGGGCCGCGTGACGGTGGCCCTCGACCACCTGACCGGCCCGGGGATGGACCTGCGCTACGTGGACGGGGTTGTGGAAATTGGGCACGGGCAACTGCGGCTCGTGCGCGGGCGCGCCGGCCGGCCCGGCGAGAACCTGTCGACGGCCGAGGGATCGATCGCATTCGACGGGCGATCACGGCTGCCGTACACGCTCAACGCTGCGTACAACCTCGGGGACGTTGACGCGAAGGCATTTTTCGGGCCCCCGCCAAAGGACGGCGACGCGCTGGTCGAGGGCAAATTCTCGGTGGGCCGGACCCTTTCCGGGCAGGGCATCAATCGGGACGACCTGCTGGCCTTCACCTCGGAGGACGTGACGCTGACCAGCTCGCGCTCGGGGGGGATTCTCCGCGTCCTGAAGACCAGCCTGGGAGGGGCCATTCGCGAGCACGAGACCCCGGTTTCCGACACCCTGGGCAACGTGGGATCGGCGGTCGGCTCGTTCTTCGGGGTCAAGGAGAAGGAGGGCGGCTCCGGCACGATCACGGTCGCGAGGAACACCCAGGCGGTGATCGACTTCATCGACGACATTGCGGAGATCGGCTACGACCGGATCACCATCCACGCGATCCGCGGGCCGGATCGGTCCTACCGGCTGGCGACCATCGAGATGATTTCACCGGACGCGCACCTGGTCGGCTTCGGCAGGATCCAGCCGGCGGAGGGACTCCCGCTTGCGGCCGGGACGCTCAGCGCCGATTTCCAGCTCGGGGTGCGGGGCAGGACTGTTCCCCTGGCGAGGCTGGCCGGGCTCCTCTCCGACGACCGCGACAGCATGGGCTTTTCGCTGCTCAGCCAGCCGATCCACATGGGCGGAACCCCGCAGAAGGTGGACCTGAGCGCCTGGCGCGTGATCCTGGCTGCCGCCGCCAAGCCGCCCGGCCCGAGCGCGAAATAATCCTCCGATGTAGCCGGGGTCCGAGACCCCGGAGGCTTGGAGATCGGCTCCGCCGTCCGGGGTCTGGGACCCCGGCTACAACGGATCGACCCCGGCTCGAAAGATCGACTCAGGTTTCAGGTCTCAGGTCTCAGGTTTCTGCAAAAACGGCGGTTCCTCCACCGGCGGCGCCACGCGAAGCTGCTCGAGCATCGCCCGCCACTGGGCGTCCTGCCGCTCGCGGCGCTTCAGCGCCTGGTACTCGGCCTCTCCGGCGAAGAAGATGAAGGTGAAGAGCGTCGCGGTCAGGTAGCGATGAAAGTAAAAGGCGGTGAGGGCGGCGCCGGCGGCGATGACTTTGCCAACCATCACCGCCCAGAACGTCGCGCGGAGGTAGGGCAGCCGGGTCGCCAGCAAGGCCCTCAGTATCCTTCCCCCGTCCATCGGGTAGGCGGGCAGAAGGTTGAAGATGCCCATGGCGATATTCCAGTAAAGGAGGCACCAGACCAATTCGCCCAGGGAGGATGGGAGCGCGGAGTCGGGAACCCCCGAAGACCGGTCGGAGACGATCCAGAGCGCCCCGGCCAGCACAAAGTTGACCGCCGGACCCGCGGCCGTGATGAGCAGCTCGCGGCCGGGCTGGCGGGGGATTGCGTCAAACTCCGCCATTCCGCCGATCGGCATAAGCAGGATCCTGCGGACGCCAACGCCGAAGTGGCGCGCGGTCAGCGAGTGCCCGAGCTCATGGAGCACCACGCAGGTGAATATGGCCAGGATCAGCGTCGTGCTCCAGAATGCACCGCCCGAACCGCCGTCCTGGTATCCCTGGTAGGCCCAGTAGCCCAGAAGGAGCAGGAAGGTGACGTGCACCGAGAGTTGAATCCCCCGGATTTTGAAGAGATTGAAGGACCAGCCGAGCATGGAATACGGATAGTGCAAATCGGCGGGGTGTCCATATCGGGGGGGAAATACGATGCTTGAATCTTAGACCCCTAAGGCCGATCTTCTTCCGGACCATGGCCGAAGCCGCTGCCAGCACACCAACCATTCTGCTCATCGACGACGATGCCGAGGTGAGGTATTCCCTGTCCCGGGTCTTCTCGACGCGAAAGTACCACGTGGTCGAGGCGGCCAGCGGCGAGCAGGGTGTCGCGCTGGTCAAGAAGGGGCCGCACCCCGACCTGATATTCCTGGATGTGCGGATGGGGGGCATGGGCGGGATCGAGGCCCTGCAGCACATCCGCTCCGTCAATCCCAAGCAGCTCGTCGTCCTGATGACCGCCTTCGGGACGGCCCAGACGGCGATCGAGGCCATGAAGTACGGGGCCTTCGACTACGTCATGAAGCCCTTCGATCCCCAGAAGGTCCTGGCCCTGACGGACAGCGCCTTCAAGGTCCACGCCGACCTGCGGGCGGCGGGCGACTACAAGCCGAGCATCAACAGCGACGACTACAAGGAGGGGATCGTCGGCAGCTCCTCGGTCATGCAGGAGGTCTTCAAGGTGATCGGCCAGGTGACCGCCAGCGACGTGACCGTCATGATCACCGGCGAGAGCGGCTCGGGAAAGGAACTGGTTGCCCGCTCAATCTGGAAGCACAGCCATCGTTCGAACAAGGCGTTCATCGCCGTCAACTGCGCGGCGATCCCGGACAATCTGATCGAAAGCGAGCTTTTCGGGCATGAGAAGGGGTCCTTCACCGGGGCGACCGGCCAGAGGATCGGCAAATTCGAGCAGTGCGACGGCGGGACCATCTTCCTGGACGAGATCGGCGACATGGCGCTGGCGACCCAGACGAAGATCCTGCGGGTCCTCCAGCAGGGCGACATCCAGCGGGTCGGCGGGAGCGAGACGATCAAGGTGGATGTGAGGATCATCGCAGCGACCAACAAGGACCTCGAGGCGATGGTGAAGGCGAAGACCTTCCGCGAGGATCTCTATTACCGGCTCAATGTGGTCCGGATCCGGATGCCCGCCCTTCGGGAGCGGGCCGGGGACATTCCCCAGATCGTGGATTTCTGCCTGCAGAACCTGGTCAAGCAGCGCAAGGCGCGGGTGGGAAAAGTCTCGCCCGAGGCGATGGCGCTGCTCACGAAGCACCTGTGGCCGGGCAACGTCCGGGAGCTGGAGAATGTCGTCTACCGCAGTGCGGTCATCGCGCAGGGAGACGTCATCCTTCCGAGGGACCTGCCGCCGGAGCTGGTGGCGGGGGCATAAGGTTGTTTGGGGTGGAGCGCGATCTCCGAGCGCGCTTGCTCGACTCAGTTGC
>CAITEC010000004.1 GCA_903891325.1 uncultured Opitutaceae bacterium
CCTCCCCCTGCGCCCCCTCCCTTTTATTACCTTAATTTAGTCGATCCGCTGTCCAACGGACGGGGTCCACCTCAGGAGTTCTGCCAGTATCACGATAGGTGCAAGGACGTTGTTCATGTCGTGGGCAATGCCGCTCGCAAGCGAGCCGACGCTCTCAAACCATTGGGCTTCAAGTCGGCGTTTTCCGACTGATGCCTTGGCGGTGCGCCTGGGCCGCGGGGCATTCGATTCAAAAGCAGGAAGCAGCGAAAGGGGGGATGGCGCGAGCATCGGCATTTCGCGACTATCCCTCCCATCCATCAAACCGCCCGACAAAAACTGTCAGAAAAGCGTCAGATTACTGCGACTGAAACAGCTCCGCGATCACGTCCTCAAGCGGCACATCCTCAATCGTGATATCCGCGACCGGCCCGGCGCTCAGGATCTCCTGCGAGACGGCAACAACCTTGTCGATCGGAACGCAGACCGTGAACTTTCCGTCGTCGGCCCGGGTGGTCTGGCCGTTCGCGGACTGCCAGTTCTCCGGAAATGCCTGTCGGCTCGCTCCGGCGGTCAATTCGGGAAGAAACCGGATAATCTTCTGCCGGCTGCCCTTGCTCTGCTCAAGGCGGTCCAGGTGCCCGTCGTAGATCTTGGTGCCCTTGTGGATCACGATCACCCGCTCGCACAGTTCTTTGATGTCGGACATGTAGTGGCTGGTCAGGAGAATCGTGACCTTTTCCCGGCGGTTGTACTCCTTTAGAAACTGCCGGACCGCCTTCTGGGAGACGACGTCCAGCCCGATCGTCGGCTCGTCCAGGAAGAGGACCTGGGGCCGGTGGAGTAAGGCGGCAATCAGCTCCATCTTCATCCGCTCGCCGAGGGAGAGCTCGCGGACCATGACGTTGAGCTTGTGGCCCACGTCGAGGACCTGGACCAGGTTGTCGAGGGTCTTCTTGAATTGGTCGGCGGGGATGCCGTAGATTGCCCGGAGGAGGACGAAGGACTCGCTGGCGGGAAGGTCCCACCAAAGCTGGTTCTTCTGGCCCAGGACCAGGGCGAATATCCGGCGATAGGCGTTTTCCCTTTTGGTCGGGTCAAATCCGGCGACCCGGGCGGTCCCCGAGGTTGGATAGATGAGGCCCGAGAGCATCTTCAGGGTCGTGGTCTTGCCGGCCCCGTTGGGCCCGAGAAACCCGACGAATTCCCCCTCCTTGATGGAGAAGGTGACGTCCTTGGCGGCGGCCGTCTCCTGGAAATCCCGGTGTATGAGGCCGGTCACCCCGCCCCAGAAGCCGGGCCTTTTCTTGTAGGTCCTGAATATCCGGGTGAGGTTCTGGACTTCAATCATGGATGGATACCAAGGGCGGTGTAATCGAGGACTGTGTGGCTGATCCAGCCCGAAGCAACCGCCGCCCGGTCCGTCAGGAGTCCCGCCGGTGAAACGTCGTCGCCGGCCCTGAAGAGGAGCCGGTGGGTGCCGTCCTCGGCCTTGGGCGTGAACAGGCCGGGCACCTTGAGGTGGGCCGGCACCGTCCGGCAGACCCGGGATTCGGGCGTGCAGGGGAGGGGAAAATTGACGTTCTGGACGATGAAGCTGTTCGGGGGGGTGGCAGTGATGAGCCCGGGCACGAGCCGGGCGGCGTGCGCCGCGGAAATACCCAGGGTTGCCAGGAGATCGGCGTCGGGTATCCCGCCATTGGCCTTCAGGGTGTCGTAGGCGTCCACGGTCACGTCCTGCGAGAAGGCGATGCCGGGGAGGCCGTGGAGCGCCCCTTCGAGGGCGGCTGAGACGGTGCCGCTGGCCATGATGAAGCCAAGGCTCGCGTTCAGGCCGACGTTGATGCCGCTGACGACCCCATCGACAGTCGGTCCGCCATTTGGGGAGCGGGGGAGCAGGTGGTCCAGGGCGATATTGACGCAGTCGCTCGGGGTTCCGTCCACGGTCCAGGTCGGGCAGCCCAGGCCTCTGTCTGCGGGTGCGGACAGGACCGGGCGGTTGCGGGACTTGGCGGCACCGACCCAGCTCTGCTCGTGGCGGGGGGCGGCGACAAAGACCTCGTGGCCGGCGGCGACGAGGGCGGCGGCTAACTTGTGGAGGAATACGCTGTCGATTCCATCATCATTGGTGACGAGGAGGCGCATGCCGAAAAAAAGGGGAGCGGGAGGCGGGTTTGAGCCGCCTCCCGTTTCACAATGGGCCGATCAGGCGGGCGTCTGGGGAGCGGCCGGGGCGGCCTCGGCTGCGCCGGGCTGCTTGCCTTCCATCTCCTTCATGGCCGCCTTGCGGGAGAGGCGGACCTTGCCGGAGCGCTCGTCGATGCCGACGCACTTGACCCAGATCATGTCGTTCAACTTCACCACGTCCTCGGTCCTGCGGACCCGGAAGTCGGCCAGTTCGGAGATGTGGCAGAGGCCTTCCTTGCCGGCGGAGCACTCGACGAAGCAGCCGAACTCCTTGATGCCGGTGACGCGGCCGTGATAGAGCTTGCCGACCTCGATCTGGGAACCGCCGCCGCACAGGGAGTCGATCTCGGAGATCGCCCGGTTCATGGCGTCGGCGTTGTTCGAGTAGATGAACACCGTGCCGGAGTCGTCCTCGGCGATGTCCACCTGGGCGCCCGTCGTCTCGGTGATCCGGCGGATCGTCTTGCCGCCCGGCCCGATGAGCAGGCCGATCTTCTCGGGATCGATCTGGATCGTCTGGATCCGGGGGGCGTACTTGGAGAGGTTCGCGCGGGGGGCGGGAATGGAGCCGAGCATGGCCTTCAGGATCTCCACCCGGGCCTCGCGGGCCTGGTGGATGGCGACCTTGGCGATCTCAAAGGGCAGGCCGTTGATCTTCAGGTCGAGCTGGAACCCGGTGATGCCCTTGGTGGTGCCGGCGAGCTTGAAGTCCATGTCGCCGAAGTGGTCTTCCTCACCGAGGATGTCGGTGATCGTGACCCACTTGGAGATGGAGCCGTCCGCGGCGTTCTCGGTCATCAGGCCGCAGGAGATTCCAGCGACCGGGGCGATGATCGGAACGCCGGCGTCCATGAGCGCAAGGCAGCCGCCGCACACCGAGGCCATCGAGGTCGAGCCATTGGAGGCCATGATCTCGGAGGTGACGCGGATGGAGTAGGGGAACGCGTCCTCGGGGGGCAGGATCGGGACGAGCGAGCGCTCGGCGAGGGCGCCGTGGCCGATCTCGCGCCGGCCCGGGCCGATGAAGCGGCCCGTCTCGCCGACCGTGAAGGGGGGCATGTTGTAGTGCAGGATGAACGACTTGGAGGTCGCACCGCCGGTGAGCCCGTCCATGTCCTGGGCTTCCTTTGTCGGCCCGAGGGTGACGATCACCAGGCCCTGGGTGTCGCCGCGCTGGAAGATCGACGATCCGTGGACCCGGGGCAGGACGCCCACTTCGCAGGTGATCGGGCGCAGCGACTTCGCGTCGCGGCCGTCGGAGCGCAGACCGCGCTCGAGGACGGTCTGGCGGTAGGCGCGGTACTGGAGTTCCTCGAAGACCACGCTGATCTCGTGGGGGGCAAAGCCGGTCTCGCCGAGCTCGGCGATGACGGCGGCCTTCGCCTCTTCCTTCAGGACGGCGATATTGGCGGAGCGGATGGCCTTCTCCTTGCCGTAGATGGCCTCGGCAACGCGCTCGGCGCTGACAACGCGCTCGACGATGGCGCGGGTCTTGGGCTGGGCGGTGACGAGGTTGAACTTGACCTTCGTCTTTCCAACGAGGCCGACCAAGTCATTGATTCCCTTGATGATCGGCTGGATCGCCTTGTGGGCGAAGTCGAGGGCCTCGATGAAGCGGTCCTCCTCGATCTGGTCGGCGGATCCCTCGATCATCAGCATGTCCTTCTGGTTGCCCACGTAGATCAGGTCCAGGGTGGAGGCATACATCTGCTCAATCGTGGGGTTGACGACAAACTGGCCGTCAATCTGCCCAACGCGCACCGCGGCGATTGGCCCGTTCCACGGGATGTCCGAGATGGCCAGGGCGGCGCTCGCGCCGTTGATCATGGAGATGTCCGACTCATTGGTCTGGTCGGCGGTGAGGAGAAGCCCGATGATCTGGACCTCGTTCAGGAAGCCTTCCGGGAAGAGCGGGCGGCAGGGCCGGTCGCAGAGCCGGGAGGTCAGGATTTCCTTCTCGGAGGGACGGCCCTCGCGCTTGAAGTAGCCGCCGGGAAAACGGCCGGCCGCGGCGTACTTCTCGCGGTAATCAACGGTCAGGGGGAAGAAGTCCTGGCCGGGGCGCATGGTCGTCGCCGCGGTGGCGGAGACGAAAACGACGGTCTCGCCGATCGTGACAGTGACGGCGCCGTTGGAGAATTTGGCGAGTGAGCCGGCGGCGATGGTGATCCCACATTCGGGGATCGATACGGTATGTTTCTGATTCATTTTGGTATACGGACTAGTGCCACCGGAGCCGGCGCGGGATTGCGCCGGGGTGGCGGGGTTGGCGTGATTCCGGCCCGCAGGCCGGTGGTGCCTTCAGTCGGCTCGGTTCGAGTCGAGAGATTTCCGTTTGGCGTCTCCGGGGGGACGGCAAACGGAAATGTCCCGGTCGATGTCGAGTGTCCCAATGACAACGGGCGACCCGCGGATCGGATCGCCCGTTTGACGAAAGCGTTATTTACGGAGATTCAGCTTCTGAAGCAATTCGTTGTACTTGGGGAGGTTATGGCGTTTCAGGTAATCGAGGAGCTTGCGGCGCCGGCTGGCCATCTGAAGAAGCCCGCGGCGGGAGTGGAAGTCCTTGCGATGAGTCCGCAGGTGCTCGGTAAGGTGATTTATCCGGGCGGTGAGCAGGGCAACCTGCACTTCGCTCGATCCAGTATCCTTATCGTGGGTTTTGTATTCTGCTATGATCTCGGGTTTTACGACTGTAGGCATGTTTGTTTGGTTGGAGTTGCACGACTGTCGGAGGCCTTCGCAGGCTCCGTGCCCCCCGCCCGACCCCGTTGTAAGTGGGGCTTAGCCGGTGACACCGTTACAACCCCGGCGGAGCGCCGGGGCAGTCATGGTGGAAGCCCACAACCGATGGACTTTCACTAACGGAAGTGACGATCTTCCCAAGCGGCCATCCCCGGCGCAAGCGTATTTTTAGCCGGGGGCGCCTAACGGGGGAGATGGGTGAGGGCAAAGTAGCCCAATCCAGCAAGAACGGCGGTCTGGCCCAGAAAAATGGCCAATATCTTCAGCTTAAGCCCGGCGTCGAGGGATTTGAACTCATCGCCAATATCCGCGCGCGCAGACCTGGCGTCCCGGTCGGATGCTGGACTTATATTCATCAATTTATGTGCCTGCGAAGACGGATTCAGGCGTGGGCGGTAGCCTTCGCCGTCCGCTGTGCGACGAGCGCGTCCACGTACTTCGGCCAATTGTGTAGCGTCTCGGGATCGAAGTCTGCGCCATTCGGCCAGGCCAGCGTGCGCCATTCCGGGTCGAGGCGAACCTGCTCGAAAACTTTCTTGTCCCTGAGCGGCGCAAAAAGACTGCCGTGCAAAACGGGAAGGAAATCGATCACCTGAAAGGTCCCGTCGTTGAAGCGCACGCGCAGTGTCCAATCGCCTTCAATTTCAAAGCCCGTGACTTTGAAAAGCAGGTGATCGGCCATGCTATTATCGGAGCGGTTCAATGGATTTTGGAGAACTTCCCGATAGTAACATCTTCCAGTCGTGGAGCAACTCAGATGTCCAGGCTATGGGTCTTCATTGCCACTAATATGGCAACTGCCGTCTCGGATCGGGATTCGAGCGCCTAATCTGGGATCATTCCGATTCCAACCAGCCACCTCTCCACCAATTTGGGCCATTCTGTCACCGGTAGCTTTGTGCGCCGAAGTCCAAATGCGTGCCCGCCCGTCGCATACAAGTGCATCTCCACGGGTACCCCGACCCGCTTCAGGGCGGCGTAGTAGCTGAGCGAGTCCTCAACACGGTCAGAGTCGTCATCCTCGTCCTGAAGCAGTAAGGTTGGCGGTGTTTGAAGCGTGATGTTGCGACCAATGTCGGGGTTGAGCCGGATGCCGGTTTTGGCGAGAGAAAGGTGCCCCGGCGAAGGCTGCCAGATCGGGTCCTTTGCGCTCGCGTTGCCCAACGCCAGGGCGAGGCAGAGAGCCGGAAACAAACGCTTCAGTAATCGCCGGTACGCCTTCATTTCCGAAGGCTAGTAGACGAAAGGAATGAGCGCCTTGGTCTTGGCCCGGTATGCGGGATAAGCCTCCGGGAACTGTCGCTGCATTAACGACTCCTCGAGCCGGATTTTCCAAAGGAAGAGAAGGAAGGTCAAAACAAGAGTATAGATCCACCAGGTTGTCGCACTGGCCAAACCGGTACCGAAGACTGCCAGGAGTAGTCCGGTGTAGATCGGATGCCGCACCAGCGAGTACGGACCGCTTCGGATGAGATCATGGCCTTCCTTGATGACGGGTGCCGAGCTCCAGTTGCGGCCCAGGGTGTTTCTGGCCCAGATTGCGAACCCGATGCCTGCGGCCGTCAGGGCAAATCCGATCCACACGCGCACATCACTGTGCGGCGCCAGCTCGTGACGAAAATGGCCGGGGAACTCCCTCCAGGCCAAAATGAGCGCCACGGCGGAAAGGAGCGAGGCGCGCCGCCATGCAGGATGCACTTGCGCGACTGAATGCTTGTTCCCGAATGCCAAAGCGATCCAGTAAATGAGCCAAAACAACCAGAGACCTTGGAAGAGATAGGAGATCATGGGGCGGTGAAAACAAACACCACTATGGAAGGAGGGACAACCGGGAAAGTTTGAGCGGCAGGCGATCTGAAGTCACCTATGGCGCCAGATGCGGTCTACCCAGACGGCGATGAATCCCAGCCCGGCGAGGACGCAGGCAATGGGAATAAATCCCAAGCCCTGCCCGGAAATCGAAAGGGCCGGCTTGTCGACCAGGAGTTGAATCAGGTCGGGAATCGCGGCGACAAAGTCCCGTCCGCCCACCAGGAGCACAAGTGCGGTGGCAATGATCGCGGATGAAATGAGAAGCAGCGGGCGGCGAAGCGGGTTGGCGCGGGGTTGGGGGAGGGCGGCGACCGCGCGATCGGTGAAGCCGCCATCGTCCATGGAAGGGGCATCATGAGCCTGCAGGAGCCGGCTTAGCTTCACGTCATCGGTATTCATGGGAATCAGGTTGGAGATTGGTCAGGAGTCGAGGGCGTAGGGCCCGAGAAAGGAGCGCAGGCGGGTTTTCGCCCGCAGGATGTGGGTTTTCAGGGTGCCCAGGGGACAGCCCATCAGTCTTGCGGCCTCGTCGTGGGAAAGACCATCGCGGTAGCAGAACTGGAGCGCGGCCTGTTCCTCGGGCCGCAGCTTGGATAGGGCGGCTGCCAAGTCCTGACCGATGTCGGCCGATGTTGCCGGTTCCGCGGGCGTCTCCTCGGGGGAAAGTTCCAGGACTTCCGGCTCATTCTGCCAGCGGCGGGAATGGTTTCTGAAACGGTTGTAGGCGATGCCCAGCAGCCACGTGGAAAAGGCGGAGCCGCCCCGAAAGCGGCTGAGGCTGCGGTAGGCCTCAATCAGGGACTCCTGGGCGAGATCGTCCGCCAGGGCCCAATTTCCCCGGGTGAGGTTGCGCAGGAAGCCGCGCAAAGCGGCCTGGTGGCGCCTTGCCAAGTCGCTGAAGGCGTGCCGGTCGTCAAAGACGAGCACCCGCGCGATCAGATCTGCGTCGGAGGACGGCACGCGCGTGGCAGCGCTTAGCCGTTCGAGTCCTTCTTTTCACGCCGCTCAAGCCTCGCGTTTATCAGCAGGGCAATGCCGATGAGGATGGGAATAAAGCCCACCATGGCCAGGTGGACCCTGGGGCCGGTACCGATTGACTGCAGGAAGAAGAACAGTCCCACGCCGACAGCGATCAGGATGAGCCCGGCCTTTCGATCGTTGGTGGCCCTATGGCCCTTCGGGGCTTCGACCGGCGCCGCGAGCAATTCGGCGGGCAGGGGTTGCCCCTTTTCCAGAGCCAGCCGGATCGTCGCGTGCTGAAGTTCGCGGATCTTTCGTTCATTGAAGTACTTCATGCCGATAATCACGGCCACGAAGGCAAATGGGATGACGATCGCGATGATGGGAATGAGAAAGTCGAATTGGTTTTGGGGCATGGTGGTGGATGTGGGTTATGCCGGTTAGTGGCCGAAATGGGACCGTTTGGATTCAAAAGGATGAAAATACTCAAGAACCCCATCATTAGCCTCGGGCGTTTTGCACGACGCTCAAAACGAACTCCTTTTTTCCGTCAGTGTATGCCTCGCGATCCCTCCGATGCGCCTGTGCCAGCCTGAGCTTCAGATCGACGTAACTTTGCGCCGTTGCCGGCTCCCGCCGGAGGATATCCCGAAACAGGATCATCTCGCTCCACACGCGGCTGGCATAAGGGACAAGGTGCAAATGATGCGTGCGGGCGGAAGGCTTCGGCTTGCAGAACCAATGCTCAACTTCTGCGCGATAGGGAGCATAGGAATACTCGGCCGCTGCCAGAATCGGGATGGCCGCTCTTGATGAGCCCAGGTCCCCGACAGCCGCCATGATATCGATGACCGGTTTGGCCGGCAAACCGGGCACAGCGGTGCTGCCGACGTGCTCGATCGGGCCTGCGAGCCAGGGCGCCAACAAATTCTCAAGCAGGATTCGCTCACGTTCAAACAGGCCACGCCACTTCGGGTCGTAAGGAGCGACTAATACTGGGGCGTCGGGATCGGCCATTTTCCAAATTACCTGAGCGCGCGCTCACGGTGCCTTTGTCACGCGATCGCCCAATCGGATCAGGCCGCTGCGAACCACCCGACCGTTTGCTCCGCGCAGGCGCAGCTGCCGCCCTTCGGTTGAGTTGACGAATTGCAGGGCATCCTTCCCAAACCTTTCCAGAAACTTGCCGCAACCCGTATGGGGCTCGGACGTCACTTCAATGATCGCTCCGCCAATCGCGAGTCGGGATCCTGGAGGCAAATTATCGGAACTGATATCGAGGTCGAAAAACAACTGATCCCCCGCAAGCTGCCAGCGATCCCTGTCCCCGGCCACCAATGCTATCAAGCGGGAGTTCATAAAAGTGACCTGTGCATCGGGATTCGGGCGGCCGTCCGGCGTGCGCGAACTGCCACGGTGAGTCCAGTGATCGCCAACCAGTCCCAGCGCTTCATCAAGCGTTGCTTCGCTCTTCACTTCGCGAAGCCCGACGCCCGGCCGGCTCACGATATATTCCAGCGTGCCGTTGTCCTTCGGTGACGCCAGTACCGCGGCTAGCCCCGATTGGAGGACATCGAGCGTGAAGGTGGTTGAACTCATGGGTGCGTTAACCCGTTGGTGGGTGTTTCGGGGAATCCTCTGTTTCCCATCCAAACCGTACTAAGTTTCCGCGCCGGGCAACACCGAATGCTGATCCATCCACCGCTTATTCCGGCCAGATGGCAACTCGGCTTTGTCGAGGATGTCCAACCTGTGAGTTGTCATCATCCATATAATGACAACTGCACGCGCCTGGTTCAGCCTAGGCCCATCCGATGCCCCAAATGTGCCCGGTGGCCGAAGGCAAATACTGCGACCAGCCCCAGGCTCAGCAGAAGAAGGGTGCTTCCGTGATCCGGCACGGGAGAACCGCCACTGCCTTGCACCTCTGCCGGCGGTGTCCAAAGGGTAGTGTCGTCCAAAGTAACGGCACCGGTCTCCGCCAACAGCCGACCGTCAATCGCTCCGCCTGAATTCGCTGTGATTGAAGTGCTGGCGAGGATGTTCCCCTCGAAAGTTGCCCCTGTTCCCAGGGTCGCCGACGTGCCAACTTGCCAAAAAATGGTATTGCCTGGCATGGAAGGATCGTTGATCGAAACCACCAGGCTGTTCGATGCCGTTGTAAGGGTTGACCCGATTTGAAAAACGAAGACAGCGTCCGGGTTTCCCTCATTGTTAAGCGTCAATGTCCCGGTGAGCTGCGCTGATGAGTCGAAATGGTAAACGCCTGGAGTGAGCGTCATTCCCCCGAGATCCTGACCCGTCAGGATCTGGTTGGGCACGAGTCCGGCTGCCACACCAGAGGCAATGAGCAAGTCGTATTGAGCATTCAGTGCGGCCGTGTCGGCCGCGTCAGCGGTGTATGGGGGGGTTATCACCGCGGGAGGGAAGCCGGTTATCGCAGTACCCGGCGATACACCTACATTACCTCCGTTAATGATGGTCGAACCAGTGCTGGTGATCGTGGAGCCTGCCAAGACCGCATAGTTAGCTGCGGATCCAAGGGTCACCTCATCGGCTGCGACATTCGGGGCGGCGATCGACATCGCGGCCGCCAATACGACTCCGGTGGGAAGCAACCGGAGGCAGTTCGAACTCGTCAATGGGAACCAAGCGGTTCTTACCATTCGTTTGAGATTATAATTAATGATGGAAATCATATTGATGCCTTTGTTATGTTATAAGTAACATGCATATATCGAGCCATGCTATCCGGCCCTGCTGAGTGAGCCTCCTATGGTGCTGAATTACAGCGCGATGGACGGTTAGTATATCTACGAAGAATGCGCGGCCGATTCGCCCGCCGCGAATAGTGTAAGAAAAGCCGACAGATTTATCAGAAAGCCCGACACAGGGCTCCGGCCGACTCGGAAGTCATCCTTCGGTGAGTGCGGGGCTCGGAGGGTCCCCCTGACCCCAGGGATAGGCCCGGCGCTCAGACATCCTGGAGCTTGCCCGAGAGGTACGATTCGTAGGCGGCGAGGTCGAGCAGCCCGTTGCCGGAAAGGTTGAAGAGGATGACGCGCTTGTCGCCCGACTCCCGGGCTCGCCGGGCCTCCTCGACCACGGCGGCAATCGCGTGGGAGGTCTCTGGCGCCGGCACGATGCCCTCGGTGCGGGCGAAGAGCGTCGCCGCCTCGAACACTCGGGTCTGCTGGTAGGCCTCGGCCTCGATCAGGCCGAGCTTGAGCGCATGGCTGACCGTCGGAGCCATCCCGTGGTAACGGAGGCCGCCGGCGTGGATCGAGGGTGGCATGAACGTGTGCCCGAGCGTGTGCATCATCAGCATCGGCGTCATTTCCGCCGTGTCGCCGAAGTCGTACCGAAGCTCGCCCCTTGTCAGGGTCGGGCAGGCGGAGGGTTCCACCGCGACAATCCGGGTCTTTTTCCCCTCGGTGATCTTCCGGCGGATATAGGGAAATGCCAGGCCGGCGAAGTTGCTCCCGCCCCCGCAGCAGGCGATGACGGTATCCGGCTCCTCGCCGGCGAGTTCCATCTGGCGCATGGCTTCCTGACCGATGACGGTCTGGTGGAGGCAGACGTGATTAAGGACGCTGCCCAGCGAGTACTTGGTGTCGGGATGGGTGACCGTGTCCTCGATTGCCTCGCTGATGGCTATTCCCAGGCTGCCCTGGCAGTCGGGATCCTCGCGCTGGAGCTTGCGGCCGTATTCGGTCTGGTCGCTCGGGCTGGCGTGCACCGTGGCCCCCCAGGTATGCATGAGCATCCTGCGGTAGGGTTTCTGGTGATAGCTGACCTTGACCATGTAGACATTGCATTCCAGGCCGAAGAGCCGGCAGGCGAGCGCCAGGGAGGAGCCCCACTGGCCCGCGCCCGTCTCCGTGGCGAGGCGCTTGGTGCCCGAGATCTTGTTATAATAGGCCTGGGGGGACGGCGGTATTGGGCTTGTGGCTTCCCGCCGGGCTGGAGCCCTCATACTTGTAATAGATGTGGGCGGGCGTCTGCAGCGCCTTTTCAAAGCGCACGGCCCGCAGGAGAGGGGTGGGACGCCACAGGGCGTAAATGTCGCGGACCTCCTCCGGGACCGGCACCCACCGGTCAAGGCACATCTCCTGTTTCACCAGCACCTCCGGAAAGATCGCCATCAGCGCCTCGGGCGGGATCGGCTGCCGGGTGCCCGGATGCAATGGCGGCGGCAGCGGCTCGGGGAAATCGGCGAGCAGGTTATACCATTGCTCGGGAATATCTGCCTGGGTCAGGGCAAACAGGGTCTTTGTGCTCATGGGGGTGGGGATTGCGGGTAGGCTAGGCACGCGTCACCGCGCTGTCACGCTGTTCCAAGCAGTTGGCCGGCAGGTAGCTGCAGATTTTCTGGACAATCCATGGGAATAGATTGCCAAGAATCGCGTAGCGCTAACCGAAGAGCGGCACGACGTAGGGGCCCTCGGGGATGATCGCCACTGCCGGGTCTCCGCTGCGCTGGATGCTGGCTTGAATCGCCCGCCCCACCGAGTCGATGGGCTCGACCCCGGTGAGAGTCCGCTCGTCGGCGGTCAGGCCCTGCGTGAAGAGCTGCACGCGGCCCAGTTGCATCGGCTTGAGCTGCTTTTGGGTCTGCCACTCGTCGGTCTCCGCCAGGGCCTTCCGCTGCAGCCCGTGCAGGAACGCCTCTTGGCCCACGCTCACCAGCCGGGCCTGCGCCGCGCGGAAGTCCGGCGAGCCGAATCCGCCCGAACACTCGGACGCGATGATCACCGTCCCGCCCGGCTCAAGGATATCCAGCGGCGTGACCATGCCCTTCACGGTCTGGTAGTAGGTCTCGTCGAGCGGGTAGCCGCCGGCCGAGGTCACGATCGTTGCGAAGCGCCGCGGCACGCGGATCTCGACCATCCGCCTCACGTAGGCGACCGAGGCGGCATGGCTCGCCACGATTTCCCCAAAGGTCACCTGCGCCAGCCGCCGTTCCTCGTCGATCACGGTGTTCAGGCCGTAGATCTCCCCGATCTTTCGGACAATCTGGAGTTGCTCCTCGTGGAGCGGATTGCCCTCGAGGTTGCACTCCCGCGCAAGGGGATCGCCCATGAACCGGGCGTTGTGGAAGGTTCGGATGGTGTCCGCGTGGGCAATGCCCGGGGCGACCACCTTTCTCCCTCCTGAATAACCCGCCATGAAGTGGGGTTCGACCAGGCCGGTTGCGATCCGAAGGTCGGCTTCCACGAAACGCCGATCGATCTTTACCGGCACTCCCCGCGTGGGCGTCGGGCCCAGGTCGACGTGCGCGTCGGCGTCATTGGCGAAGTGGTTTTCAACCCGGACCGTTGCCAGCACCCGCGGGTCGCCCACGATCTCGGCCAGTTCCGCGTCGGTGCAGGGGCGGTGCAGCCCCGTCGCGACCAGGATGCCGATCCGCGCGGCGGGCACGCCCGCGGCCAGCAGTTCCGATATCATCGGCCAGAGGAAAAGGTGGTTGGGCACCGGCCGGGTCTTGTCGCAGATAAGAATGCAGGCGCTGCGCCGCCCGCGGGCCAGTTCCCGGAAGGCGGGTGCCTGTATCGGCTGGTCGAGAGCCTGCCGCACCGCCGCCGCCGGATCGGCGGCCAGCGGCAGGGGGTGCTTGCGGATCACCGTCGCCTGCGCCTCCGGCGGCAGCGTCACCGGAAGGTGGGCCTTGCCGTAGAGGAGAGTGTGGGATTCAGGCGGCACGGAGAATATCCATCCATACCCCTGGTCCCGGACAATTTCAATGGCCTATCCCGCGCGGATATTCAGGTACCGGACCCCGGCACAACCGGGAAGCTGCTGGATTCGCTCGACGATGGCCGCGCGGTTCAGGAACAGCTCGTTTCGGACGACGGAGTGGGAGGCGTGGACCAGGAGCCGCTGCCGGGTGTCGATCGAGACGGCGTGGGAGTAGGTGGCGTTCGCCTGCCCCACAAGCTCAGGCCAGTGCTCGCGGATTGTGTGCTCGGGCGAGGAGCGGCCGATCTGATGCTTGACGATCAGTTCCTCCATGATCGTCGCCAGCTCGCGGGTGGGCCGGCGCCGCATGTTCCGCGGGTCTGCGGACTTCACGCCGCGGAAGTCGCCGATCAGCCGTTCGGCGAGCTTGCTGAAGTGCTGGGGTTCCTTGGCCACTAGGAGGCGGACTTTGAGGATTTTTGGGTGTTCTCGCGCTCCCAGAGCCGGCTGTAGCGGACGAAGGCGCCGAATGCCGTCGCCCAGGCTATGTACAGGCCCGGAAACCCGTCGAGGAAGCCGCGGCGGATCACGTAGGCTCGAAAAAAACGCCAGAAGGGCCGGAAGACCGCGCTTGCGGCCGAGAACCGCCCGTTCTTCTCCGCCTGCTGCTGAATGAACAGGTCGGCGAACAGGTTGATCTTGGAGACGTGGCTGGAAATCGACGGAAAGGAATAGTGGTGCAGGTCGCCGCGGAGCCGGGCGACCGGACCGTCGCAAATCATCTTTTCGTGCACGTAGGCGTCGCCGCCCCAGCGGGAACGGTCGCGGCGGATCAGGCGAAGGCTGTAATCCGGGTACCAGTCGCCGTGGGTGATCCAGCGGTTGATGAACCAGACCTTCCGGGGGAAGCATGCCCCGGCGAAGCTGCCGAGGTCCGGTCGCGAGAAGAAGGTGGCGATGTCGGCCTTGAGGGCGGCCGACACTTCCTCGTCCGCGTCGAGGCACAGGGCCCAGGGCTGGGTGGCGAGCCCGATCGCCTCGTTCTTCGTGTCGCGGTAGCCCTTCCAGGGAAGGCTCTGGACTCGGGCGCCGCTCTCGCGGGCGATCGCGGCGCTGCCGTCGGTCGTGTCGTTGAGGGCGACGATGATCTCCGAAACCCAGCCGCGGACGCCGGCCAGGCAGCGGGGCAGGTTCCCGGCCTCATTGCGGGCCACGATGACAACGGAAAGGGGGAGCGGCGCTTTGGAATCCACGGGGCTGGGGTCCGCTTTCAAATCGAATTACGCCCAATAGACGAGCGAGTTATCTGGTAGAGGTAGCCGCAGGAGCGCCACGCCCGGACGATCGCCTTCTTCATGGCGCCCGTCCGAAGGCAGAGGACGTTCAGGAGCGCGAGCAGGATGAAGAAGGGGACCTTGACGAGGTTTATCGGGAAACGGGACGCGAGGTATCCTGCCGCGCCCGGCTTGCCGGCCCGGTCGAGCACCCGGGAGCGGGCCGAGTCAAACCCGTGCCGCAGCGCGTAGCGCAGCGTCAGGCGGGAGGCGGGAATCTGGTGCAGGACCTTGGCGGCCGGGGCAAACCAGATGCCAAGGCCGGCCGTCCGCAGCCGGGTGATCATTTCCCCGTCCCCGCCGCTGAAGAGCCGGTCGCCCTGCCGGTCGAGCTCGGTGTGGAAGCGCCCGTGCTTCTCGAATATCCAGCGGGGGATGGCGAGATTAGCTCCCATGGGCGACTGGTTTGGCGGCAGGGGGCCGGCATCCGTCCGGTAGCCGAGGGGGCCGTGGGCATCGCTCATCCAGCGGGGCAGGCCGTCGGGAAAGACGGGGACCACCTCGCCGCCGACCGCGCCGATCGTGCCGGTGCCGTGGGTCGAAAAGGGGGCGATGAGGGCGGCGATCCAGTCCGGCTCGACCAGGATGTCGTCGTCGGCAAATAGGATAATATCCCCGCTCGCCTCGGCGATCGCCCGGTTCCGGGCGTGATCGAGCCCCTGCTTGGTTTCCAGGAAATACCGGGGGGCCGGCCTCCCGTCCGCGAAGGACTCGACGACCGCGCGGGTGTCGTCGCGGGAATTATTGTCGATCACCAGGATCTCGAACTGGGCGTGAGGAAAGTCCTGGCGCGCGATTCCCTCCAGCGTCTGGCGCAGGAAATTCGCCCGATTGTGGGTGGGGATGGCGATCGAGACCTTCATTTTGTCAGCACTTTGAGGCCGGCCCAAGCCCAGCCGCTGGGAATGGAGCTGAAGGGTATTTTCGAAAAGCGAAGCGTGCGCGCGAGCGAGGCCGGGCGGTCCGGGAATCGCCGGCCATAGGACCGGGCGTTGCGGTAGGTGAAGAACCGGGCGAGCCAGCGGCCCAGCCGCGGCCTGGCGGGGAATTGCTCGCGGGCGATCCGCAGCCGCAGGAGATGCGTCTGGCGGAGCATCCGGCCCCAGGTGCTCTCGGTCCACTGGCCGGGCGACACCCGGTAGAAGGCGGCGACCGTGCGGACGACCTCGACGGGCCCGGCGCAGGCCAGCCGGTACCAGAAGTGATAGTCAGCCAGCGGGCCCTGGCGCTCGTCGAAGCCGCCGAGGGAGAGGGCGAGCTCGCGGCGGATGAGCACGCCGGGAAAGGGGGTCATCGAGCTTTTTAGAAAATAACCCGGTCGATAGTCCATTACGGCCGGCCTGCCACGGGGAGCGGGCCGGACGGGGATCGCCGCCCCCTGGACCGTCTGCGTGCAGACGGCCGCAAGCCCGTCTCGAAGCCGCGGCGCCACCGTAGCCAGGTACCAGGGGAAGAGGGCGTCGTCCTCGTGGAGGACCATGACCCAGCGGCCCCGGGACATCCGCAGGCAGCGGTTCCAGTTGCCGATCCCGCCCAGGGGAGGGTCGTTGCGGTGGTAGGAGCAGCGGCCCCCGGGGAATCCGGCGGCCAGGGCCCGCGTCTCCTCAAGCCCGCCGTCGTCGCAGATCACAATCTCGTAGTCGAGCGCCAGGGTCTGGGCCGCGATGCTCGCCAGCGCCTCGGCGAGAAGCCAGGGCCGGTTGTAGGCGGGGATCGCGAAACTGACCAGCGGGGGATCCATCCGCTTATCCTCGGTCACGTTTTCTGGTACGACCAGACATCCTGATGGTTGTCCCAGCCGCGGGCGGCGTGCCGGACGAGCTTCACCTGCCCGGGGAAGCGGTCGGCCATTTCCGCCTTCAGGTAGGCTTCCGAGTAGATCGCCATGCCGTAGTACCCGCCGGGCTTGTAGGGGGTGTGGCAGTGGCCGTTGAGCGCGAAGTCGGTCCGCAGCTGGTGCTCGATTTCCGGGAACTGCTTCCCGTAGCCGGCGAGCCCGGGATTGGTGAAGCAGCTCTCGCCCTGGGTCGTGAACACCATCAGCCCGCCGGGATTGAGGGCGGGCACGAATTTCTCGAAGAGCCCGAAGCTTTTGTTGGTATCCAGGTGGGAGAAGAGCGATCCGACCCAGATCAGGTCGTAGCGCTGCGGGAAGGCGAGCAGCCGGGGATCGTCGTTGGAGTAAAGCGCCGTGGCCCCGAACTCGTCGTGGCAGAAGTCCGCGGCCATGGTGTCGATCTCGCACGCCGAGATTCCCGCCGGGTCGACCTTCTCGCTCAGCCAGCGGAGCACCCGGCCGTGCCCGCAGGGCAGGTCCAGGACCGTGTGAATGTCCGCGTAGCTGCGGCCGCAGGCCGCCAGCGTGGCGTCGATGTTGGCCATCGCCGACCGGCCGACGGACAGGTAGTGGTCGAGCCCGTGCTGGGAAACGGGGGAGAACATCAGGTCCAGGGTGTGGATGGCGCCCTTGACGCCGGGAAACCGGTTCAGGGTCAGGAATCGGGGGAGCGGGCAGAACTTGTAAAGGCGGGTCCTCTTGAGGAAGAGGCGCTTGGCCTTCATGGCTCCGAAGCTGGTGGTGGCGTTTGGCATGGGGAAAGTTCCGGGATTCAGGAAGCGGGGGCCTTGAGCCGGGAAAACTGGCGGGAGACCGCGGCGAATACCGCCTCAACCGTGAGCCGGCGGACGCATTGGTTGTGGTAGGAGTCGAGGGGGACGCACTCGGCCGGGGCGACGCACTCGGTGCAGGGCAGGGAAGGCTGCAGGAGGATGTGCCCGGAACCGGCCGGGGGAAATAGGACGCTGCTTTGCGAGCCGTAGAGGGCGACGACCGGGGTTCCCACCGCCGCGGCAACGTGCATGGGGCCGCTGTCGTGGCAGAGCAGGACCGAGGAGAGCCGCGCCAGCGCGGCGAAGCGCGTGAGGGCGAAGGGGTCGGTGAAGGCCAGAAGGTGCGTGTGGGCGAACTTGCGGATCGACTCGATGAGCGCCCTCTCGCCCGGCCCGCCGACCAGGACGACCTGGACACCGAGCTCCTCCTGGGCGCGGTCGCACACGGCGGCGAAGCGCTCGGCGGGCCAGAGTCTCCAATGGCTGCGGCTGCCGGGATGGACGAGGAGGATGGGGCCGGTGGCCCCGACGATCCGCTTCAGGGCCGCGACGTCGTCATCCCGGGGCACGAGCCGCACCTCGCGGGTCGCGATGGGGACCCCGGCGGGGGCCAGGGCGCGCAGGAAGTATTCGGTGATCGGGCGGGACTCGTGCAGCTCGTTCGGGTCGTGCTCGATGTGCGTGTAGCAGGACTTGAACTTCAGGGGGAAGCCGCCGTGGTGGAGGCCCAGCCGGAAGGGGGCGCCGGAAAGCCGGGTGATGAGCGCGGTCCCCTCGGTGTTCTCGAGATTGAAGACGTGGGTCCAGCGGGTCCGCCTGAGCTCCAGGATGAAGCGCGGCCAGGCGGCCACGCCCTCGGGCAGGAGCAGGGGCTCGTCCACGTCCGGATTGAGAGCGAGCACTCCCGCGTAGGCGGGCTCGACCAGGACGCGGATCAGCGCGGAGGGGCGGTGGAGCCGCAGGTTTCTCAGGAAGGACCCGAGCAGCACGATGTCACCGAGGTAATGCCGGCGGATTACGAGAATTTGCGGGCTCTCCTGCATCGAATCAGGAGATCGTCCCACGCTTACCCGGGGGGCGTCCATCGCAAACGCTCGACCGCAAGCACGGGTGCGGGCGGCGGTCCCAGCCGGTCCCGCAGGCGACGCAGGGCGCGGCCGAGATTGGAAAAGGGCTTGGAGAGCCGGTGGGTGAGCAGGAGAAGGCAGCGCCACCCGGGCGACAGCCGCGCGGCCAGCGTTGCCTCCATCGCCTCGATCTCGGGAAGCCGGGGGGAACGCTTCCGGGAGTAATAGAGCGTGCGGTGGCAGATCGAGCGCAGGGCGAAGGGCCCCATGTGGGAGCGGGCCGCGAGGACGTCCAGGTAGCGGTCGGCTATCCGCAGGCTCTCCACCGGGCCGACATGGGCGCTGCGGTTGGCGACCGTCTGCTGGGCCGCGTGGCGGCGGAATCCGCACAGCGGCTCGGGATCAAAGGCCAGGTCGCCGGAAAGGAGGAGGTGGAACCACATTTCCAGGTCGACCACCTGGCGGAGCGCCGGGTCGAAGCCCCGGGACGCGGCCGCGGTGCGGAAGAGGACGGCGGAGGGTTCCCCGACGAGGTTGCGGTCCGCGCGCAGGCAGCGGCCGATGAGATCGATCCCCTCGTGGATCCCGGGGCGCTTCAGGTCGTCCCAGATTTCCTCGGGGCGGGAGGCATCGTCGAGGACCAGGCGGGAGGATGCGGCGATGACCGCCCCGGGCGCGCCGTCCAGGAGGCCGACCATCCGGCGGAGCGCCTCCCGGGACACCAGGCAGTCGTCGCCAAAGACATACTTGCAGTACTCGCCCCGGGCCTCGCGCAGGCACCAGTTCCAGTTGGCGACCATCCCGATGTTTTGCCCGTGCCGCTGGACTCGGATCCGGGAATCCCTGGCGGCGTAGGCTTGTGCGATCTCGGCGGACCGGTCCGGAGAGGCGTCGTCGCTTACGATCACCTCAAAGTCCCCGAAGTCCTGGGCGAGGACCGACTCGATGGACTCGGGCAGGTAGCGCTCGAACCGGTAGGTGGGGATAAGGACGCTGAGCTTTGGGGCGGCGGACATCAGTGCGCCGGCTGCCGGCCCTGCTGGCGATCGTAGAGCGACCGGTACAGCGGATTGGCGCCGTAGAGGGTTTCGTGTCCGCCGGCGGCGACGATTTCCCCGCCGTCGAAGACGAGGATCATCGACGCGTCGCGGATCGTGCTGAAGCGGTGGGCGATGATCAGGACGGTCTTTCCCACCATGAGCTTCTTCAGCGCATCCTGGATCGCGGCCTCGCTCCCGCCGTCCAGGGCGCTTGTCGCCTCGTCGAGGATCAGGATCGGGGAATTGCGCAGGAAGGCCCGCGCGATCGCCATGCGCTGCTTCTGGCCGCCGGAGAGCCGGGATCCGCGCTCGCCCGCGAGGGTCTCGTATCCCTGGGGGAAGGCCGTGATGAACTCGTGCGCGTGCGCGTCCCGGGCCGCGGCGAAGACCTCCTCGCGGGAGGCGTCGGGCCGGCCCAGGAGCAGGTTGTCGTAGAGGGAGTCGTTGAAAAGGACCGGGTCCTGGGAGACCAGGGCGATGTTGCGCCGCAGGTCGGCGAAGCGCATCGAGCGCACGTCGATCCCGTCGATCGTGACGCTCCCGGTGGACGCCTCGTAGAAGCGGGGGACCAGGTTCACGAAGGTGGTCTTTCCCGCGCCGCTGGGCCCGACCAGGGCGCAGACGGTCCCGGCGGGGATCTTCAGGTCGATATTCCGGAGGACCGGGGTGCCTTTCTTGTAGGCGAAGGAGACGTGGTTGAAGGCGAGGTCCCCGCGGAGCCGGCCCACCTTTGCGGGCGAGGGGGGATCGGCGATCGTGACGGGCTCGTTGGTGATCTGCTCGAGGCGCTCAAGCGACGACCCGCCGCGCTTCAGCTCGTTGTTCATCGCCCCGAGCTTCTTGATCGGCTCGTAGCAGGTGTAGATCGCCGTCACGATCGACAGGAAGGCTCCCCATTGGACGTGGATCTTGTAGGCGTAGAGGAGCGTGAAGGACAGACCGGCCGCCGAGATGATCTCGATCGCCGGCGTGAGTCCCGAGGCGTACTTGGCGACCTTCATGTTGGCCCTGACGAGATTCCCCGTCATCACCGCGAAGCGGTTCACCTCGTGCTGCTCCAGGCCGAAGGCGCGGACCTCCTTGACCCCGGCGATATTCTCGGTGAAGCGGTCGGCGATGTTGCCGATCTCGCGCTGGAGCTTCTGGGTGCGCTTGATCAGCTTCTTGCCCACGTAGCGGATCGGGAGGACGGAAAGGGGGACGATGGCCATCGAGGCGAGCATCAGCGAAATCCCCCGCTCCCTGAAGGCCAGGTAGGCGACATAGGTGAGTGCGCTCACCAGGGTGGCCGGCTGGGTGAAGATGTCCGTTGTGATCGAGCTGAGCGTATTCTGGAGCTGGTTGGTGTCACCGAGCCCGCGCGCGATCAGGTCCCCGGTTGACATCTTGTCGTAGAAGGCCAGGGGCAGCGCCTGGAGCTTGCGGAAGTAGTCCAGCCGGATCGCCTCGAGGATCCGAACGCCGGAATACGTGGACAGGTACTTGGAGAGGTAACCGGCGATGCCCCTGATCGTGAAGACGGCCGGAAGCCACAGGGCGATGCCGATCAACTGGATGCGGGTGAGCGGCACCGGGTTCACGCCGAACATCCGGGGAAGGACCGTCTTCACCATGAGCGGCAGCCCGGCCCCGGCGGCCACCCCGTACACGATGCCGAAGAGGATGGACCCGATCAGGGAGCCGCGGACCGCCCGCAGGTATTTGAAGTAGGGGTAAAAGCGGCGCATGTTCAGTCCTTGGCGGCGCGCACATCCAATGCGTCCCTGAGCCCGTCGCCGAGGAAATTGAGCGAGAAGAGCGTCAGGGAAAAGATGCCGCCCGGGAAGACCAGCAGCCACCAGAATTCCTCCATCTTGTCGGCGCCGTCCTTGATGAGCACGCCCCAGGAACTCATCGGCGCCTGCACACCCAGGCCCAGGAAGCTCAGGAAGGCCTCCAGGAGCATGACGGCGGGGATCGTGAGGGTCGTGTAGACGATCACCGGACCGAGGACGTTGGGAATGATGTGCCGGAAGATGATCCGGCGGCGTCCCAGGCCGAGCGTGCGCGCGGCCTCGATGAACTCCATCCGCTTCACGGAGAGCACCTGCCCGCGCACGATCCGGGCCATGGTGAGCCACTCGACCGCGCCGATTGCGAAGAAGAGCAGGAAGATGTTCCGGCCGAAGAAGACCATCAGCAGGATGACGAAAATCGTGAAGGGCAGGGCGTAGAGGATGTCCACGATTCGCATCATGAGGGCGTCGGTCTTGCCGCCGACAAACCCGGCGATCGCCCCGTAGGTGACGCCGATCACCAGGGCGACAAAGGTGGCCACGAGGCCAACCATGATCGATATGCGGCCGCCGAAAAGGATCCGGGAAAAGAGGTCGCGGCCGAGGTCGTCGGTGCCCAGCCAGTGGGCGCTGCTCGGAGGCGTCGCACCCAGGTCCAGGTGGATTTCCCGGTAGGACTGCGAGAAGATCGGGCCGAAGGCGCAGAGGACCGCAAGGACGGCCAGGACGCAGCCGCCGAAGAAGGCCAGGCGGTTGCGCCGCAGCCGGCGCCAGGCGTCGCTCCAGAGCGAATGGCCCTCGTCGAGGGCCTCCGGGGGCGCGGAGCCTACTCGAACTTGAGCTTCGGGTTCAGGCATACCTGGATGATGTCCACGACGAGGTTCATGATCACTATGAGAGCGGCGTAAAGGATGACGGTTCCCAGGACCAGGGTGTAGTCCCGGTTGAAGGCCGAGTTCACGAATTCACGGCCGAGCCCGGGAATCTGGAAGATGGTCTCGATCACGAAGGATCCCGTGAGGATGCCGGCGGTTGCCGGCCCGAGGAAGGAGACGACCGGCAGCAGGCCGCCGCGCAGCGCGTGCCGGAAGATGACCCGGGCCTCGCTGGCGCCCTTGGCCCGCGCGGTGCGGATGAAGTCCTGGCTGAGGATCTCGAGGAGCCCGCCGCGGGTCAGCCGGGCGATGTAGGCGGCGTAGACCGACCCGAGGGTCAGGCAGGGCAGCACCCGGTCGATCGGCCCGTACCAGCCCGAGGCGTTGAACACGTGCAGGTGGATCGCAAAGGCGAGGACAAGCAGGGGGCCCATGACAAAGGTCGGGACGCAGATTCCCGTCATCGCCGCCGATGAGCAGATGTAGTCGATCCAGGAATTGCGGCGCACGGCGGCGAACACCCCCAGGCTGACCCCGAAGACGAGCGCGAAGGCCAGCGAGTAGGCGCCAAGCTCGATGGAAACGGGAAGCTTGTCGGCGATGATCTCGTTGACCGTCCGGTTCGGGTACTTGAAGGAGGGCCGGAAATCGATCCCGAAGGCGGCCTTCAGGTCCGGGCCGTTTTCCAGGGCCGAGGGATGGAAGGCCTTGGGGCAGAGATCCCAGAGGTAGTCGGTGTACTGCTTCCAGAGCGGGTCATCCAGGTGGTAGTAGGCGGCAAGGTTGCGCTGGACCTCGGGGGTCACGGCCCGCTCGGCGGTGAAGGGGCCGCCGGGAACGAAGCGCTGCATGAAGAAAGTCCCGGTGATGATGACGAGCATCACGGGGATGGACTGCAGGAGGCGAAGGCCGATGAAGCGAAGCATGGCGGTCGGGATTTCCTAGCGCTCCACGTACACGAATTTCCAGGGATGGTTGTTGAGCAGGACCGGGTACCAGCCGCGCACCTTCGGGCTCAGGGCGTAGGTAAACGTGTAATAATACAGGGGGATGATCGGGCACTCGTCCACGAGGATCGCGTCCATCTTCTGGTAATCCTCGTAGCGCTCCGGGGAATCCCCGGCCGCCAGGGCGGCGTGCAGCAGCCGGTCGAACTGCGGATTGGACCACAGGGTGAAATTGTTCTCGCTGCCTGACGCGAAGATTTCCAGGAGCGCCTGGGGATCCACGTAGTCGGCGATCCAGCCCGCCCGGGCGATCTGGAAGTTGTGATGCTGGGTCGCGTCCTCGTACACCTTCCACTCCTCGTTCTGGAGGGTGATCTCCACGCCCAGATTCTCCCTCCACATCGACTGGATTGCCTCCGCGATACTCACGTGATTGGCCTGGGTGTTGTAGAGCAGCTCGATCGGGGGCAGGCCCTTTCCCCCGGGATAGCCCGCCTCGGCCAGCAGTCGCCGGGCCTCGGCAAGGTCGGGTATCAGCCGGGCGCGGGCGGTGTAGCCGGCGGTTCCCGGATAGTTCATCGCGTAGGCGGGGCGCTGCCCGCCGCGCGTCACATCCCTGACAATGCCCTCCCGGTCGATCGCCATGGCCAGGGCGCGCCGCACCCGCTTGTCGGTGAAGGGCGGGCGGGTCACGTTGAACTGGTAGTAATAGGTGGCCAGCAGGGGCTCCAGGTGGAGTTCGTCAGGATGCTCCCGGCGGTACACGTCGATCTTCGACAGGGGCAGCGTGTAGGTCGCGTCCAATTCCCCGGTCCGGAACATCCGCTCCTCGGCCGCATTGTCCTGGATGGGATAGAATTCAATCTGGTCGGACTTCACGCTGGCCGCGTCCCAGTAGTACGGATTGCGGGCGACGACGATCTTCTGCTGGGGCAGCCACTCCTTCAGGAGGTAGGGTCCGTTCCCGACGTAGTTGCCCGGCTTTGTCCATGGATTGTCCCGCCGGTCCAGCGCACCCAATTTGGCGATGGCCCTGATGGGAAGGGCGTCCCATATCCAGTGATTGGCGATGACCTTCAGGAGGTAGGGCACCGGGTGCATCAGGGAAATCACCAGGGTCCTGCCGTCGGGCGCCCTGATTCCCACCTTGGAAAAATCCGCGGTCCGGCCCTTGTAGAAATCCTCCGCGCCCGGGACGTAGTTGAAGATCAGGTAGGCGTACGGGGACGCGAAGACCGGGTTCAGGGCCCGCTTGTACGATTGGACATAATCGTCGGCGACGATCGCGTCGCCGTTCGACCACCGGAGATTCGGCCGGAGGTGGAATGTGTAGGTGAGGCCGTCCGGGGAAATGTCCCATGACTGCGCGGTGCCGGGGACGGGGCGCAGGTCCTTCGGGTCCTCGCCGAGGAGACCCTCCATGAGTGCCATGACGACCCGGTGCTCGGGATCGCCATTGATCACCTGGGGATCGAGGCTCTGCGGCTCGTCGCCGTTTCCAACCCGGAGGATACGGGGCTGCGGGGAGCCCGCGGTCGCGGCGGCGGTCGTCGAGTCGGCGAGCTTCCGGCCGCAGGAAGCGAGGAGGATGCCGCAGGCAAGAAGCGGCATCCATTGGGCAAGGCGTCGGGACATCGCTGCAGCAAAACGGGCCGCGCGGCCGGCTGCAAGTGCGGCGGGTCGGTCAGCGGGGCGCATCGGACACCCAAAGGTCCGTGTAGTACCGCGTCCAAAGACCGTCCTGGCGCCATCCGTGAACGGAAGTCCGCATGAGCCAGTTCTGGGCGTTGAAGTAGAGAGGGGCAAGGGGACAGCGTTCCGCGATCAGGCGCTCGGCGCGCCGGACCGCCTCGGTCCGCCTGGCTGAATCGGCCGACGCCTCGCCCGCAGCGACCAGGGCGTCGTAGGTGGCGTCCGACCACGCGGGGTAATTTTCGGGGCCGCCGGTTACAAAATGGTCCAGGAGCGAGAAGGGGTCGGCGACGTCGGGGATCAGGGTGATGAAGCCGATGTCGTAGGCCCCGGAGCGAAGCGCCGCGACGTGGACGGCGGCCTCGCGGGTGGCCACGTCGACGTCGATTCCCAGGTCCCGCTTCCACATCGCCTGGATCGCCTCGAGCACCGGGGTGTTTGTCCATCCGGAGAGCTCGAGGTGCGGGAATCCTGCGCCGGCTGGAAATCCCGCCTCGGCCAAGAGGCGGCGGGCGAAGAAGACAGCGGCATCGTGGCTTGCCGGGATCGGCGGTGCGGCACTGTCCGACCCGCCCGCGAATCCCGGGGGGATGACCGAATAGGCTGCCCTGCGGCCGCCCTTCACAACGAAGGCGACGATCTTGCCGCGGTCGACGGCCAGCGACAGGGCGCGGCGCACGCGGGGGTCATTGAGCGGAGGGCGCCGGGTGTTGAATGCCAGGTAGCGGGTCTCGGCGAGGGGCGCCTGGTGGTACTGGTCGGGAAAATCCCGGGCGTAGGTGTCGAGCTTCGAGAAGGGCACGGACATCGTCAGGTCGATCCCGCCGGTTCGATAGGTCCTCTCCTCGGTGTCGCTGTCGTCCAGCCGAATGAATTGGATCGTGTCGAGTCGGACGGAGGCGGCGCCGTGGTAGAGGCGGTTCCTCCGAACGACGATCCGCTGGCCCGGCTCCCAGGAAAGAAGGGTGAAGGGACCATTTCCGACGAAGTTGCCCGGGCGCGTCCAGGCCCGGCCGAGTGTGGAGACTACCCGGGGATTGACGGGAATCCAGGGACCGCTGGCCGCGTAGCGGAGGAAATCGGGAGTCGGGTGCTCGAGGGTCACGACGAGCGTGCGACTATCGGGGGCGCGGAGTCCGACTGAACTAAAGTCGGCGAGCTTGCCGACCGCAAAGGCGCGGGCGTTGCGGATGGCGTAAAGGAGTTCGACCTTGGGCGCGGCGGTGGCGGGGGTGAGGACGCGGTGAAGGGACTCAACGAAGTCCGCGGCGGTGACGGGGTCGCCGTTGGACCAGGCGGAATTGGCGCGGAGATGGAAAGTCCAGGTGAGGCCGTCGGGTGAGGTCTCCCAGGATTCGGCGGCGGCGGGCAGCGGGGCGCCGTTGGTCGGGTTGGGGATCACGAGGCCCTCGCTGAGGGCTCGGATAATGAAGAAGTCGTCGGGGAGGGACGCGCGCGCTGGGTCGAGGTCGGTGGGTTCGTTGCGTTGGCTGATGCGGAGGGTTTTTTCCGACGGGGGGGTGGGTTGGGCGCGGAGTGGGTGGGGGAGGGTGAGTGCTAATGCTAATGCAAGGCCCGCTAGTCGAAGGAGGCAGAATCGGAATTTAGCGAGGGAGGGCATTCTCGAAATTTGTGTGCTGGCGGGCTTTCTCGTCGGCTAAATATCCCCGTGTTTGCGCGTGCCCGGCGTCGCCCCGCTTTGGGCGGGGCTATGCCGGGGCGGTCCGGCGTCGCCTCGCCTTTCGGCGGGGCTGTGCCGCGACGTTTTTATCGGCGCTTGCGCCGATAAAAACGGAGCCGGTCCGATTCGAACGGACGGTGGGTTTTCACCCACGCGGGTTTTCAAGACCCGAGCATTAGACCACTCTGCCACAGCTCCAGAAGATAGACACTTGGCGAGGCTAGGGAGCTGGCGGATGGGATAAAGCCAAAACAAAGCTCGGGGCGATCACCGGGCCGGGTCAGCAGGGCTGGTGGCCCCAATCGTTCTCCTTCAGCTCCTTTTCAAACAGGGCCATCTGCTCCTCGGGCGTCAGGGGCTTGGCGGCGGACGGGGCGGGGCCTTCCGGGGGCAAAATCCCACCCGGCGCCTTCGGGGGTTCCGATGGTGCTTTCTCGTCGCTCATCTGGGACCCCAAGCTAGCACCAATCCCCTTGTCTGTCACGAACTCCGGACGGGTCCATCCGCTCCGGACGAGGGGCCTCGGGCTTGACAATATTTTGACCCACCCGATAGGATGACCAACTCACTACAACTCACTTTAAGAGAAAGTGGGCCCTGCGGCCCGCTTTTTTTTTCCACAAAACCTTATGAGCAGCGAAATTCTTTCAGTCCTTGAATATATGGAGAAGGAGAAGGGCATTCCGCGCGCGGACATGATCGCGACGATCGCGAATGCCCTGAAGACGGCGGCCCAAAAAGGGGTGAATTCCGGCCAGGAGCTGAAGATTGAGATCAATCCCAAGAACGGCCAACTCCATGCCTGGTCGATTCTTAAGGTTGTTGATTCGGTCAGCAATCCGCGGACGGAGATGCACGTCGAGAAGGCGCAGGCCCTGAAGCCGGGCGTCGTGCTCGGCGAGATGATCGAAAAGGAGATCGATCCGGCGACCCTCGGCCGGATCGCGGCCCAAACCGCCCGGCAGGCCGTCATGCAGCGCCTCCGCCAGTTTGAGAAGGACCGCATTTACGACGACTACAAGGACCAGGTCGGCAACATCGTGACGGGCACGGTCCGACGCCGCGAGCGCACGGACATCTATGTCGACCTCGGCAAGGCCGAGGCCGTCATGCCGGCCAAGGAGCAGATGCCGGCCGAGGAGTTCCAGCCGGGCGACCGGATCCGCTCGCTCCTCCTGGAGATCGAGAACACTCCCCGCGGGCCGGAGATCATCCTCAGCCGGGCGAGCGCCCGCTTTGTCCGCAGGCTCTTCGAGCTTGAGGTGACCGAGATCGCCGACGGAACCGTCAAGATCGAGGCGTTTGCCCGCGAACCGGGGTACCGCACCAAGATTGCCGTGACCAGCACGGACCCGAAGGTCGACCCGGTCGGCGCCTGCGTCGGCGCGCGCGGCGCGCGGGTCAAGACGATCGTCCGCGAACTCGGCGGCGAGAAGATCGACATCATCAAGTATTATCCCAATCCGCGGGACATGATCCTCGAGGCCTTCAAGCCCGCCGTTCCGCGGGAGATCATCCTCGATGAGAAGAATCACCGGATCATCCTCAAGGTCGCCACGGACGACCTCGCCATCGCGATCGGCCGCAAGGGCCAGAATGCGCGGCTCACCTCCCGCCTGATCGGCTGGAGGCTGGATATCGAGGAGTTCAAGGCCGCCGGCAACGACCCGCGGGGCGATGCGATCGCCCTCCTCGTGAAGACCTTTGAGCTGAACCCGGCCATTGCCGGACGGCTCGTCGACATGGGCATCAATTCCCCGGCAGCCTTCGAGGGTGTCGCCGCCGAGGACCTGGTTGGCGGCGGATTTACCGCCGAGGAAGCCAAGGACATCATCACCCGCATCGCCCCGTCGGCTCCCTGACCTAACCCCGCTGCTTAAAATCCCTCGACCGGCCTGAATGAGCATCCGCATCCACGAACTCGCCAAACGCTTTGATATGGAGGGCAAGGACATGCTCGTCTTGCTCAAGGAGCGCGGCTACGTCGCGGCGGACACGAAGTCGGTTTCGAGCACGGTCGCAAACATCTACATCGACGAGATTGAGAAGGAGTTCGGCGCCAAGCTGGTCAAGGCGGCTCCCGCTCCCGCTGCTCCCGCTGCTCCGGAACCGGCCAAGGCCCCGGAACACAGCGAGCACGCCGACGGAAAGACGCCGGTCCAGCGTTCTCCCGACGAGACCGCCCCTGCCAAGGTCCGGATTCCAGTCGGCGTCTTCGTAAAGACCGCCGACGACGTCGCCCGCCAGCGCGAGGTCGCCAAGGCCGCTGCCGCGGCAGCCTCGGGCTCCCCTGCGCCCGTCAGCCCGATTCCGGTACCCCCTAAGCCGGGCGCTCCCGGCGCCGCCCTTCCCGCACCCCCGAGACCGGCCGCTGTGATGCCCCTTCCGGCGCGGCCGGCGGCTCCGCCGGCCGCCAGGCCGGCGCCGGAGTCCCGGCCCCCGGCCCTTCCGCAGCCCTGGAGCCCCCCGCCGCTTCCGCCGAAGGTGGTGCCGGTTGCCGCGGCCCCCGCGAAGCCCGCCGGCGAGGGACTTTCGCCTCCCGCCCTTCCGTCCCGCATCGGCGCCTCGCGCCCGCCGGCGATCAAGGGCCTGGCCGACCTTTCTCCCCCGCCGTCATCGGCCCCGACCGTGACGATCGAAGGCGACGTCAAGATCATCCATTTCAAGCCGCCGGTGGTCGTCCGCGACTTTGCAACCGCGCTCGGGCTGCGGCCCTTCCAGCTGATTTCCGAGCTCATGCAGATGGGCGTCTTTGCGTCGATCACCCAGTCCCTCGATGAGACGGTCGCCTCGAAGATCGCCGAGAAGCACGGATTCCTGCTCGAGGTGAAGCACCGCGGGGACGTTTCGACCCAGCAGCAGGCGAACAAGGAGCGGGACACGAAGAAGGTCGAGGTCGAGGACACCAGCAGCCTGGTGCCGCGGCCCCCGGTGGTCTGCATCCTCGGGCATGTCGACCATGGGAAGACCTCCCTCCTGGACGCGATCCGCAAGGCCGACGTGGCGGCGGGCGAGGCCGGCGGGATCACCCAGCACATCGGCGCCTACCAGATCGAATTCAATTCCAAGAAGATCACCTTCCTGGACACCCCCGGCCACGCCGCATTCAACAAGATGCGGGCGCGCGGCGCGTCCGTGACGGACATCGCCGTCCTCGTGGTCGCCGCGGACGACGGCTTCATGCCGCAGACCGACGAGGCCCTGCAGCACATCCAGGCCGCGAAGGTCGCGCTGATCGTCGCCGTGAACAAGATGGACGTGAAGGGTGCCAACCTCGACCAGGTCAAGGCCCAGATGCAGCAGCGCGGGATTCCACCCGAGGACTGGGGCGGGGAGACGATCACCGTCCCGGTGTCCGCCGCGAAGGGAACCGGGCTGAACGAGCTTCTTGAGATGATCCTGCTCCAGGCCGACGTCCTCGAACTGAAGGCCAACCCGAAGGCGGAGGCGGCCGGCGTCATTGTCGAGTCCCAGATGGAGGTCGGCCGCGGGCCGCTGGCGACGGTGATCGTGCAGCGCGGCACCCTGCGGGCCGGCGACGCCCTGGTCTGCGGGCCGAACTGGGCGAAGGTCCGGGCGATTTTCGACGACCAGGGCAAGCCGCTGAAGGAGGCGACCCCGGGGACGCCCACGCGCGTCATCGGATGGAGCGGGGCCCCGGACAGCGGCGCCGCCTTCAAGGCCGTCAAGAACGCCCGGGAGGCGGAGAACCTCGCCGAGGAGGAGGACCAGCGGCTCAAGAAGGTGGCCGAGGCGGCCGTTCCCGCGCAGGATGTATCCGTTGAGAAGCTCTTTGCGAACATCGCGGCGACCCAGCGCCGGACGCTCAAGGTCATCATCAAGACCGACGTCTTCGGCTCGGCCGAGGCCGTCCGCAGCGTTCTCGAGGGGATTAAGACCACCAAGGTGGTGCTGGAAATCGTCTCCGCCGAGGTCGGCCTGGTGACCAAGAACGACGTCCTGATGGCCGCGGCCTCCGGGTCGGTCATCATCGGCTTCAACACGAAGCTCGAAAACGGTGTCACCCCGCTCGCCAAGCACCACGGGGTGAGGATCGAGAGCTTCAGCATCATCTACGAGCTCGGCGACAAGGTGCGCGACATGATGGCCGACCTGCTCGATCCCGACCTCAAGGAGGTCAAGCTGGGCGCAGCGGAGGTCCGCGCGACCTTCCCCCTGGCGAAGGGCTTTGTGGCCGGCTGCCTGGTCACCGAGGGAAAGATCAACCGAAACTCCGCCTCCCGGCTGCGCCGGGGCAAGGAGATCGTCCACGAGGGGAAGATCGCCGCCCTCAAGCGCTTCAAGGACGACGCGAACGAGGTTCGCGCCGGACTGGAGTGCGGCATCAAGCTCGACGACTTCAACGGCTACCAGGTTGGCGACGTGATCGAATGCTACGAGGTACAGAAGGTCCGGGCTTCACTCTAATTGCCGCGGGCGCCGGGCCGGGTCCGGGGCTTGCGCCGAGTTTCCTGACACCATGTCCATCCGCACCGTCCGAGTGAACGAGCTGGTGCAGCGCGAGATCAGCGAGATCCTGCGCCGCAACTACCAGAGCGAGTCCGTGGCGATGACCGTCACGGAGGTCCGCGTGTCTCCCGACCTGCGGGACGCCCGCGTGTTCATCTCGGTGATCGGCGACGCGGAGACCGCCACCCTGAAGATGCGCTGGCTGCGGGGCAGGGCCCGCGAAATCCGCAACGAGCTTGGGCGGCGGATCGTGCTGAAGTTCATGCCCAAGATCGAATATGTCCTGGACGACTCGCTCGACCGGGGCACGCGGATCACTCGGATCATCGACGAGCTGCCGCCCACCTGAAACATGGCGAAATTCTTCCCAGAACTTTCCGGGCGCCTTGAGCAGCTGGTCGCGGCCTTCTCCGGCCGCAGGGTTGCCGTGGTGGGGCATGCCCGTCCCGACGGGGACTGCATCGGTTCCCAGGTCGGCCTGGCGCGGATTCTCCAGGCAGCCGGCCACGACGTGGTCTGCGTGAACGGCGACCCGGTGCCCCGCCGCCTCGAATACCTGGTGCCCGGGATGCCCTTCCTCCGGCCCGAGGGCGTGCCCGCACTGCCCGCCGACCTGGCGGCCGTTTTCGTCGACTGCGCCGACCACGCCCGCGTCGGCGGCCGGCTCCAGTCCCGCTTCGCGGGCCCCGTCGGGAACATCGACCACCACCTCTCCAACCCGGCCTACGCCCAGGTGAACCTCGTGGACAGTTCCGCCGCGGCCACCTCCGAAATCCTCGCGGGCACGGCGCTCGACAGCGGGTTGACGATCGATCCGCTCGCCGCGCAGGCGCTGTACACGGGGATACTCACCGACACCGGCCAGTTCCGCTTCAGCTCGACCACCCGCCGCTGCTTCGTCCTGGCCGGCGAACTGGTCGCCCGGGGCGCCGACCCGGCGCGGATCGGCTATGAGCTCTACGAGCGCGAGTCGGTGGGCAGGCTCAAGCTGCTCCAAAGTTTCCTCGCCTCGCTGCGCATGGAGTGCGGCGGCCGGGTCTGCATCGGGAGCCTGGACGAGGCGACCTTCAAGGCGACCGGCACGGGCCAGGAGGACACCGAGGGGCTTGTGGACTACGCCCGCTCGATTGACGGGGTGGAAATCGCCGCCCTGGTTGAGCGCCGTCTCAATGGCACGGCCAAGGCGAGCCTCCGGGCCAAGGAGGCCCTGTACCGCGTGGACACGGTGGCGGCCCAATTCGGCGGCGGCGGCCACGCCTGCGCGGCCGGGCTCAACGTGAAGGCGGCCCCGCAGGACTTCGAGGCGAGGCTCCTGGCGGCGATCGTCGCCCGTCTCGCGGAGATAGACGGATCGAAGCTTCCCCCCCACTGATTTCCAAAACCGATGCTCGCACCCCAAAAGGAACTCGACGGCGTCCTTCTCGTGGACAAGCCCACCGACCACACCTCGCACGACGTCGTGGCCCGGCTGCGCGGCAAGCTGCGGATGAAGCGGATCGGCCACGCCGGCACCCTCGACCCGATGGCCACCGGTCTCCTGGTGATCCTGGTGGGCAAGTCCACCCGGCTCTCCCAGTACCTGGTGGGGATCGACAAGGAGTACGAGGGCACGATGGAGCTTGGAAAGACGACCAATTCCCAGGACGCGGACGGCGAAGTCATGGAGACCCGCCCGGTTCCCGAGCTGACGGAGGAGGGTGTCCGCACGGTGATCCAGGGATTCCTCGGCGACCAGTACCAGCTCCCGCCGATGTTCTCGGCGATCAAGATTGACGGAGTCCCGCTCTACAAGACCGCCCGCAAGGGCGGGGAGGTTGAGCGCGAGCCCCGCTTCATCCGGGTCATGAGCTGGGACATCACCGGCTTTGCGCTTCCCCGGATTAATTTCCGGCTCCGCTGCACGAAGGGCACCTACGTCCGCACCCTCGCGCACGACCTGGGCCAGAAGCTGGGCTGCGGCGCGCACCTCGCGGCGCTCCGCCGCACGGCGGCGGGCCCCTTCAAGGTTACCGACGCCCTGACCATGGACCAGATCCAGGCCCTTTCGATCCCCGACATAGACCGGCGGCTGATACCGGCGAGCGCCGCGGTTCCGTCGCATGTCCTCTAAGGTCCAGGAGTTCGGCTCGGTCGAAACCGCGCAACTGCCCGCCCGGCCCCTCCACCTGGCGATCGGGATGTTCGACGGGGTCCACCTCGGGCACCGGGCCGTTGTCGAGGCGGCCGTCCAATCCGCCCGGCGAAGCGGGGGAGTGGCGGCCGTCCTGACCTTCCACCCCCATCCCAGCGCCCTCATCCACCCGGAGCGGTCGACCGGACTGATCCTGCCCTCGGCGACGAAGACCCGGATCCTGCTCGGCCTGGGCGCCGAGGCGGTGATCGTGCACCCCTTCACGATGGAATTCGCGAAGATCGACGCGGAGAAGTTTCTTGAGTGGCTGAAGCAGCGGCTCCCGCACCTTGCAGCGGTCTATGTCGGCCAGAACTGGCGCTTTGGCGCCGGCCGCCGCGGCGACGTGGCGATGCTGGTTGCCCAGGCGGGCCCCCTGGGAATCTCCGTCTTCAGCGCCCCCCGGGTGAACTACGACGGCGAGCCGATCAGCAGCACGCGAATCCGCACTCTTCTGGAAGCCGGCAACATGCCCGCGGTGAACGCCCTATTGGGCTACACCTACTTTGCCGAGGGCCCGGTGATCCCCGGCAAGCGCCTGGGCCGGACGATCGGCTTCCCGACCCTTAACCTGGCCTGGTCCCCCGGCCTGAAGCCTAGGTATGGCGTCTATGCCGTGATGGTCTACAAGGGTGCCGGAAAGGCGGGCTTGACCGGCCCCGGTTTTCCCGGCGTGGCCAATTATGGGGTGAGGCCCACGGTGGGGCAGGAGAGTGAGCCCCTATTGGAGACGCACGTATTGGGAGAGTGCCCGATTGGGGCGGGCGACGACATAACCGTGGAATGGAGGACCTTCCTGCGCCCCGAGATGAAATTTGCCGGTGTGGAGGATTTGAAGCGCCAGATAGCCCGAGACGCCGCCGAAGCCCGCAAAGACCTCGGATAAGAATCTCCTTGCCCCACCGCCCCCGTCTTTCACCCTGACTCTCCCGCAAGTTCGGACCCTTAGCTCAGTTGGTTAGAGCGTTTCCTTGACATGGAAAAGGTCGCTGGTTCGAGTCCAGTAGGGTCCAGGGCTTCGGAATCCGAAGCCCTGCCCGGCGAATCAACGAGAAGCCGGGCCCTCCATCTGCGAAAGAGAACACCCCAAGGCCATAGTCTGCGAGAAGCCGGGCCCTCCACCCGCGAAGGAGAAAAGTTAAAGGCTAATACCGCCCGAAAACCCGGGCCCTCAATGCCTGCGAAAGAGAACACCCCAAGCTGATGGTCAACGTGAAGGCGGGAATTACAGATTTCAGAGCCTGACCCCATGCTGGGCCGGCCTTGCTATCATACCAGGCAACAGATCCACGGCTCCGACTTCCCCAAACAGTACCCACTCGCACCGATACTTGCGCTTGACACAAGTATCAACTTTCACCACTTTTCCAATGATCAAAAGCTTCGCCACCGCGGCTACAGAGTCGATTTGGCAAGGCTACCGAACGCCAGAGCTCCCCGCCACCATCCACTCAGCCGCACTCCGCAAGCTCCGACAACTGGATGCCGCCGTTGAACTCTCATTCCTTAACGCACCCCCTGGAAACAAACTGCATCGGCTGTCTGGCGATCGAGAGGGGCAATTTGCAATATGGATCAGCTGCAAGTATCGGCTCTGTTTTCGGTGGGACGGCAGCAATTGCCATGAAGTAGAGATAACTGACTACCACTAGCCATGCGAAAAGCTCTCATCCCCAACCCCCATCCCGGCAAAATCCTCTCCGAGGATTTCCTAAAGCCCATGGGCATCTCCCAGTACCGGCTGGCCAAGGCCACCGGCATGCCCCAGTCCCGCCTGAGTCGCCTGGTCAAGGGCAAGGTGGCGGTCACTGCCGATACTGCTTTCCGCCTCGGTATTTTCTTTGGGGTCTCGCCC
>CAITEC010000005.1 GCA_903891325.1 uncultured Opitutaceae bacterium
CGCTGAGGGACGATAGCCCAACCCAGCGCGCTCGGAGATCGCGCTCCACCTTCAGGAATTGCCAGGCGGCAGCCCAAAGCGGCAGCTATGGGCGCTGAAGCCGGCGCCGAAGGACACGAGCCAGAAATCGCCGTCGTCGCCGGGCGAGTCTTCGCGCAGCGCCTCATCGAGGGCAAACAGGACCGACGGGCTGCTCATGTTCCCGCAGTCCCTGAGGACGGCGCGGGTTGCGTCCAGCCGGTGATCCGGCAGTGCGGCCGCGACCGCGTCGATCACGTCGATTCCACCGGCGTGCGACACCACGGCCTTGACCGGCCGCGGTCCGCGCCCGGCCCAAAGCTCCGACACCGCGGCGGCCGCCAACCCGGGCACCGAGCGGTGCAGGAGGTTGCGCAGCTTGCCGTCGCGCATCTCGAAGCGCAGCTTGTCGCGGTCCTCGGGCCGGTGGAGCGTCTGGAAGCCGGAGACCCCGCACCCGCCCGGGCCCGGCGTTCCCCGCCAGATCGAGGCGGCCGCGCCATCGCCAAAAAGGCAGGCGCTGATGAGGACCCCGGGATCATCGTCCAGGTAGAATGCGGCGGAGCACACCTCGACGGCAACGCAGGCCACGGTGGCCGAGGGCTGCGCGGCCAGCAGATTGGATACGGAGCGCAGGGCCGGGATTGCCGCCCCGCAGCCCAGCCCCACCAGGTCCTGGAGATAGGCGTCGCGGCGCAGGCCCAGGTTCTCGGCGACGTAACTGGTGACCCCGGGACAGAGATACCCGGTGCAGGTGCAGATGACCAGGGCGTCCAGTTCCGAGGCCCGCATTCCCGCCCGGTCGAGGGCCTTTTCAAGTGCGGCGCCCGCCAGCCTCGGGGCCTCCCGCCGGTAGGCCGCATTCAAATCATCGGGCGTCAGGTCAAAGATCCGGTCGAGTTCCGAAACGGCGAAATGCCGGCTCGCGATGCCGTGATCGCCGTGGAGGATGCTGCGAAGGATCAGCCGGGAGCGCCGGTGGAGCCGGTCCCGGGCCGCGGAGCGGTCGACCAGGTCCCAGCACTGGGGCTGCGTGAAGGAGGCCGCGGGGACGGCGGTGGCAAGCGCGTGGAGGTAGGCAGTCAATTGATCGGCCCGGTTCCGGGACTTCAGCGGCGGAGGGCGACCATGCGGTAGGCCCCGAGCAGCGTCGTGTGGCACCGGAGACGCCAGTGCTCCGGCCGAAGTCCCAGCGCGCGGGGGAGCTCGTCGCCGAGGAATCCGGCGGCGATGCTGATGCGGGCGTCGTGCCGGGTGACCGGGTGCGCCCCGAAAAGCGGTGCGAGCGCCGCGCACAGGGCCTGGGACCGGGCCCTTCGGGCCGGTTCCGAGGCGATGATCAGGCGGGCCCCGGCAATGCGCGCCCCGAGTTCCGCGAGCTCGGCCGAGGAGAAATGGTGAAGGATCAGGTTGGCCATCACGACGGGGTACCGCCCGTAGCCGCCAAAGAAGCGCAGGTCGGCCTGATGCCATTCCGAGCTCGGGGGCCATTGGGCCGGGCGGGGGCAAATATCCAAGCCGTCGACCGAATAGCCAGCGGCCGCAAGCCCGAGCCCCATCTCCCCCGTTCCCGGGCCGAGTTCGAGGATGCGTTCCCCGGCCCCGACCGCGCCCCGGAGCCCCCGGCGAAACCAGCGCCTGTTGCCCATCACCCAATTGATGATCCGCAGGTCGCGCCGGCTGCGCCGCGCGGCCGGGTCCTCGGGCGAGAGCGAGTCCAGTATCTCCGGTTCCAGCGTGCGGTTCATGGGCTGGAGGGCCGGCCGCCCTGGATGTGGAAGTGAACGCGGACGACCGGGTCGACCTTCAGGACGACGAATTTCCTTATCACCGGGAGGGCGAAGTCGCGTGTGTCGATGACAAGGTCGCCGGTAACCGCGATTGAGTCGGGCCCGAGCTGGAGCGAAACCGGAAAGCTCAGGGGGCGCCCGACCCCGTGAAGCAGCAGCGTGCCGTGCGCGATAGTGCCCCCGCCGGCCGTACGCTCAAGCGATGTGAGGGTAAACACGGCCGTGGGATAACGGTCCGATTGCTGCCAGTCGTTCATATCCCGGTCCCTCTGCGCGTTTCCGGTGCTGATCGACGAAAAGCGGAAGCGGAAGGCCGCGGCGGTCGCCTCCGCCGGCCCGGGAGAAATCTCCATGGACGCCTCGAAATCGCGCAGATGGGCGACAAAGGATCCCACGGTGGCCTTGACGGCGATATCAACGCTGGATCGGGCGGGATCCGCGGCGATGGGCGCGGCCCGGACGGCGGCGGCCAGGATGGGCAGGATAAGCAGCGATCTAAACCTCATAGGCGTAAATGGCGTTCAGCCGCATGTCCGGGGAGTGCGCGAGCACGAGGCGCGTGACGAGGTTGCGCCCCTTCACGACCCACGGGTGCTCCCACTGGCCGATCGCCCCGATGAGCCGGGACTGCCGGGCCACTCGGGCAGTCCGGGAGCGGCGGCGTGCCTCGTAGTCGCGAAACGCCGCGTCCACCCGGTTAAAGCGCAGGAGGCTCTTGGCAAGGCAGGCGGCATCCTCGATCGCCATGCACGCTCCCTGGCCGACGTTTGGCGTAATGGGGTGGGCCGCGTCCCCGAGCAGGGTGACATGCCCATCACCCCAGCGCCGCAGGGGAGGCCGATCCCGGGCGTCATTCCGGATGATATCGGCCGGATCGGTCGCCGCGATCAGCTCGGGAATCGGGTGATGCCAGTCCTCGAAGAGGGACAGGATCTCGGCCTTGCGCCCGCAGGAGGCGTCCCGTTGGGCGGGCGCTGCATTTCGGGTGGCGTACCAGCACACGCGGCCCTGTCCTATCGGAAGGATGCCAAAACGGCGTCCCTCGCCCCAGGTCTCGCTGATGTGCCCGGGGGCTCCGGCGGCGACGGCGGGCGCGACTCCACGCCAGATGGAGTAGCCCCGGTAGGTGGGGGTCCCCGGTCCGTGCAACTGGGAGCGGATTGCCGAGTGGATCCCGTCGGCCCCGATCAGGCCGTCGGCCTGCCGGGCGGGGCCGGTCGCCACGTTGACGGTGATGTCCGTCCGCCCCTGGGAAAACGACAGCACCCGCTGGTTTGCCTCCAGGCAGTGCGCCGGCAGCGCCTCGCGCAGCGCGCGGTGGAGATCCGCCCGGTGAATGCACAGGGCCGGCGTGGGGAATCCCCCCATGGGGATGCCCGAAATGAACCGCCCGTCGGGCCGCAGCAGGTTGAACTGGGTGACCGGATCCCCGAGCGCGATCACCGACCCGAGGACACCCAGGGACTCCAGGATGCGGGTGGCATTGGGCCATAGGCTCATCCCCGCGCCGACCTCGGTGAACGCCGGGGCGCGCTCGAACACCCTCACGCCAAATCCGGCCCGATGAAGGGAGACGGCGGCTGCCAGGCCCCCGATTCCGCCGCCGGCTATGATGAAATTTTTTGTCATGAAAGGAGGAGGGCCGCCCCGTCTGACCCGGTTGGGCCCGCGATGTGCCGCCCAATTCGGATCGCGGGACGCGGCGCAACCGGGCGCATGCTAGGCGGACTTCATCCAGTGCTGCAGGTAGCCGACAATATCGTCGACGCTGCGGACGTGCTCGATCTCGCTGTCGGGAATCGTCAGGTGGAACGCCTCCTCGATCTCGAAGAGCAGCTCGACGACCGCGAAGGAGTCCACGCCCAGATCCTCGGCCAGGCGGGTCGATCCGGCGAGCCGGGCCGGATCGACGGCCAGCTTTCGCGTTAGGATTTCCCGCACCTTGAGCTCAATCTCCTGGCGCGTCATTCGAGGGGGATTTGTGGTTGGCATGGAAGTGGGAGGGAAGTGCGGTGAAGGGATCGCAACAGAAGCTGAGCCCGATGACCATAGCCAAGAAAGATGAATCGCCCGTGAACAATGGGTGAATAAATGTTCATCGTCAGTTGCATTTTCGGAAATCCGATCGGACTCGCGCTCCCGGCGCGGATGAGCCATACCCCTGGTGGATTTCATGAAGATTCTGATTGTCGAGGACCAGGCGCGGGTCGGCCGTTTTGTCGAGAAGGCGCTTGCGGAGCGCAGCTACGCTGCGCGCGTCGCCGGCTCCTGCGCCGCCGCCCGCGACGCGCTCGCGGAGTCCCCCTACGACGTCATCGTCCTTGACGCCGGCCTTCCCGACGGGGACGGCTTCGACCTGCTGCGCGAGTGGCGCGCGGACGGATCCGACACCCCCGTCTTGATCCTGAGCGCCCGGGACGCCGTGGAGGACCGGATCAGGGGCCTGGACCTGGGCGCCGACGACTACCTGTCGAAGCCGTTCAGCATCGACGAGCTCGTCGCGCGGGTCCGCTCGCTGCTCCGGCGCCAGTCGGCGGGAAGGACGACGGTCCTCACCCACGGCCCGATCCGGGTCGACCTGGTCTCGCACACCGTCACCTGCGAGGGCCAGCGGATCGACCTGACGAACCGCGAGTTCGCGCTCCTGGAGCTCTTCCTCCAGAACCCGAGCCGCCTGCTCACGCGAACCTTCATCGCGGAGCGCGTGTGGGACGCAAGCTACGACCTTGAGACCAATCTCATCGACGTGTATATCCGCAGGCTGCGGCGGAAGCTGAGGATGCCCCCCGAGCGGCCGCTGATAAGGACGGTGCGGGGTTCCGGCTACCAGCTCGCATGAGGTCGCTCACGGGAAGGATTGTGATCCAGATCGCCGTGCTGATCACGGTGACTGTCGGCCTCGTCCTTGTCGCCGGCGGCTGGTTCCTGTCGCGCGAGGCGGTGGGCGGGATCGACCTGCTCAACACGGCCGAGTACACGGAAATCCACGACCGGCTTGGATCCCTTTCCGCGACGCCCTCGCCCGCGGAGATTGACCGCCGCATCCGGGCGCACACGGAGATCGATTCCGCACTCTATTTCTTCCAGATCCGCGACGCGGCGGGCAATGTGGTCTTTCGATCCGCCAACCTCGGGCCCCTGTTCCTGCCGCCCCGGGGCCCGGAATTGCAGTCATGGACCGGGGACCTGAGGGGAATCGGCGCGGTGCGCATCTCCGAATTTGCCGACGGCCCGCTCAATATCCAGGTCGCAAGCGCGATCCAGCCGGTCCGGCGGCTGCTCAACGATTACGCCGGCGTGACCGGGTACCTGCTTGGCTGCACCGCCCTCGCCAGCGTGGGCCTGGGCTGGGCCTTCGCGCGGCTGACGCTGCGCCCGGTGCGCGCGATCCACGCCACCGCGAGCCGGATCCGCGCCGACAACCTGGGCGAGCGCATCCCGATGCCGCCCGGACGGGACGAATTTGCGGCCCTCGCCGGGCTCCTCAACCGGATGTTCGACCGGCTCGAGGGCTCGTTTGCCCAGGTGAAGCGCTTCACCGCCGACGCCTCGCACGAGCTGAAGACCCCCCTGACCTACGCGCGGCTCAACGCCGAGAAGCTCCGGGTCCGCTGCGCCGCGGACCCCGAGGCGGTGGCGGCGGTCGAGGATGTCCTCGAGGAAATCGAGCGGCTCCGGCAGATCACCGACAGCCTATTGTTCCTCGCAAAGGCGGAGGGCGGGGGGCTTGTCCTGGCGGAGGCCGACGTCCGGCCGGAGGAATTTGTCGGCGACTTCGCCGAGGACGCGCTGGCGCTGGCCGAGGACCGGGGCTCGCGTTTCACGGTTTCGCGGTCGGACTCCGGACGGGTGCGCTGCGAGCCCACGCTCCTGCGGCAACTGCTGCTTAACCTGGTGACCAACGCGATGCGGGTCTCGCAGCCGGGCGGCCCTGTCACCCTGGAGTCGATTCTTCTTCCCGGGAAATGGCGGCTCGTCGTGAGCGACGAGGGCCCGGGTCTGCCGCCCGACCAACTCGACAGGGTGTTTGAGCGCTTCCAGCGCTACGGGCCGACCTCCGGGAGGATGGGCCCGGAGGCCGGCGCCGGCCTCGGGCTTGCGATTTGCCGGAGCATCGCGGTCCTTCACGGAGGCTCGATCCGGGCCGAGAACCGGGCCGGCGGCTCCGGGCTGAGCGTCGTGGTGGATCTGCCAACCGGCTGAAGCGGGGCGCCCCACGGGGGCGGGTCGCTTATTCGCCGTCGTGGTCCGGGTCGGACGCCGGGCTCAGCGTCTCGGCCTTTGCGACGGCGGCGGTGTCGTCGCCTTTCTCAACCTTCTTCGCATTCTGAAGGTTCTTGAGGTAGTCCTGGTACTGGGCGGCGGCGTTCGAGGCGGAGGATCCGACGGATGTGATCGATGACATGGTGGTTTGAGTTTCAGGCCGAATGTTTAACCGGCGCTTGGGTGCCGGAACCTGTTTCCCCAGAGATCGTGTCGGACTGAGGCAACTTGACGAAAAACAACAAGCCATTGATGATTAATAGGATATATCTTAAAAGCGGCGTTTTTTCCCGCGGACAATGAATCCCCGGTGAACGCAGGATGAACAACTGTTCACCGATCAGCGAAGTTTGACCCGCAAGCCGCGACAGCCGCCGGGGAAGTCCGGGAGTGCGCCGACCGCCGCCCCGCGCAGCGGCGCGTCGGGACATCCTTCCGGTCGAAAGCGCTGGATAACCCATTCGGTGCAGCCGTTCTCCGTTAAAGTGGCCGCCATCGCCGACAGGTCGTCCGCGGACAGGAGGGAGGGATGCCAGGTGGTTCGAATCTCGCAGGGGACGCCCGCTTCGCGAATCAATCGAAGGCTCTCCTGGGCGCGCTTGCCCTGATCGCGCCCGGTTATCCGGGCATAGGCCGAAAACGGGGCCTTGAAGTCGAAGCCGACCCAATCGAGCAGGGGGAGTATCCGGGCTATCGCCTCGGGAGACGGACCCCCGGTGTGCAGGCCGATTTGAAATCCCAGGTCCCGCGCCTGCTGCATCGCCGGGCCCAGCCCCGCCTGGCAGGTGGCCTCGCCGCCGCTGAACACGACGCCGTCCAGAAGCCCCCGCCGCCGCCCGAGCCAGGCGAGCACGTCCGCCCAGGGGGGGCCCGCCGGTGAGCCGAAGGGGAGCAGGTGGGGATTGTGGCAGTAGACGCAGCGCCAGCGGCAGCCCTGGCAAAAGACGACGGCCGCGAGCATGCCGGGCCAGTCGACGAGCGAGAGCTTCTCCAGCCCGCCAATGCGCAACTCCCCGGCCCGGCTGCCGGTCGGCTTCACCGGGCGCCGCAGCGCGATTCCTGGAAAAAGAGGCGATCCTTGTGCTCGCCCTTCTTTCCAATGTTGAAGCTGGAGACGGGACGGTGGTAGCCCATGACGCGGGTCCAGACCTCGCAGGGCTGGCGCTCGCTGTCGGCGAGGACGGATACGGGGGACTGGGTGAGCGGGGGGCAATCGGTGGCTGTCATGTTGTTATTCTGGTTGGGGTGGGTTTTTTGGGAATGGCGTCAGTTTGAGCCCTGCAAGTCCGCGTGCTTTTTCTCCAGGATCTCCTCGTCGCACTTCGGGCAGAAGGGGTGCTCGCCGGGGAGGTAGCCGTGCTTGGGGCAAATGGAGAAGGTCGGGGTTATCGTGATGTAGGGGAGCGAAAAGCGCTCGAGGACGCGGCGGACGAGCTTCCCGCACGCCTCGGCGTCGGAGATGCGCTGCGCCATGTAAAGGTGCAGCACCGTGCCGCCGGTGTACTTGCGCTGGAGTTCGTTCTGGTGCTCGAGGGCCTCGAAGGGGTCGTCGGTGTGGCCGGCCGGCAGCTGCGAGGAATTGGTATAGTACGGATTGGCGGAGGTTCCCGCCTGGAGGATGTCGTGCCAGCGCTTGCGGTCCTCCTTCGCGAAACGGTAGGTCGTGCCCTCGGCCGGCGTCGCCTCGAGGTTGTACATGTGCCCGGTGCGGTCCTGGATTTCCAGGATGCGGGCCCGCATGTGGTCGAGGAAGCGGAGCGCGAAGGCGCGTCCCCATTCGCCGGTCACATCCTCGCCGCCGCCCGTGAAGTTGCGGATCATCTCGTTGATCCCGTTCACCCCGAGGGTGGAAAAATGGTTCCGCAGCGTCCCCAGGTAGCGCTTCGTAAAGGGGAACAGCCCCTGGTCCATGAGCCGCTGGACCACCTTGCGCTTCAGTTCAAGGCTCGTGCTGGCCAGCTCGACCAGCTCGTCGAGCCGGCGGAACAGGCCCGCCTCGTCGCCCTTGTGGAGGTAGCCCAGGCGCGCGCAGTTGAACGTGACCACGCCGATCGAGCCGGTCTGCTCCGCGGAGCCGAAGAGCCCGTTCCCCCTCTTGAGCAGCTCGCGCAGGTCCAGCTGAAGCCGGCAGCACATGGACCGGATCATGTTCGGCTTCAGGTCCGAGTTGATGAAGTTCTGGAAGTAGGGAAGCCCGTACTTCGCGGTCATGGCGAAGAGCCGCCGCGCATTCTCGGACTCCCAGGGAAAGTCCGGGGTGATGTTGTAGGTGGGAATCGGGAACGTGAACACGCGCCCCTTTGCATCCCCCTCGCTCATGATCTCGATGTAGGCCCGGTTGATCATCTCCATCTCCGGCTCCAGGTCGCCGTAGGTGAAGGGCTGCTCGACGCCCGCGATGATCGGCACCTGCCCGCGGAGATCCTCCGGGCAGGTCCAGTCGAAGGTCAGGTTGGTGAAGGGCGTCTGGGTGCCCCAGCGGGAGGGGACGTTCAGGTTGTAGATCAGCTCCTGGATGCACTGCAGGACATCCCGGTAGCTCATCGCGTCCTTCCGGATGAAGGGGGCCATGTAGGTGTCGAAGGACGAGAAGGCCTGCGCCCCGGCCCACTCATTTTGCAGGGTCCCCAGGAAGTTGACGATCTGGCCGACCGCCGAGTGCATGTGCCTGGGCGGCCCGGCCTCGACCTTGCCGGGCACGCCGTTGAGGCCCTCCATTAGGAGAGTGCGCAGGGACCATCCGGCGCAGTAGCCGGAGAGCATGTCCAGGTCGTGGATATGCATGTCGCCGTTGCGATGGGCCGCTCCCACCTCGGCGGGATAGACATGGCTCAGCCAGTAGTTGGCCGTGATCTTGCCGGATATGTTCAGGATGAGGCCGCCCAGGCTGTAGCCCTGGTTTGCATTCGCGGAAACCCGCCAGTCCTGCCGGGTGAGATACTCGTTGATGGAGGACTCGACGTCCACGGTCGTGCGCTGGTCCGCCCGGGCCGCACGGCGCTTCTCGCGGTAGGCGATATAGGCGCGGGCGGTGCTGAGGTACCCGGAGCGCAGGAGCGCCGTCTCGACCATGTCCTGTATCTGCTCGACACCGACCGATTCGCCCTCGGCCCGGGCGATGAGGTTTGCCGTCACCTCGGCGGAGAGCCGCACGGCGACCGCCTCATCGAAACTGTGGGCGGCGTTGCCCGCCCGGAGGATTGCCTGGAATACCTTGGTCTCGTCGAAGGCGGAGATTCTTCCGTCCCGCTTGATCACATTGATGCTCACCCGAGCTGGCTCGGCCTGAAACCCTAGGGGTTGTGGTGTCACGAGGCTGGAACCACAACCCATGGTAATTGGTATTACAATAGATAATTCAAAGCCGTCCCTTGATAAGGATGGTAATTACCATTTCTAAGCAGCGCATTTCACCCGCTAATCACTCCGACACCCCCGATCACTGGGTGTCGTAGACCTCCAGCAGGACAACTCCGGACGAGCCGCCCGCGCTGGTGACCTCCACCGAGTACTGCCCGGGCTGAAGGGTGACCAGCAGGGCCGCGTCGGCGCTACCGCTCGCGAGGGCAAAGGCTCCGACTTGCGTGTCCATCGCGCTGATCTGCGCGGCGCTGCTCGAACCCGTGGCCCAGTTCGAGTTGGTCGCCAGGACGGTGCTTCCGGACACGAGTGCGATCCTCGGGTCGGGCAATGCGCCGGCCAGGCCGAGGCTCGCGAGCCCCGGACCGACGCCGCGGATCAGGACGGTCTTCGAACCGGTGCCCGAGATGACAAACCCGGCGATCAGCAGGCCGTTGCCCGGAGCGACATTCATTCGGTCCGACACGTTGATGATGCGCGAGCCGGGGTTTGAGCTTCCGTCGGCGTCGTAGAGCTCCAACAGGGCGATGCCACTCGTCCCGTCGGTGCTGGTCAGCACCGAGGTGTAGCCGCCCGGGCTCACGGTGACCTGGATATCCGAGTCCCTGCTGCCGCCGGGCAGCGCGAAGGCCCCGACGAGGGCGGCCGTCGCGGCGACAGTGGCGGAGGCGGGCTGGGCACCCGAGGGGTTCTGCCATCCGTTGTTCATCGCAAGCGGGGTGCCGATCGAATTATAGAGCGTGAGCAGCGGATCGTCGAGGGCCCCCGGAAGCCCGAAGAACGTGGTGAGCGTCGGGCCGATCCCGCGAAGGAGAAGCGCCTTCGCGCCGCCTGAGACGGCGAAGCCCAGGATCTGCAGCTGGCCGCCCGAACCGGAGAGGGCCCTCCCGGAGAAATTCACGATACGGCTGGGGGGAGCGACGTAGATCGTGAGGATCGAGGTTCCCGTGCCGATGCCGTTGGTTGCCGAGAGGGTGACGACCGTGGTGCCGGGTGTCGTCGGGGTGCCGGAGATGACCCCGGTTGCGGCGACGATGTTCAAACCGGGCGGCAGCGGGCTGGCGCCGTAACTTGCCGGGGAATCCGTGGCCGCGATCGTGTAGCCAAACACCCCGCCGGCCACCGTTGCCACCGCGGGCGTGGAAATGGCGATCACCGGGGCAACATTCGCGGGGGCGACCGTGAAGGCGACGCTCGCCGTTCCGGTGCCGGTGCCGTTGGTGGCCCCGATCGTCACCACGGTTGCGCCTGCGGCCGTGGGCGAGCCGGAAATGACGCCGGTGCCCGAATTGACCGCAAGCCCCGCGGGAAGCGGGCTGGCCGAGTAGCCTGTGGGGAGGCCGGTCGCGGCAATCGTGTAGGAAAGCACCGTGCCGATCGTGCCTGCCGCGGAGAGCGGGCTGATGATCACCGGCACCGTGCCCGCGGCCGAGACAGTGATCGTGAGTGTGGCGGTGCCCGTGCTGATGGAGGAGCCGCTCGCGTTCACCGCGCCGAGCACGACGGTGGTCGTGCCGACCGCGGTCGGGGTCCCCGATATGACGCCGGTCGCCGTGTTGACCGAGAGCCCCGCCGGGAGGGGGCTCGCCGAGTAGCCCGAGGGCAGCCCGGTGGCGGTAATCGAGTAGCTGAGCGGCGCGCCGACCGTGCCGGGCGCGGTGAGCGCGCTGGTGATCGCCGGGGCGCCGGTGACGTCAAAACTTTGCTGCAGCCAGTTTGCCGTGTAGGTCTGGGGCCCGACATGGCCGACCTGGAGCGCCTTGAGGGTGACAATGCCCGGGCCGGTGGTGGTCACCATGTAGGCGAGCTGCGAGGGCGCCTGGCCGGTGACTCCGGTTGTCGCCACGGTCGCCGGGCCGCTCACGACGGAGACGGCAAGGTCGAGGCCGGAGCTGGCCGTTGGGGTGACGGCGAACACATCGCCGACGCTGTGGTCGGCTATCGCCGCAAAGCTGACTGACTGGCCGCCCGCCGCCTGCTTGCCGGCCACATACAACTGGTTGCTGCCCCACTGCTCGCCGTCCACCCCGCTCGCCGTGCCGGTTTCGGCGGCGGCAAAGGTGAGGGCCGTGTAGACGCCCCCGAGGTTGGCGATGTCCGACACGGCCCGGTTTCCGGGGGTGGGATCGAGCATCCCGAGGATGGTGTAGCCCGTGGCGCTGTCCTGCCTAAGGTAGTAGAATTCATTGGCCGGCTCGTTGCCCATGGCGCTGGCGGAAAAGGCCAGGGGATTGCCGTTCGCGAGCGCGTAGCCTCCGGCTCCGAAGCTCCCGGACGCGACGTTCAGGTCGATGAGATCGGTGGAGCCGCTGGTCAGGGCCGGGATCATGTACCCGAACACCGTGTGCCCGGCCGGAGCGAACGAATCGCCGGCGCCGGCCGTCCTCAGGTAGAACATCCAGTTTCCCGAGTGGGAGGGGACCGAGCTTGCGTACGCCATCCCAAAGTAGCCGCTCTTGCCCGCCTGGGTGTCGCCCGGGCCGCCGGCCGGGCCGCCTGGCCAGGACATGGGCTTCAGGTCCCCGACGGATGTCGCGGTGCCCGAGCCGGGAATGATGTTCGCAAAATAGTCCGTCGATCCCACGTGATGGATCATGTAAAACTCGTTCGGCCCGAAGCCCAGGTCGGCCGTGACCACGAAGACCAGCCCCGAATACGAATTGCCTCCCAGGCCGTACATGGCCAGGTCGGCGGGAATCCCGGCGGCCGCATAGGTCGTGATGGGCGTGGGGGTGCCCACGATCGTGCCGTATCCAACGAAGGAATCGGCCCCGGCCCCCCCCGATGGAATCGCAGCCCCGGTCAGCGCGTAGAGCGCGATTGACGTGGGGCCGCCATTCAATCCCAGGTTGCCGGCGACATAGGCGATCCCGGCCACCGGTGAATTCTGGACGTAGACATTGTTGTTGGAGAGCCCGTCGGGGCCCACGGCATCGGGTCCGATCCGCGGAATGACGGTAACCGAGCCGGCGGGGGGCTGGAGGGCCGTTGCCGCGATGGCGACGGAGGACAGGTCGTTGGATTGCGCGCGGGCTCCGGCGCCTCCCAGGGCGATGGTGACGATGCAGGCCAATAGGCGGTGATTCATTTGATGATTCCTTCCTCTGTTTCCAATGTGGGGCGATCGGGCCGCGCCAAGGCGACCCAGCAATGGATAGTAAAGGTTCGCGCATGCCGGCGCCATGGGGTGAACCCCGTGGGATATTCACCCCACTTGATCGGTCAGGCGGCGCCTGCGGGGTATTCACCTACCTTACAGCGCGTATCCGGTCTGGTAGTATACCGCGGTGAGAGGAGCCCTGCAAAGCGCGATCTCGTCAGGGTCGTCGAATTCATGAACACACTGGTTACCACGCTAGACTTCGCGGAGAAGGCGGCCTCGCGCAGCCTGCCTGTCGGGGTGGAGGACCGCCTGTGAAAACGCGCGCCAAGGTTGGGCTCACCGTTGGCGGGCTCTTTTTCCTCGTGGCGCTCGGCGTTGTCTCGTCGCTCCACGCCCTCCGCCAGATCGCGGAGGCGACACGGCTGAGAAATAACACCACCGAGGCGATCCGGAAGGCGGACGGGCTTGTTTCCGAGCTGAAGGACGCCGAAACCGGCCAGCGCGGCTACCTCCTGACGCGGGATGAGGCGTTCCTGGAGCCCTACGAGGCCGTTGTGAGCCGCATTGCGGGCGATCGCGCGGAATTGCTGGCAATGCCCTTGGAGGCCGGGGCCCGGGCCCACCTTGAGGCGGCGTCCCCCTGGGTCGATGCCAAGCTCGGCGAGCTGGCGAAGGCCATTGCCATGGCGGAACGCGGCGATTGGTCCGCCGCCGTGGCCCTGGTGCGCACCAAAGCGGGAAAGGAATACATGGACGCGATCCGCGCGGAGCTGCTCTCCTTCGAGCGGATCGAGGCGGCCGCCCTTCAGCGCCAGGAGGCGGCCTATCAGGCCGACATGCGCCTGCTGTTTGCCGGGATTGCGGCGGGTAGCGTGCTGGCAATGGCCTTTTCGCTGCTCCTCGCCTGGCAGGTCTACCGGGATGCGCAGAACCGGCAGAAGAACCTGATCCACCTTGAGACACGCCGCCTCCTTGAAATCCAGATGGAGATAGCCGACCAGCTCAAGCGCGCGAACGGCTCGCTCCAGGCGAGCGAGGAAAAGCTGGCGGTCATCGTCCGCTCCATTGGCGACGGCCTGATCGCAACGGACGCCGAGGGCCGGGTGACGTTCCTTAATTCAGTCGCGGAACATCTGACCGGCTGGACCCAGGCCGAGGCCGCCAACCGGCCGGTTGGCGAGATCTTCAACATCATCAACCAGGAGACCCGCCGGCCCGGGATCCTCCCGGTTGCCGAAACGCTGGCCAAAGGGACGATCCAGGGACTGGCCAACCATACGATCCTCATTTCCAGGGACGGCCGGGAAGTCCCCGTGGCGGACAGCTGCTCGCCGATGCGCGACGGCGACCGCCGGGTGGTCGGTGCGGTGCTTGTCTTTCGCGATGACACCGAACGCCAGACCTTCGAGCATGCGCTCGAGGAGTCCAACGCCGAGATGCGGCGCGCCACGGCGGCCGCCGAGGAGGCGAATCACGCCAAGTCCGAATTCCTCTCCAGCATGAGCCACGAGCTCCGCACGCCGCTCAATGCGATCCTGGGGTTTGGGCAGCTCCTCGAGTCATCCGCGCCGACGCCGGCCCAGGCCATCCGGATACACCAGATCCTCAAGGCCGGATGGCATCTCCTCAACCTGATCAACGAGATCCTTGACCTGGCCGTGATCGAGTCCGGCAAGATGTCCCTTTCGCTCGAGCCGGTGTGCATCATCGACGTCTTGGACGAGTGCCATGACATGATGGAGGCGCAGGCGGAAAAACGGGGCATCGTCATGGTATTCCCGAAGAATAATTCCTCCGGATTTGTCAGGGCGGACCGCAACCGGCTGAAGCAGATCGTGATCAACCTGCTCTCAAATGCGATAAAGTATAACCGGGAATCGGGGTCCGTCGTGGTGGAATGCCGCCCGCTCACGCCGGGGACCGTCCGGATCAGCGTCAGGGACACCGGGGCGGGCCTGACGCCCGAGCACGTGGCGCAACTCTTTCAGCCCTTCAACCGCCTCGGCCAGGAGACAGGCGGGATTGCCGGCACCGGAATCGGATTGGTGGTAACAAAAAAGCTGGCCGCGCTGATCGGCGGGGAGATCGGTCTGAAGAGCACGCCCGGCGAGGGGTCCGTGTTCTGGGTCGATCTGCCGACCTCGGTTCCCCCGAAGCTGGCCGCCGGCGACGCCGATCTCCCGGGTCCCGGGCCGGCAGCGCCCGGCCCGGGCGGGGCTTGCCGCACGCTCCTCTATGTCGAGGACAACCCGGCGAACATGCTGCTGATCGAGGACCTCATCGCCCAGGTGCCAAACCTGAAGCTCCTTACGGCGGTGGACGGCGTGCAGGGCATTGGCCTTGCGCGGGCGACCCATCCGGAGCTGATCCTCATGGACATCAATCTGCCGGGGATCAGCGGCGTGGAAGCCATGAAGATCCTGCGCGCCAACCCGGAGACCGCCCTCATCCCCGTCATCGCCCTCAGCGCCAACGCGATGCCCCGCGACGTCAAAAGGGGCCTCGAGGAGGGATTCTTCGGGTACATCACCAAGCCCATCCGCGTCACCGAGTTCATCGCAACCCTGAACCGGGCGCTCAAGCACGTTGACGACAGGGCCCGTTCCGTCTCCGAAACTCCGGCGCGATGATCAACGACTCGGACATTCTCAAGGCCAGGATCCTGATCGTCGACGATCAGGAAGCCAATGTCCTGCTGCTGCAGGAGATGCTTCACGAGGCCGGCTACGTTTCCGTCTCATCGACAACGAACCCCTGCGAGGCCTGCGGGTTGCACCGGAAGAATCGGTACCACCTGATCCTTCTCGACCTGCAGATGCCGGTCATGGACGGGTTCCAGGTCCTCGAGGCGCTGAAGGAAATCGAGGCGGGCAACGACCTTCCGGTCCTGGTGATCACTGCGCAGCCCGGCCACAAGCTGCGCGCGCTGAGAGCGGGCGCCAAGGACTTCGTGAGCAAGCCCTTCGACCTGGCGGAGGTGCTGATCCGCGTGCACAACATGCTGGAAATCAGGCTATTTCATCTCAGCGGCATTCTCGAGAGCGAGCAGTGGCTGAAGGCGATCTTCGACCAGGCTGCGGTGGGCGTCGCCCAGATGGATGCCGCGACAGGCCGGTTCCTCCGGGTCAACCGGAGATTGTGCGACCTGCTCGGTTTCACCGCCGGGGAAATGGAGCGGCTCACCGTCCCCGAGGTCACCCACGAGCAGGACGCCGGCCTTGACGCCGCGGAAATGGCCGGGATGCGCAACGGCTCCATCCGCGAGTTCGCGCTGGAGAAGCGGTTCGTGCGCAAGGACGGCGCGATCGCGTGGGTCAGCCTCACGATGTCCTCGATCGGGCCGCCCGGGGAACGACCCGACTCCCTCGTCCTGGTGGCGCAGGACATCACGGCCAGGAAGCGGCTCGATGAGCATCTCCTGCAGGCCCAGAAGATGGAGGTGCTGGGCCAGTTCTCGGGGGGCGTGGCCCACGACTTCAACAATATCCTCGCGGCGATCAGCGGGTACACCGAGCTCTCCCTGATCAGCCTGAAGGAAAATGAAGCCGTGCGGAAGTATCTTGGCTCGGTGCTTCAGGCCGCCCGGCGCGCGAGCGGAGTCGTGCGGCAAATCCTCACCTTCAGCCGCCAGCAGCCGCAGGAACGCCAGGCGGTCGGGCTGCAGCCCATCGTGCGCGAGACCCTTGACCTGCTGCGCGTCTCGATCCCCTCGACAATCGGGTTCGATGTGGCCCTGGCGGTGAACGCCCCGACGGTGTTCGCCGACGCAAACCAGATTCATCAGGTACTGATGAACCTCGGAACCAACGCCTGGCATGCGATGAAGGACCGGCCGGGCCGGATGCGCTTCGCGCTGGAGCGCGTCGTCGTCGATGCCGCGGCGGCTGCGGCGCACCCCGGCCTGCGCCCCGGCACCTTCGCCGTCCTGACCGTCGGCGACGACGGGATCGGCATGGATGCGAAGACCCAGGCGCGGATCTTTGAGCCGTTCTTCACGACCAAGCCGCCCGGGCAGGGCACGGGGCTGGGCCTGGCCGTGGTCAGGGGCATCATGGACGCCCACGACGGCGTGATAGCCGTCGACAGCGAACCGGGCCGGGGGACGACTTTCCGGCTGTATTTCCCGGAGTTCATCGGGTCGGTCGCCGGCGCGGAAGACCCGGCGGCGCCCGTTCCCCGGGGGAATGGCGAGGGCATCCTGGTGGTCGACGATGAGGAACTTCTCGCGCGCCTCGGCGAGGAGGCCCTGGGCGGGCTCGGCTACTGCGTCACATTCACCACCCGGCCCGAGGAGGCCATCGGGATGGTTGAGGCCGATCCCGGGCGATTTGCGCTGGTCGTCACCGACCAGACAATGCCGGTCATGAGCGGGCTGGTGCTCGCAGGCCGCCTCCGGCAGCTTCAACCCGGGCTTCCCATCCTGCTGATGTCGGGCGCTACGGCGTCCCTCACGCCCGCGCGCCTGGAGGCGGCCGGCGTCCTGCGCCTCCTCCCGAAACCCTGC
>CAITEC010000006.1 GCA_903891325.1 uncultured Opitutaceae bacterium
CCTCAATCGAATAATGGCTTCGCCTCCGGCGACAAAACCGCCCGCTCGTCCTTCGCGGCCAACCGCCGCAGCTTTCGCCCCGTCCACCATGCGCCCAATCCCTTCCGCACGCGGACCACCATGAGGAACCCGTCGGGCCTCTCGTCGGGAAAATTCTCAACGGTGTCCAGGATCTCGAGCCGGGCGGTCCGCTGGGGATCCTGATTCATGAGGGCGATCAGCGCGCCGAGGTTCGACGGCTCGAAGACATGGAAGTGCATGTTGATCTCGAGCTGATTTTCTGCGGCCGCAGTGTAGGTGACCCGGAGGTGTTCCCGGGTTGCGGCGTGCTCGGCAGGCGTCCCGGCCGGGTGGTAGCGGGTCCAGTCGATCCGGTCGAGGTAGTCGGCGATGTGGGTCCCGTCGGAATTTCCGGTCCCGCGGTGAAAATCCTCCATCATGTGTTCCGGTGGCGTGAGCGCCCGTGGATGGTCAAAGGTCAGTCGCCGGTCCGGGACGACCATGTAGATGATCCCCCCGTGCCGGACCACGCGCGCCCACTCGAAGAGCGCCGCGACCGGATTGGCGGTGTGCTCCAGGACGTGGGAGGTGACGACGTAGTCGAGCGAGTTGCCGAGGAAGGGCAGGGAGCAGGCATCGCCCCAGAAGTCGCCCATGCACCGCTCGTTTGCGTACTCCCTGAAGCGATCGACGTAGAATGGCCGGATTCCAGGAACGGGACTCTTGAACGCTCCGATCTCGACCCCGAAATCCCGCGACGCCGTTGCGGAGCGAAAAGGACCGAGCCAGAGGGCTACTTTTTCCGAATGAGTCACCGGGCGGAGAGTAGTCGGGTGACGGCACCCCCGGCAAGTTGCCGCTTTACCCCGTTTCCGAGGTAATCTAGCAATCGAGTGATCCTGACGGGCTCTTAGCTCAGCGGTTAGAGCAGGGGACTCATAATCCCTTGGTCGTCGGTTCGAATCCGACAGGGCCCAATTTCCGCTCCGCTAAAGCGGAGCGGAAATTGTCCGGCGGATGCCCGCCGAAAGCGGGCAGGAGACGGACGCCCGCAAACCAATGGAGAGCCGACGAGCCCGCGTTCAGCGGGTTGGAGACGGACGGGGACCTGCGTAGCGGCAAAGCCTGGCATCCGTCTCCACTTCGTTTCGCCGGACAAGAGCCTCTCAGCCGTGAAACGCCGCGTTGCGGCGTGCGGCGGAATTAATACAGCCCCCGCTCATCCCCCCAACCTCCTCATCCCCCTAACCCTCTCCCTCCCCACCCGCGATTCAAACCCCACCTCCGGCACATAGTCGGCCACGATCTCATACCCGTCCGCAAACAGCGCCGTCAGATCCTCCACGCCCAGCCGAAACGGCGGACCTTCCTCGCCGGGACCAAGATTCGGATTGATGAACCAGACGCCGATCAGCAACCCGCCCGGCTTCAGCACCCGGTCGATCCCGCGTCGATAGTCTCCACGCAATGCCGGCGGAAGCGCGCTCATGCAGGTGTGCTCCAGCACGATGTCGAATGCGCCGCGCATAGCCTGCGGCGGATCGAAAAGATTCCCCACCACGAAGCGTTCCGCAATTTTCGGATAAAGCGCCCGCGCCTCGGCCACGCCGGTGGGCGCGATATCCAGGCCAAGCGCATCCAATCCAAATTCCACCGCCAGCGCCACCTCGTGCCCGTGCCCGCAACCCGGCACCAGCGCGCGTCCGCGGAGGGGATGGCGCCCGAGGTACTCCCTCATCGGCGGCGAGGGCGCGCCCTTGTCCCAGAAAATCTCCCCTTTCCGGTACATTTCTTCCCAATCCATGGCCGTACCATTGCTTTTGGGGCAACCAGGTCAATCCGGCGGTACCCGTCTGCCGCATTGAAGATGGCTGGTGCCCGGCAGGAGCATTGTCAGGAGACTCGGAGGAAAATACCTGCAACAGTTGTCAGCCACTCCCGTTTGGCTTAATTGAGCCCCGCCATGACCAAACCCACCTGTTACTCGACCAAGGCATTTTCCACCGCCAACGCCAAGTCGCCGCTCGGCCCGACGGTGATCGAGCGCCGCGTCCCGACTTCGACCGACGTCCAGATCCAGATCCTCTATTGCGGCGTCTGCCACTCGGACCTGCATTTCGCCCGCGATGAATGGCACTTCACCCAGTATCCGGCTGTTCCGGGGCACGAGATCGTCGGCCGGGTGACCGCGGTTGGCGCGGGCGTGAGGAAGTTCAAGGTCGGCGACACGGTCGGCGTCGGATGCCTCGTGGATTCCTGCCGGACCTGCCCCAACTGCCGCACGGGACTGGAACAATTCTGCGACAACGGCATGGTCATGACCTACGGCAGCGTGGACAAGCATAGCGGCACGCCGACCCTCGGCGGCTATTCGCAGAGCATCGTGGTGACCGAGGACTTCGTTCTCCGGATGCCCGCCAACCTGGACCCGGCGGGCGCGGCGCCGCTCCTCTGCGCGGGCATCACGACCTATTCGCCGATGCGCCACTGGAAGGTGGGGCCTGGCCAGAAAGTCGGCATCGTGGGCCTGGGCGGCCTCGGACACATGGGAGTCAAGTTCGCCAAGGCCTTCGGCGCGAATGTCGTCCTCTTCACGACCTCGCCGGGCAAGATTGCGGATGGCAAGCGGCTCGGCGCCCACGAGGTGGTCGTGTCGACCGACGAAGCCCAGATGGCCGCGCAGGCCGGAAGCTTCGATTTTATCCTGGATGCGGTTTCCGCCACCCACGACATCAACGCCTACCTCAACCTGCTCAAGCGCGACGGCAACCTGGTGCTGGTGGGCGCTCCCGAGAAGCCACTGCCTGTCGCGGCCTTTCCCCTGCTGTTTCGCCGCCGTTCCATTTCCGGGTCGTTGATCGGGGGGCTACCCGAGACACAGGAGATGCTGGATTTCTGCGGAAAGCACGGGATCACGAGCGACATCGAGATGATCCGGATGGACCAGATCAACACCGCCTACGAGCGGATGCTGAAGAGCGACGTGAAATACCGCTTCGTAATCGACATGGCGTCACTGGGCTGACGCGGATACCTTCGTCTCCAGGAGGGCGGGCAGGAAGATCCGGAAGGTGCTTCCCCGGCCCGCCTCGGTGTGCAGGTCGACGAATCCCCGGTGAGTCGCGACAATTCCGCGAACCGTTGATAGGCCCAGGCCGGTGCCCTTGCCCAGGCCCTTTGTCGTGAAAAAGGGCTCCCAGATCCGGGCGAGCACGTCGGGAGGAATGCCGGAGCCCGTGTCGTCCACCTCGATCAGGACCCAGGCGCCGGGACGGGCGCTCGGGATCGCATACGCAGCCTCGGCGTCGAGGAAGCGGTTGGCGGCGGTCAGTCGCAGGGTTCCCCCCTTGGGCATGGCGTCGCGGGCGTTGACGCACAGGTTGAGAAGCACCTGGTGGATCTGGGTCGCGTTCCCCTGGACGGGCCAGAGGTCGGAGGGAATCAGGTGCCGCAAGGAGATGTTTTTCGGGAAAGTCTCCTCGATGACGCCGATCACGTCCCTGGCGAGGTGCTTGACCTGCGTCGGCTCGAGCTCGGCGGTTGTCGCGTGCGCGAAGCCGAGGATCTGTTTTACAAGGCCGGTTCCCCGCTCGGCGCTGCTCTCGAGCGTGTTCAGGATCTTGATATCGTGCGGGTTTGTCAGGGCCTCCCTCAGGATCGGGGCCGCGCACACGATCGGCGTGAGGATGTTGTTCAGATCGTGCGCGATGCCCGCGGCCAGCATCCCCAGGCTCTCCAGCCGCTGGATCTGGACGAGCTTCGCCTTGAGCTGCTTTTTCTCCGTAATGTCGACGGCGAGCACCAGCCGGACCGTGCGTCCATCGAGGAGCACCGGCCGCGCCGAAACCTCGACGTCGATCACCGACCCGTCCTTTTTCCGGTGCCTCCACTCGCTGAAGTATTTCTCCTCGGTCCGGCCGTGCCTGAGCGATTCGAGCATCCGGGTGATATCCTCCAGGGGATGGATCTGGGAGAGCGTCATGCCCAGGAACTCCTCCCGGGTGTAGCCGTACCCCTGTACCGCCGCGTCGTTGACGGCCAGGAAACGCAGGGTCTCCAGGTCGAAGACCCAGAAGGGAACCGGGTTGTTGTCGAAGAGCACGCGGTAGCGCTCCTCGCCCTCCCTGAGGGCCGCGTTCGCGCCGGTCAGCTCGTCGTTGAGCCTGCGAATTTTCCCCGCCACCAGCCGTTGCTCAGTGACGTCGCGGACCGAGACAACCGAGCCGATGATCGTTCCCTCCGCGTCCCGGATCGGAGCGAAGCTGTAGTTTCCGACCCAGGACTCGAGGGTGTCCTTCCGCCGAATGCCATATTCGATGTCCCTTCCGGTCTCGCCGCGGAGCGCGCGGGGAACAGCCCACTGATCGGTCGGCGCCGGCAGGCCGTTTGCCAGGGTGACCTCCATCAGGCCCGGGTACTCGGCGAAGGTCCGGGCGCACTCCTGCTTGCCGCTGAATCGGTAAAAACGGGCGAACGCCTCGTTGAAGTCGACGAAGCGCCCGCCCGCATCGGTTATGTAGAGGGCGTCCGTCATGCTCGCAATGGCCGCGCCCAGCCTCACCCGGCTTTCCTGCAATTGCTCCGTCCGCTCGTTGAAGAGCCCCTCGAGCTGACGTTTTGCGGCATCTGCCTCCGCCAGGGCCGCGGCGGTCGCGCGGCTGGATTTTCGCAGCCGGTCGTGAAGGATGCTGAAGAGAAATCCTGTCGCAACGAAGACACCGACCGAAATGACCGATCGCAAGTTGGCGACTGCGAACGAAAACTGGGGCGGGATGAAGACGAAAAGCACGATGCCGGCGGAGACAAACGTAGCGAAGATTCCGCCCACCAGGCCGCCGAGCCAGGAGCTGAAAAACACGGCCGGGTAGAAGAGCAGCCAAACAAAGGGCGCCAGCAGGGACTAGAATGTCCACTGGAGGATCAGCGCCACGGCGGGAGGAATCAGGGCGAGGATGACGCAGTTGGGGGTGGGGCCCGCCGTGGAGCTCGGGCAATTCCGGGACGCTTCACCCTCTGCCTTGGCCATAGGCCGGCCGACGAGGGCGCAACCACCGGCCGCGATGGCCGATTTAAGCCGAGCAAGGAACATGGGGCGGATCGTCACGGCGGGGTTTAATCGGGTTGGGCCCGCGACTCCCCCCCATCTTGAACCCGCCGAGGCCGGCTAGCTCTCCAGTTCTTGCCAAGGGCTGCTCACTTTTTACTTCGAGCCTGTCCCAGCCATGCCCCCGACCGGCAGCGACAGCGCATTCGAGTCGGCGCGGGACCCCGGCGGAAGCGGTTTGTCGGCGAACGCCGGCAGTATCCACTTCCAGACCAGGTTCAGGATGGCCTGCATGCCGATCATGTCCTTGACCCCGCCGGTGATGGCGACGACCGCATCGTGGCCGGGAATCACGATGAAGTACTGGCCGAAGGCGCCGTCGCCGCGGTAGATGTCGTGGCGGCAGCGCCAGAACTGGTACCCGTAGCCCTGGGCCCAGTCGCTCCGCGGGTTGTTCCCGGTCCCAATCTGGAGGGAGGTCGCCGTGTCGATCCATGAGGCGGGCACCAGGGGGTTGCCGTGCCAGAGCCCGCGACGAAGGCAGAGGAGACCGAATTTCGCGATGTCCTCCGTGCGGAGATTCAGGCCGATGCCGCCAAGGGAAATTCCCCGGGGGCAGGCGTCCCAGTGAGGTTTGCCCATCCCCAGCGGTGTGAAGAGCCGGGGCTGGAGGTAGTCGCGGACGGTCTTCCCGGTCAGCTTCTGGACTATCGCGGACAGGAGGTAGGTCGCCGCGGAATTGTAGGCGAAGCGGCTCCCCGGCTTGTGCGGCACGGGCGCTGCGAGGATCGTCCGGGTGAGGTTCCCGTCGCTGTCCCACTTAAGGTCGCCGATGTCCTCCTTGCGCTGGCCGGTGGACATGGTGAGCAGGTCGTGGATCCGCATGGCCCTCAGGTTGTCGCAGGGGTGGAGCGGGGCGTCCTCGGAGAGGAAGTCCAGGACCCTCGCCCCGACGGACAGGAGCCCATCGTCGATTGCCAGCCCGACGGCCGTGGAGGTGAAGCTCTTGCTCAGCGACCAGAGCTTGTGGGGCTCCGTGGCGCTGTGCGGAGGCCACCAGCCCTCTGCCACGACCGTGCCGTGGCGAACAAGCATGAAGCTGTGCAGTGCGCCTGTCCTCTGGTCGGCCTCCGCGACGAATCGCAGCAGATCGGCGGAAGACACCCCTGGGACTCGGGACTGCCGCGGGGGAGGACTGGGGCGTGGGAGGTGATGAACGTGTTCCTGAACGACTTGCAACCGGCCTGTCAAGGGATTGCCTGAGGGCATGCCCTCGCCGGCCTCCCCATCCCCCTGGAAGCGCGCCAACACCGATTGGTTCATGAGGAGCCGGTGGGGCGTGTTCGGCTGCTACCTGGCCGATACGGCCAGCAACCTCAAGGCGATCGACCTGGCCCCGGACGATTGGAATCGCCGGGTCGACGCCTTTGACGCGGAGGGCCTGGCGCGGCAGCTCGCCGCGGCGCGGGTCCCGTACTTCTTCATTTCCGTCGGGCAGAATTCCGGATTCTACCTGTCGCCGAACCGAACTTATGACGATTTGGTCGGGATTTCCCCGAGCCGCTGTTCCCGGCGCGACCTCGTCGCCGATCTCGCCCGGGCCTTTGAACCCCACGGGATCCGGCTGATGGTCTACGTCCCCCCCTCCGCGCCGGCCAGCGACCCGGTGGCAAAGGAGCGGCTGGAGGCGCCCGCCGACGAGCGGATGGCGGCCTTCCTGCCGCGCTGGGAGGCGGTGGTCCGGGAGTGGTCGCTTCGCTGGGGAAGGTCCATTCACGGCTGGTGGGTTGACGGACCGTACAACCTTGCCCCCTACCGGCATTCGAACGCGCCCAACTTCCGCAGCCTCGCGGAGGCCCTGAAGTCCGGGAATCCGGATTCCCTGGTTGCGTTCAATAACGGGCTGCGCACGCCGATCTACTCGGTCACCGAGTACGATGACTATACCCCGGGCGAAATCGAGCGCGACCTGTCGGTCTCCCCGGGGCACCTGCCGGATTTCTCGAGGCTGGCGAATTATTCGCGCTTCCTCGACGGGGCGCAGCTCCACGCCTTCACGATCATGGGCGAGTGGTGGGGAAAAGGCCCGCCGCGCTTCCCCGATGAGCTGACGATCGGCTACACCAAGTTCATGAATGCGAGGGGCGGCGTCGTGACGTGGGACGTGCCGATGACAGGCTCCGGCCTGATCGACCCCGCCTTTCTTCCGCAACTGGCCGCGCTTGGGAGGAGCTGCGGGGGATGAAGTGGCGCGCGCGATCCTGGGCCCTCTTCCTGGCGCTTGCGGTTGCCGGGGCCTTCTCCCTGCCGCGGTTCACGGCCATCCCCGCGGCCGGCCGGCCCGGCGGCTCCTTCTTTTTCCAGGTCGCCCTGAGCACGCCGGACAACGGCTTCACGCAGGTCTACTACGACCTGGGGAGGCGGTTCAACGAGCAGGACTCGTCCCGGCAGGACATTTTGCCCGGGCCCTCGGCGCGCGTCTACCGGCTGCCCATCCCCTACGGTATCTGCCACGGCATTCGATTCGACCCGATCAATCACAGGGGGACGGCCGCATTCCGCGACGCAGCCATCGTCGATGCGGATGGCGGGGTCGTCCACCAGTTCCTGCCGGAAACCTTCCTCGCCGCCTACGGAAGAAACGCGACCCACAATATCGCGACCCTCGCAGTCCGCGACGGGGCGCTCGCGATGCGCACGGAGGTCGCCGGGGACGATCCCTATGTCGTCTTCGAGCTGGAGCGACCTCTGGTGCTGGGGCCGGGTATCGTTTCGCGGATCGGCGCCGCGCTGCCGGTTTTCGCCGTTATCTTCCTCGCGATCTTCGGGACCGCTGGACTCCTGCCCGAGCGCGCTGCCGGCTGGCTATCAAACAGGAATGCCGGCGCGATGATGGTCGCCGGCGGTGCCGCGCTGGTTGCCTTCAAGATCTGGCTGGTCGCGGCGCAGCCGGTGTATGCGATCGCCGACGCGGGCCATGACGACCAGCTCTTTGTCAGGCAGGCCGCTTACCTCCTGTCGGGGGAATGGCTCGGGCCTTACAGCCAGTTCACCCTGATGAAGGGGCCGATGTACCCGATCTTCATCGCGATCGTGTTCCTGCTCGGCGTGCAGCTCTTCATCGCCCAGCACCTGCTGTACGCGGGCGCGTGCTGGCTGCTGACGCGGGCGCTCCGGCCCCTGGTGCGGCGGCGCTGGATCCGGGCGGTCCTTTTTGTCGTGCTTCTCTTCAACCCGATCACGTTTGACGGGGCGCGGACAATGCGCGTGGCGCGCCAGGACATCCTGCCCGCGCTGGTGCTGGTCATTGCCTCCGGCCTCATCGGGTTTTATGCGCGATGCGACGGTCCGCGGCGGCGCCTGGTTCCCTGGGTGCTTCTCGCCGGTGCGGCCCTGCCCATGTTCTGGCTGACCCGGGAGGAGGGAATCTGGATCGCGCCCTGCGCGGGCCTGCTGTGGATTGCGGCGGCCGCCCGGGTATGGCGGCGGCGCGATCCGGACCGGGCCGCGCGACTGGCCCTGCTGTCCTCCCCGCTCCTGATCTGGGCGGCGGCGGTCGCCGGCGTGGCGGCGATCAATTGGCGGTATTACGGAGTCTTCACGACCTGCGAGTTCAAGCAGGCGCAATTCCGGGAGGCCTACGGCTCCCTCAGCCGGGTGACCCCAGCGCACTGGCGGCCCTACATCGTGATGCCGCGGGAAACCCGGGAACGGATCTACGCCGTCAGCCCGGCGTTCGCCGAGTTGCGCCCGTATCTGGAGGGCGCGGTGGGCGAAAGCTGGGCCGCGGTTTCCGAGGGCGTCACCCACCTTCCCGCAGCGGAGCGGGAAATCGGCGGCGGGATGTTCATGTGGGCGCTCCGCGACGCCGTGGTAGACGCCGGGCATGGGGGCTCAGGGGCGGACGCCATGGCGTACTACGGCAGGCTGGCGCGGGAGGTGAACACGGCCTGCGACCGCGGCCTGATCGCCGCCGGCCCCCGCCGCAGCGGCTTCCTGCCCCCGCTGCGCCGGGAGCAGGTCGCCCCCGTCCTTGCCTCGGCGCGCCGGGCGGTGGAATTCCTGTTTTTTTTCAACGACATGGGAGCGAGCGTTCCACCGAGCCAGGGGGCTCCCGAAAACCGGCTTCTATTCTCCGATATCACCCGCGGCCGGCTCAGCCCGACAATTGACGGACCTCACCTCCCGCCGAGGCAGAAATGGCTCGACCGCGAGAGGATGGGAGTGCTCGACGAGATCGCGCTGGTCTATTCCTGGATCGCGCCCTGGGCGATCGGCGGGGGGGGCGCGGCCCTGGTCGCGGCAATCGGGATCGGGGCGGCCCGGCGGAGGATTCCGTACTTTGGGATCGTGGCGGTCGCCGTGCTTGGCTCGGCGGCCGCGCTGGTTGCGATCGTCAGCCTGATAGACGGAACCTCATTTCCGGCGGTTGATGTCTACTACCTCGTCGGGTGCTACGCGCCGGTTCTTCTCGGCGCCCTCTGCGGCTGGATCGCGCTGGGCGAATCACTGGACCTCGTAGACCTCGACCGCCGCGATGCCCGTCCCGCCGTTCGCCCCTGAGACCTGGGCGGTGTAATCGCCTGGCGGAAGCGTGACGAGCAGGAGCGAATCCTGCGAGGAGGCGGGGATCGCATAGGCTCCGACACTCGCCTCGACGGCCGCCAGGGTCGGATCCCCGGCCCAGCCCGCGTTTGAGGCGATGATGTTCTGGCTGGCGTCAAAGAGGGTGAGCACCGGCTGCGGGAGAAACCCGGAAATATTGAATTCCGATCCCAGGCCCGGGCCGATCGCGCGAATCAGCACGGTTTCATCGGTGCTGCCCGCGACCCCAAAGCCGCCGATCAGGATCCCGGCACCGGCTCCCACGGGGGCCCGCGCGGAGACGTTGACCAGCCGGGCTGCGGCAGGGGAGGGATCGGCATCGTAGAGTTCCACAAGACCGATCCCGGTGCCGCCGCCGACCCCGCTCATCGCCGCCGTGTAGCCGCCGGGCTGGACCGGCAGATACATCATTGAGTCGAGGGATCCGGCGGGGACAGGGAACGCGCCGAGCGCGGAGTCGGCGCTGGCGAGCGTCGGAGACACGCCCCAGCCGCTGTTCTGGCCGACCATGGTCCTGGCCGCGTTGTAGAGGGAGAGCTGGGTGGCGGTCAGGCTGCCGGCGAGGTTGAATGCCGTGTTCAGCCCCGGACCGATGCCGCGGATCAGGAGCTGCTTGGGCCCGGTGCCGGAAATCGAGAAACCGCCGATGACGGCGTTCGCCGGGCCGCTTCCCGCCATCGCTCGCGCCGACAGGTTCACCAGGTAGCCCGGGCTGGAACTCGTGACGACACTCAGGCTTGCCGGAGCGCTCGTCGATGTCGCCCCGGTCGAAGTGGTGATCACGCAGTCGTACGAGCCCGCATTGGCGCTCGTGGCCCCGCTGATCAACAGCAGAAAATCGGTCGCGCCGGGGATTGGGGTGCCGTTGAAGCGCCACTGGTAGGTTGGGGACGATGAGCCGCCGGGCTGCACGCTGAACACAGCACTGTGCCCGGTGGCGACGGTGACCGAGCCGGATTGCTGGCTCACCCAGACAGGGGAACCCTTGTAGATCGCGTTGCCTTGGGAGACATAAAGATTCCCAAGGCTGTCCGTCGCCACACCGGCCGGGGATGCGAGACCCGCTGGAATCGGCGGAAGGCCTATTCGGTTCCCGGCCGGGGTTATCTCCACAACGTTGGAGCTGGTAACGAAGACGTTTCCGGTCGCGTCAACAGCCACGTAGTAACAGGGAAGGGGCGCGGCTGCGTTGGGGCCCCCAGCCAGGGTGGTGACCTGCCCAGCCGGCGTTATCTTTCGGATGGCATTGTTGCCGGTGTCGGCGACGTAGACATTCCCGGAACTGTCCACGGCGATACCCCACGGTCCGTTGAAGAGGGCGGCACTTCCCGTCCCGTCCTGGTATTCCAGGGTTCGGCCGTTGGTGGTCGGAGGCCCCGAGGGGCCGGGGAACCCGGGATCCAGGATATATCCGAGGGACTGCCAGGGGCTCCCCGCAAACAGGGTGGCGGTCCTGTCCGGGGTGATCTTGACGATCGTGGAGTTGCCCGAGCTTGCCACATAGACATTGCCGTGGGAGTCCACAGCGACGCCGGTCGGGTAGAAGAAGGGCGCGGGACCGCCGCCGCCGGACACGGCGGTGAGTGTCGCGCTGCTTGCAAAAGTAGTGACCTGGCCGGCGGGGGTGATCTTGGTGACGTTGTTGTTCACCGTGTCTGAAACGTACACGTTCCCCGCGCTGTCAACGGCCACACCCTGGGGATCCTGAAACTGGGCCGCGGAGCCCGAACCGCCTGCGAACGTGGTTACGACACCGCCGGCGGTGATTTTCCGAATCTCATCGTTCAGCCAATCGGCGACGTAGACGTTCCCGGGGGAATCCACCGCCAGCGCGAGGGGGTTCTTGAATCGCGCGGCGCTTCCCGTCCCGTTTACGTTTCCGGCAAAGGAGGGGTAGGGTTCGCCCGCGAGCAGGGTGAAGGAATACGACTGCGACTGGCCCATGCCGGCGAGCGGCCACGCGAGGGTGCAGAGCAGAAGCAGTCTTGAGAGCTTGAGGGGCATGGAGTCTCCCTAACCTTGGACGAGAATACCCCCTCCTTTCCGCCAACGCAAACGGATGTTATGGGCCGAATGTAGCCGGGGTCGCTGACCCCGGCCCGGCCTCAGCGAGGCCGGCTACATCGGACAAGATTCCTGATTGCAGAATCAGAGCAGGTAGTCCGGCACGATGAACTGGACGTCCGCGCCGTAGGCGCCGGTGTAAAAGCTGCCGGCCGTGCCCGTGCCGCCGACGACCAGGTAGCTGAGGAAATTCTCGGGCGTCCCGGCGGTATAGCTGTCCTTGTACGGGCTGGCGGTGTTGTTATCGACCGGCTTCACGCCCAGGGCGCCGACGGTCGTGCTGAAGGAGGTGTAGACGGCCGCGCCCCACTGCCACTCGGCGGTGACCCCGGCGGTGTCGGCGGAGTAGGTTCCCGTCCACTTGACCCCGGAAAGGTTGCCGGGGATCGTCGCGGCCGCCTGGTAGGGGACTCCCGAGACAAAGACATTGCCGGTGTAGTTCGCCGGCACGGTCGTCGTCCACGTGTTGTTCGTCACATTATAGGTGCTCGTTGCGGCGGTGATGCCGGACTCGAAGTTGATCACGGCGGGCGGGACCTGGAGCGTCACCGGGGTGCCCCCGACGGTGAACGAAATCGTGGAGTTGCTGAGGAGGATGGTCGCCCCGGAGGAGCCGACGCCCTGCAGCTTGATCACGCTGCTGAACCAGAGGTAATTGCCCTTGGCGATCACCGTGCTGTTGAAGTTCGTGGAGATCGAATTGGTGACGGTCGTCGCGGGAGCCGTGACCGTGAAGGTCACGGGCGAGGCCGAGGCGGATTGCCCGAGGCTGTTGGCGGCCTTGGCGGACAGGGTGTAGGTGCCGGGCCCGAGGTTGGCCGTGCCGGAGGCGCTGATGCTCGCCGATCCCGTTCCCAGGGTGAATACCGGAGCGAAGCCGCTCGCCGAGGCGCCCGTGGAGGACGACAGCGTGGCGGTCGCCGCTGAGCCGCTGGCAAAGGTGGATCCTGCGGGCGTCGTGGCCGAAATCGCCCAGGCGACCGGAGCGGTCGTGCTCCCGTTGACAATCGCGAAGGACGCCCCGTTGGAGGGGGCGGTGATCGAGACTGTCGGTGCGGAGACGACACTGAAGGTCACTGTTCCCGACGAGGCGGTGCCGCCGAGGTTGTTCGTCTCGGTGGCGGCGAGGGTGTAGGTGCCGGGCGCGAGGGCGAGACTGGCGGAGGCCGTCGTGGAGGTGACGGTCGAACCGGCGGCAGCCGGGAGCCCCGAGAACACGGGGATGAAGGTTGTCACGGCCTTGCCATTGAGGGTGAGGGTGGCAGCGGCGCTCTTCAGGGAGGTTCCCGCCGGGGTGCTGCCCGAGATGCTGTAGGAGACGATCGCTGTTCCCGCGGCGGTCGTGCTGAAAACAGCGCCGGCAGACGGTGAGCTTATGGAGATCGTGGGCAGGCCGACCACGGTGAAGGTTACGCTCGCGCTTGCGCCGCCCTTGAGGCTGTTGGTCTCCGCTGCCCCCAAGGTGTAGGTGCCCGCGGCAAGGTTGACGGTGCCGGACGCGCTGAGGGTTGAGCCGGAGGTGCCGACCGTGAAGGTCGGGGCAAAGCCGGTCACCGAGGAGAGGGTCGCGCTGCCCGCGGAAGCGGAGGTGAATGCGGTCCCGGACGGCGTCGCGCCGGAGATGGCATAGGACACGGCGGCGGTGCCGGCCGAGCCGACTTCAAAGACCTGTCCGCCGGACGGCGAGGTGATCGCAATTGTCGGCGGACCGGCGACCGTGAAGGTGACCGAGGCTGTGCCCGAGGCGCCGCCGAGGTTGTTCGTGTCGGAGGCGGACAGCGTGTAGGTGCCGGGGGCAAGGCTGACCGACCCGCTCGAGGAGAGGGTGCCGGTGCCAAGCGCGAAGGACGGCGCAAAACCGGACGTGGAGGCGCCGGTGGAGGATGTGAGCGTGGCGCTGCCGGCGGATGCCGAGGCGAAGGAAGACCCGCTGGCCGTGGAACCGGAGATCAGGTAGGAAACGGCGGCGGTGCCCGTCGATCCGACTTCGAAGACCTGGCCGCTGGCCGGGGAGGCGATCGAGATCGTCGGGGCGCCCAGGACGGTGAAGGTCACCGGCGTTGCGGCGGTCGGGCCGTAGGTGGCGCCGCCCGAGGAGGCGGTATCCGAGGCGCTGAGCGTATAGGTGCCCGGGGCGAGATTTACCGTGCCCGAATCGCCGACCGAGGCGGTGCCGATGCCGCTGAAGCCGGTGGGAAACACGACGACAGCCGCGGAAGTGCCGCCCTGGATCAGCGATGCGGTTGCGGCGGAAATCGTCCCCGACGATGTCTTTCCGGAGATGGCGAAGGGAACGGCCACCGAGCCGGAGCCGTTGGCCGAGAATACCTGGCCGTTCGCCGGGCTGGTGATCGAGATGGTCGGGACGGCCGGATTGACGACCGTGAAGGTCACCGCGGTGGACGAGGCTGTTCCGCCGAGGTTGTTCGTGTCGGTTGCCGAGAGGGTATAGGTGCCGGCGCTCAGGCCAACCGTTACCTGGCTTCCGGCGGTGCCGATGTTTGTGGTCACGGCCGCGGTGCCAAGCCCGTAGAATACCGGCGAGAATCCGGAAACGCCGGTCAGGCTTCCGGTGGCAGCGGAGATCGTGGATCCGACAACCGTGCTCCCCTGGATGCTGTAGGGGACCTGGACTGTGGACTGGCCGGCGGGAATCGTGAAGGCCTGGCCGCTGATCGGGGAGGCGATGGCGACCGCGGGCGCGGGCGCGGCGATCGTCTCGCTGAACTGCGCGTAGGAGGCGGTGATGGCGTTGCCCGCGCTATCCTTGGCCGGCCATCCGGTGGCTGTGACAAAATAGCTGTAACTGCCGGCATAGGCGCCGACCGGGATCGACTCGCTGAGGGAAACGGTGATGTTGGCGGCGGTCGAACTGTACGACACGCTGTAGACGCCGGGAGACACCAGGGTGACGCCGGTGCCGCCCAGGGTGGCGAAGCTGGTGGCGGTGGCGCTGGAGACGCCCGAGGGGATGAGCGCGCTGCCGCCCGAGGTCGGATTCGCGTTGGTGACCGTTAGCGTTATTTTATAGGTGCCTGCCGCGAGTTTCGGCGGCGTGATCACGATCGACTGGGGCCCGTAGGCGTAGGGCTCAACCCCGGTCAGGGAAGTGGTTGCCGGCGAATACGTGACGGCATCGGCCGCGCGGCTGAGTTGGCCGACGAGAAGGGCGGCGCAAATTGATAGGAGGGGTCGAAACGAGACGGTGTTCATTGGCAGGGGAAAAAATGGAGAGATAAAACCGAATTCTCGCGAGAGGTTTGCTTTGTCTACGTAATAATACAAATCCAAAATTAGGGCAAACACCCTAGTCAGTAATAATACGGAGACCCATTATGCAAATTCATTGCAAAAATTGGGTTCCTAGTATCTAACTAACTGAATATCAGCTAGAAGAAAACAATCAGATCGTGGTGGCGTGATAGCCGCCGTCGACCACGACTTCTGAGCCGGTGATAAACGCGCCCCCGCCGTCGCCGGCCAGGAGGAGTGTGGCCCCGATCAACTCGCGGGCCTCGCCGAAGCGGTGCATCGGGGTGTGCCCAAGGATGGCGGCCGTGCGTTCAGGCGTCAAAATCCGGCGGTTCTGCTCGGCAGGGAAGAAGCCGGGAACCAGCGTATTGACCCGGATCCGATGCGGCGCCCATTCGCGGGCGAGATTTTTCGAGAGGTTGTGGACCGCGGCCTTGCTCGACGAGTAGGTGAAGACCCGGGACAGGGGGACCAGGCCGGCCATGGAACCCAGGTTGATGATCGAGCCGCCCTTTCCCGCCTCGATCAGGTGGCGGCCGAACACCTGGCAAGCGAGAAACACCGACTTCAGGTTGGTCCCGATGATCCGGTCGAACTCCTCCTCGGTGATGTCCAGGAAGGGGGTCGAGGCATTCACGCCTGCGCCATTGACAAGGATGTCGATCCTGCCGGACCTCCTGAGCACCTCGGAAAGGAGCTGGCGCAGGTCCGAGGCCTTCGAGGCCTCGGCGGGCTGGAACCACGCCTTCCCGCCGACGCCGGCGATCCGGCCCAGGCGGGCGGCGGCTTTTTCGGCATTCCGGCCGACAAGGACGACCTCGGCCCCTGCGCCGGCCAATCCCTCCGCCATCGCCCCGCAAAGTTCACCGGTGCCTCCAATGACGACTGCGACCTTGCCTTCGAGTCCAAAGACGCCGCGGAGGTATTCGGGGGGATTCATGGGGTGCCGGACGCTAAGCCCTATTCGCACGGCGCGGCAAGCCGGTTAGCGCGTCCGCTCCGATGGGAAGTACCAGGATCCGTGAAGCGCCCGCTCGACGTCGGCGTCGGTAAGCCGGTAGACGAGGATACCGTAATTGATCGTGTCGTCGGGCTCGCGGTGGCGGAGATAATTGGCCAGCCGCGCGAACCGGTATTGCTGGAAGCGCCCGAGAAGCGACGACAGGGCGCCGATGTCGGAGCGACCGACGGCGGCCTTCCGATCGTTTGGGTCGGACGAAAGGAGGGGCTCAGCCTCCGCCTCGAGTTCCCGCCAGGCCGCCTCATAGGCGGAATTCCACGGCCCCCGGGTGTCCTCATAGTAGACAGGTTGCAGCATTGTCGCGCTGACCAGGTAGGACCCTCCCGTCAGCCGCAGCTCCCCGGCCTTCCTCAGGAAGACGGCGTAGACATCATTCCCGCTCTGGCCGACGCCGGCCAGGTCGAAGGTCGGCCTCTCCCGCTGGAGCCGGGCGACCTCCTCGTCCACGCGATCGGGCGGCACCTTGAGCACCTGGAAATCCGGCGCGCCGCGAAGGTAGGGTCCGCCGAACGAGTAGAGAAGGCGGGCGTCCACCTTATAATAGGAGGGACTGGCCTCGCCAAAATAGGATAGGTAATAGGGGCGGCCCTCGGGATGAGCATCGATGTAGCGGCGCGCCGCCGGCAGTTCCTGGCCCCAGTCGAGCGAGCTGTCCACCAGGTGCCGGTAGGCCTGGGACGGGCGGACCAGCCCGTTGAAATAGGCCATGTAGTTGGGAAAAAACAGGAATGTCTCGGCGGCGAGAAGCCCGAGAAGCCCGCAGAGCGCCGGACCCGCCCAGCGATTGGGTGCCGGGCTTCGCAGCCAGGCGGCCGAGGCCCCGCAGAGGATGAAGAGGGGCGCGTAGATCGGGAGCAGGTGCCGGTGGCCGATGTTCAGGTGGCTGGCGATCGCGGCCGCCCAGTAGACCGAAAGGAGCGTCCAGAGGGGCAGCGTTGGCTGGATCAACCGCCCGGCCGCACGCCACGCGGGGGCGCCCGGCGAGCGATACCGCACCCCCTTCCAGGAAATCCAACCCGCGCCCACCGCCAGGATGCAGACGCCGAAGACCCCCAGGGGTGTCTTCACAAGGAAGGCATAGGGAAAAAATCCCGGCCATCCGGTCTCGCTGACCGAACCGTTCCAGAAGGCCCGGCGCGCCTGAGCTTGGCGCAGGACGGTCGCGAAGCCGTAGAGCCAGGCCTCCGGCAGGAGTTCGTGCCGCTTGAAGAAGTCGATCGCGCGGTCCGCGGCCGCCGGCGGCGGGCTGCGCTCGATCGCGTCGAGCAGGGAGCCCTGCGATGGCGTCAGGACGACCCGGCGAATCTCCCCCAGGGCGTCGATCGCCCCGTAGCTCCAGATGGGACGGACAACGCCGTGCGCCTGGAAAATCCGGGCGGCCCGCGCGAGCTGTTCGGGATTGAGCCTGAGTTCGCCCACAACTGCGGCCGGGTCGGGCCGGCTGAGTACGTATTCCCAGGGACCCACGAACCGGCACTGTTGGGAGGTGCCGGGAAAGGCGGAATACCGGAATCCGTAGAAGGCCCAGATGACCGCAAAGGCGACGAGGGCGTGGACCGCCCCGGCGGCCGCAATGGCGATCGCCCTGCCGGAACGGGAGGCGATTTCCGCGCGCCAGCGCCGGAAGGAAAGGGGAAGGGGGCAGCCGTCGCAGAGGCGGGTCGCGGCCAGGACGAGCATCACCGGCAGGATGAGGACAGCGGACATCTTTGAGACAAAGAGACCGCCGAGGAGCACGGCGCTCCCGATGAGCCGCGGCGGCGTCACGCGGTGAAGGACCGCCCACCATCCCCAGGTCGCCGCCATGAAAAAGAGCGCGGCCGCGGCGTCCGAGGTGACCAGCGCGCCGTTGGCCAGGATCGCGGGGCTGAGCACGTAGAGAATGAGGGAAACCATCCCGCCCCGCGGCCCGAAGAGCCTGCGCGACCAGGCCCAGGTGAGCGCCCCAAGCGCGACGGCGAAGACTGCGCAGGCCGCGCGCGCCGACCAACCCATTGCATCGGCGTCGTTCCCGCTCTCGTAAAGCCAGGTGTAGCCCGCGGATGCGCTCTGGGAATTGCGCCAGTCGGCCGAGCCGGTGTCCGGCGGCCTGCAGGACCCAAGCGCCAGGGGCAGGCCGGCCATGCGCTCCGGCAGGTTGCCGTTCTCGGGATGGAGCGCGTAGTTGCCGTAGCGCCAAATGCTGAAGCCGGCGGTCGCGTGCAGCACCTCATCGAACCCGAGGCTTTTTTCCCGCACGCCGGCGACCATGCCCAGCCAGAACAGGGCAAGGATAGCGGCGGCCGTCCCCGGTCCGGTCAGGATCCGTTCCCGTCGGCTCTTATCCACTGCTTATCTCGCCGGTGCGGCGGGGCCCTCGGCCGCGACAACGGGTACGTCGATCAACTGGGGGCGGCTTGACTGGGTACCAAAGAGCGAGGTCGCGCTTGCAATCAGGGTCGGAAGGACTGCGGCGAGGTGGTTGGCCTCGAGTTCCGTGCTGGCCCGGGTGCACCAGAGGACGACCTTCTTCTTCTGCGTGAAAGCGGTGAAATCGATCGCGGTCACTGTCACGTAGTAGCGGGGCAGCCGGGCGGCGTCATAGAGCGCGCCGACACTGGATGAGAACTTGTTCTCCTCCAGCTTGGAGGTGCCCATGACGAGCGTTTGCATCTCCTGCTCGTTTGCCATCGTGAGGTCGTCGTTGAGCGCCGGCGTCATGTAGCCCCACTGCAGGAGAAGGACAATCGGGGGGGGAGTCTTGCCGGTCGCCTGGTAGTGGTAGCCGCGTGCCGCCAGCGCCTTCGCGAGCAGGTGCTGGACATAGGGGGTCCTCGGGGAGGTCTCCCCGGCAAGCGGCGGCCCTGAAATCACGTACCCGGGCGTCTTGGCGTAGTAGAATACCGGCTTGTCCGCGGTCGGGACGGGCGTGTTCTGCCCCTCATCGGTGATGTCTGAGACGAGGGCGACGCGGATCGTTGATTGGGCCAGCGCCGGCGCGATGCCCATGACGAGCAGGGCGGCTGCGGCAAGGAGGGGTCGGACGGGGGAATTCATGCTGGAATCATGACCGATACCCGCCTTGGGAGCGACTCTGAATATTAGGGATAATTCTTCGACAAAAAATGCGTAGACCGGCTACAATGGGGTGTGGATAAAGAAAGCCCAGCACCCCGCGCGAAGAACCCCGGCATGCGGGTCATCGCGGTGGTCAAGTTCCTGAAGGCGCTGCTCCTCACCGGCCTTTCCCTGGGTCTGTTCCGGTCGATCAACCACGACCTGGGCGAGACCATGCGCACGTTCGCCGTCCACTTCCGGATCGACCCGGAAAGCCGGATATTCCGGGCGGTCCTGGTCAGGGTTGCCAACGTGGATCCGCGGACCCTCAGGACCTACGGGCTGATAACGCTCCTCTTTGCGGCCGAGCTTTGCGTCGAGGGTGTGGGCCTGTGGCTCGACCAGGCCTGGGCCAAGTACATGGTCGTGATCGCGACAGCCGTGTTCATCCCCGAAGAGGCCCGGGCCTGCGTCACCGGTTTCACCTGGGAAAAGGCCGTGATCCTCGTCATTAACGCGGCCGTGCTGATCTACGTCTGCCGGGTCCTTCTTCATCGAAAGGCCCCGAAGGCCTGAGCTGGATCGGCCAAAACGCACTCGCCGCCGGGGATTCATCCGGTTAGGTCGAGGCATGGAATCTGAAGACCAGATGCCGGGCCTGCTGGAACGCCTGAAGGCGGCGCGCGAATTCCTCGACCGCGGGGACTTGCAGGCCGCCATGGCCATCTACGAGGACGTGCTGGCGACGGACGGCGACGACGCCGACGTCCTGGAGGCCGTCTCAGGGGATCTTGGATCGACCGGGAACATCGCGCCCATCGTCGAGCTGATCGCCCCCCGGTACGTCGCCGAGAGGCACGGCCCGGCCGCGGGCCTGAACCTGCTCCAGGCCTACCTGGCCCTGGGCGACCCCGACGGCGCGCGCCACGTCCTGGATGTGCTGGCCGCGCTCAATCGGCCCGAGCTGGAGGAGCGGCTGCTGGGGTTTGGCGCCGCGGTCTCGAACCTTCTTGAGACGGGCGAGGCCGCGGGCATTCCCGGCGCGCGCCCGGCCGCCGCCTCATCCTCGTCCGGGACGGCGGTGAGCATCAGCAAGCCGGCGTGGTTTTACGGGCTCGAGCCCCTGGCCGGGCTCATCCTGCCGGAAAAATTGGGCAATCTGCGGCGCATCGCCTTCACGCAGCTCGCCCTGCCGGGGGCGTATCCGGACGTGGTCGCGGCGATGGGGAAGCCGGAGGACGAGGCCGGGCGCCTCTCCCGCGCGCTTCCGGCGTGGCTGGCGGAGGCGTTCCACTATTCGGCGCAGTACGCGCCGGTCGCCGCCTATGCGATCGCCAACAAGGCGGATGGATCCCGGCACCCGGTCCTCTTCGACTCCGACTGGACGGTCGAGAACCTGCGGCAGCTCGTGAAGACCTCGAGCGAGGGGCTCGACTACATTTTCACCGGGTTCCTGACAAGGGAGGGCGGCGGATGGGCGCTGACGCTCCGGCTGTGGGAGGCGAGGAAGTTCCGCGAGCGCCGGCAGTTCATGGCGCGGTGGACGCCGGAGACGGCCGATGTGGCGCTTGCGGGCTTCCGCGACGAGCTCTGCCGCTTCATGGAGTCCCGCCCGCTTCCCGCCCCCGGGGGCGGGGTCGGCCGCCCTTCCGGGTCCCCCCTGGCCTGGCTCGAGGTCCTCGGCGCGTCGCTCGGGCTTTTCCTGGCCGGCAAGCAGCTCGCGCCGGCGGCCCTCCTGGGCCCGGTCGGGCCGGCGCTCCGGGAACTTGAGGCGATGGCGGCCGCAGACCCGGTCGCTGCGCTGGCCTGGCTCACGACCGACGCGCGGGTTCGCGAGCTGGGGATCGACCGCGGCGGCGCGGCGGAACGGACTGCGCTGGCCGATCACCCTGTGGTCGCGCAGGCGCGCCGGCTCCTGGCCGGCGCAGGCTAGACCCCCGCGGCGCCGGCCAGCTGACCGCAGCCGGCCGCTATGTCGATCCCGCGGCGCTGGCGAACGGTGCTGGGCAGCGCGAATTCGTCGGCGAGGATCTTCTGGAAATGGCGGGCCGCCTCCCGACCGGCGGGCGCGCCGCCGTAGCCCGCGGTCGGGTTCAGCGGAATCAGGTTCACCTGCGCGCGCGTGCCCTTCAGGAGGCGCCCGACGGCGCGGGCGTCCGACTCCCGGTCGTTTTTCCCCTCGATCAGGGTCCACTCGTAGAAGATCCGCCGGCCCGTCCTCTCGCTGTAGTGGCGGCACGCGCGCATCAGCTCGTCGAGCGGCCATTTCCGGGCCGGGGGCACCAGGGCGGCGCGCTCCTCCTGTGTCGCCGCGTGCAGCGAGACGGCGAGGTGCACCGGCCGGGGCTCCGAGGCGAGCCGGATGATCCCCGGCACGATCCCGACGGTGCTGAGGGTGATCCGGTCGGATCCCAGGGCAAAGCCGGCCGTGTCGCGCATGATTTCGACGGCCCTCATGACCGCATCGTAGTTGAGCAGCGGCTCGCCCATGCCCATCAGGACGATGTTTCGAAGCCGGGACTGCGGGTCGTCGTCGCGCCGCGGCTGGAGCGCCCGGGCGACGTGGACGGCTTGGGCGACGATCTCCCCGGCGGTCAGGTTGCGCTGGAAGCCCATCTGGCCGGTTGCGCAGAAGACGCAGCCCATCGCGCAGCCCGCCTGGCTGCTCAGGCAGGCGGTCACCCGGCCGGTGAAGCGCATGAGGACGGTCTCGACCACGGGCTGGCCGGCGCCGGCCAGCGCGAGGAGAAATTTCCGCGTGAATCCGTCGCTGGAGTGCATTTCCCGGGCGACCCGCGGAGGCCCAAGGGTGGCCTCCGCCGCGAGGCGGGCGCGGACCCGGGCGGGCAGGTCGTCCATCGCGTCGAAGGACGCGGCGCAGCGCAGATAGAGGTGGTACCAGAGGCGGTCGGCGTGGACGGGGCTGAGCCGCCAGCGCGAGAACTGGACGCGGATCTCGTCGCGGGTGAGACCGTGCAGATCAAGCATCAAAGAAGGCGTAGTACTTTTCCTCCGAGAGCCGCTGGACGAGCAGCGCCAGCTCGAGCCCATGGTAGTCGCCCCACATCGAAGACTCCCCGCAGGGGACCGAGCGGCCCCGCGGGACGTAGTCCCATCCATTCGGGCGGTGGTAGACGCTGTGCAGGAGCAGGCCCTGGTGCTTCCGCGAGGTGGACAGGTAGGGCTCGGCGAAGAGGGTGTCGGCGATCGTCAGCCCCGCCTGGAAATACCGGCGGCCGGCGGCCTTTGCCCCGCTTGCGGAAAGCCAGCGACCGAGCCGGAGGAAGCCCTGGGCGGCGATTGCAGCCGCGGAGCTGTCGACCGGTTCGAAGTCGTTGAAGGGATCGGCGGGCTTCCGTGTGAAGTCGCCCAGGCGGTGGGTCTCCAGCGCGCAGCTGTCCCAGTAGGGAATGCCGTCGCGGGCGGAATAGCCGTCGATATAGTAATCGCCCGCCGCCCGGGCGGTTTCCAGGAGAAGGGAGGTGACTGCCCGCCGCCCCCCCGCCCCGGAGAGTTCCGCGTCCTTCACCGTGTCCAGGAACTCGAGCTGCTCGGCGCAGCCGCAGATCACCCAGGCCGCTCCCCGGGTCCACGTCGTGAAGGGCGAGTAGCCCTGCTGCGTGCTCGGGCAGCGGAACTGGCCGTCGTTGCGGTTGAAGATCGACTCGTGCGCCACCCGGCCGCGCACGTCATAATGGTCCCGGCCGGTTCCGAAGAACACGTTGAAGCGGGCGGTGGTGGCGGCGTGCTCGATCGCCCGGTGGAGAAGGTTGATCCGGCGGTCGCCCTCGCCCATCAGCGCGTGGCCGAGCTGGTGCGCAATGACGAGCACGCGCAGGGACCGCATCGTGTCGGCGAAGAGGGACTGGGGCCCGTTGAACGAGTAGAGGTAGCCCCCGGGGACGACGCCCACTCCCTTGCCCGACGGCGGGGTCCAGGGGTCCCGGCAGGCGGTGGGCGCGTGCCGCGCGGCCTGCACCGCCCCAGAGACCTTGAGCGCGAGCTCGGTGAAATTCAGGTCGCCGGCGTCGGGAGCCCGGCCCTGGAGAATGAGGCGCCGCAGGTTTCCGTAGGTGGAGATGTTGTTGAACCCGTGGTCGTGCACGCCGGTGTGCGAGACGTGCGAGGCCATGAACCGGATCGTCTTCTCGCGCGCGAGCCGGAACGAGGCGGCGTCACCCGTCGCGTCGAAGTGAAGGAAGCCCATGCCGAACTGGAACCCCTGGGTCCATTCCGTCCATCCCCGCGAGGTGTAGCGGCCGCGCACGGTGAAGACCGGGGTGCCGCGGGAGGGATCCCAGGACGCGTCAAGGTCCCGGATCTTCTCTCCGGCCAGCGCGAAGACGCGCGCGACCTTCCTCTTCAGCTTGTGGGGAGTCAGTGAGGGGTTGATTTTCATCGGTTGAAAGCGTCTCCCTAACCGCCGAATGTCGTCAACAGCGCGGCGTAGGTCTTTGCGCAGGCAGCCAGCTCGCGCACGCTCGTGCGCTCGTCGACCCCGTGGATGTCGAGTCCCACGGGACCGTACCCGACCGTGGGGATCCCGAGCTCCCTGGCGAAGAAATACATGTCGTTGAACCCGGTCGAAACCCGGAAGGCGGTCGGCGTCCGGCGGACCCGGCGCACGCTGGCGGCCACCGCGGCGAAGAAGGGCTGCCCGGGGTCCTGGTAGCAGGCAAAGTTCTCGGAGATCTTTGAAACGCTGATCCGGCACCCGGGGATCCGGCGCGCGGCCGCGGCGAGGAACGCCCGCAGGTCGCGCTCGGCGGCGGCGTGGTTTTCCACGGCCAGGACCCGGCGGTCGATCGTGAACGAGCCCTGGGCGGGCACGGTGTTGACCTTGGCCCCGTCCCCGCAGGCGAAGACGCCACCCACGTTGAGGGTCGGCCGCATTGTCCGGCCCTCGGGCGTGACGAAGGATCGGCGGGCGAGCTCCTTCTTGTAGGCCCCCAGCGAAAGTACCAGGGCCGACATCTTCTCCAGCGCGTTGATCCCCTTCTCGGGGATGGACCCGTGGGCGGCCCGCCCGTGGACCGTCACCTCGAGCCAGACGACGCCGTTGTGCCCGCAGCAGATCCGGTTGCCCTCGCCACCTTCCATCACGACCGCGAAGTCGGGCTTGATCGGGGCGTGGCGGACGAGCCAACCGCTGCCCAGGCTCGAGTCGGTCTCCTCGTCGGCGGTGAACGAGACCTCCAGGTTGAGCAGCGGCGCCATTCCCGTCGCCCGCAGCGCCTGGATGGCCGTCAGCAGGCTGGCAATCGAGCCCTTCATGTCCGCGGTCCCGCGGCCGAATACCCAGCCTCCGCTGACCGCGCCGGTGAACGGGCCGCCGTGGCGCCACTTTCCGGATGCCGGCACGACATCGTAGTGGGCGTTGAAATGGATCGTCTTGCGCGCCCCCGGCGCGGCGAGGGTCCCCAGCACGTTGTAGCGCGGGTACTTCCACAGCGCCGACGGGAGATTGCGCCGGGCGAGGGCGTCGCCGACGCGGATCCGCCGGGTCCGCAGCCCCAGGCCCGAGAGTTCCCGGGCGAGAAGCGCGGTCATCTCCGCGTAGCGGTCCCCGGGCGGGTTCACCGTCGGTATCCGGACAAAGGACTGCAGGCGCCGGACGAGCAGGGCGGTGTTGCGATCGATGTATTCTGAAGGAGACATTGAAATCCGGAGGGGAAAAGGACGGTGGGCGCGCTAAAATTGGATTTTGGGGGTGGACGGGGCCTATGCGAGTGCCTTTTCTCGGGATTGCCATGATGCTGGCCGATCAGCGCAAGGAATACACGCTGGCTGGGCTTTCCGAAAAGGACCTGGCGAAGGATCCCTTTCGCCAATTCGAGCGGTGGTTCCAGGAGGCCGAGGCCGCCAAGATCCCGGAGGCGAACTCGATGGTCCTGTCCACGTCGGACGCGGACGGTCGGCCATCCGCGCGGGTGGTCCTCCTGAAGGGCGTGGACGGCCGCGGCTTCGTCTTTTACACCAATTATGAGAGCCGGAAGGGCCGCGCGCTGGACCGCAACCCGGTCGGTTCGCTCCTCTTCGCGTGGCTGCCGCTCGAGCGCCAGGTGATCGTCGAGGGCCCGGTCGCGAAGGTGGCGCGCGAGGAGAGCGAGACGTATTTCCACAGCCGGCCCCGGATGAGCCAGCTCGGGGCCTGGGCGGCGCAGCAAAGCTCGATCATCACGGGCCGCGCGGTGCTCGAGGACAGCCTGAAGGCCGTCGAGAGGAAGTACGCGGGGCGCGAGGTCCCGCTGCCGCCCACCTGGGGCGGCTACCGGCTCTCGCCGGAGACGATCGAGTTCTGGCAGGGGCGGAAAAGCCGCCTTCACGACCGGCTGCGCTACCGGCGGGACAGCCACGGGGATTGGGCGGTCGAGCGGCTTGCCCCCTGAATGCTCTACCTCATCCGCCATGCGCACGCGGTCGACAGCGAGGATGACGACAGCCGCGACCTGAGCTCGGCTGGCCGGACGCAGGTCCGCCGGCTCGCCTCCTTCCTGCTTCCGAGCGGGCAGTTGAGGCCCGACGAGATATGGCACAGCCCGCTCGCCCGGGCCGTCCAGACGGCGGCGCTCCTGGCCGAGTGCCTGAAGCTCGACGTGCCGCGGAGGAAGGTCACCGGCCTGAGGTCGGAGGACGACCCGAACGTGATCGCCGGGCGCCTGCCCGATTCCCTCTCCGTCGCCCTGGTCGGGCACGAGCCGCACCTGGGCTGCCTGGCCTCGCTGCTGGTCACCGGCGAGGTCTTTCCCCCGGCCTTTGCGATGGGAAAGTGCGCAATCCTCGCCCTCGAGCGCGTCCGGGAGCGCAACCCCGGCGGGTGGGCGGTCCGCTGGCACATCGGCCCGGAGCTGCTCGTGTGAGGGCCGCAGTGCGATGAAACTTGAGGTGCTTCCCGTGCGGACCGCCGGAGCGGCGGAAAACATGGCCCTGGATTTCCTGCTGCTCCAGCGCCATCCCGGCCCGGCGCTGGCGCGCTTCCGGCACTACGGCTGGCGGTCGGAGGCCTTCACCTTCGGCTACAGCCAGAAGATTGCGGCGGTTCGCGCGGGGCTTCCCGCCGGCGGGCCCTTCGACCTGTGCCGGAGGCCGACAGGAGGCGGCGTGGTGGATCACCGGGGCGATTGGACCTACACCCTGGTGATCCCGCGCGGGCACGCCCTCGAGGAGGCGCGCGCCTCGGAGAGCTACCGGGTTGTCCACGAATGCATTGCGGCGGCCCTGCGCGACCAGGGGATCGCTGCGGTCCTCAAGCCGGCGGCCGCGCCAGCCCCCGGCGACGGGTTGCCGGGGATCTGCTTCGAAAAGGCGGAAAACTTCGACGTCGTGAACGAGCGGGGCGGCGCGAAGATCGCGGGCGCCGCGCAGAAGCGAAACAAGCACGGGCTGCTCTTCCAGGGCTCGATCTGGCGGCCGGCGGCCGCTGCCGCGGATTGGGAGCGTTTCCACGACGACTTTGCAGCCCGGCTGGCGGCGGCGCTCGACGCGACGGCCGTCCGCTCGCCCTGGTCGGAATTGAACGAGGACGAGGTGGCCGGGCTGGTCGAGATGTACTCCTCGACCGAGTGGCTCGAGGCCCGGTGAGGGTCAGGAGAGCGTGATCACGCACTCGAGGTGCCGGGTCTGCGGGAAGAGGTCGAAGGGCTGCACGCGCCTGAGCGCGTAGCCCGCGGCGGTAAAGTGGCGCAGGTCGCGCATCTGGGTGGCCGGGTCGCAGCTCACGTAGACCACGGCGCGCGGCCGGAAGGCGAAGAGCTGGCGCAGGAAGGACTCGTCGCAGCCTTTCCGGGGCGGGTCGATCACGACGACCGTGTCGGCGGCCGGAAAGTCCAGGCCCGCGAAAAGGTTGGCGGCGTCGCCCGCGATGAAGGCCGCATTGGAGATCCCGTTGGCCGCCGCGTTCTCCCGGGCGAAGGCGACGCTCGAATCGCTGATCTCGATCCCCGCCACCTTCTCGAACCCGCCGGCCGCGCCGAGGGCGAAAAGCCCGCTGCCGCAGTAGCAGTCCGCGAGGTAGCGCGCCCCGCTCCCGGCCGCCTCCGCGCGGACGTGGTCGACGAAGGCGGGCAGGATGAAGGGGTTGTTCTGGAAAAAGTCGCGCGCGAGGAAGCGCAGCCTCAGCGACCCGACTTCCTCGGTGACAATCGCGTCGTAGTCGGTGGTCACGACCCCGGCGGCGTCGCGCAGCAGGACGGTCCCGCCGCGCTCATAGCCGCCCGCCGCGGCCTTTTCCCGGACGGAGGCCCGGACCCCGGCCAGGCGCGCATTGATCGCCTCGGTGGCGATGTCGCAGCGGGGCACGTCCACCAGCTCGAAGCGCGATCCCTGGCGCAGGAAGCCGATCGGGATCCCGCCGCCGTCCTCGCCCGCCCGCGGCGCGGCGAAGTGGGGCGTGATCTTCGAGCGGTAGCCGAACTCGCGCGGCGACCCGATGACCGGCTCGACGGGGAATTCCAACCCGGCCATGTGCTCCAGCAGCTCGGCGACCTGCCGGCGCTTCCACTCAAGCTGGGCGGGATAGGCCAGGTGCTGGTACTGGCAGCCGCCGCAGCGCCCGAAGAGGGGGCAGCGCGCCGCCACCCGTTCCGGGGATGGCTTGAGGACCTCGATCAGGTCGGCCTCGGAATAATTGGCGTGGTTGCGGTACACGCGGGCCCGGACCGTCTCCCCGGGCAGGGTGAAGGGCAGCATCACGACCCAGTTTCCGCCGTCGACCGGGACCCGGCCCAGGCCGAGGCCCAGGTTGGTGAGCGTGGAAACCTCCAGCTCGATCTCCTGGTGATAGGCGAAGGGATGGGCGTTGAATTTTTTCTTTTTGAACACGGGGGAATTCAAGAGATGCTCTGGCCCGCCCCCGGGTTCAAACCAATCCCATGCCGCCCGAAAAAATCACCAGCCTGCAGAACCCCCGCCTGAAGGAGCTCGTGAAGCTCCGCGACCGCCGGGCGCGGGACGAGGCCGGCACCTTCCTTATCGAGGGGTACAGGGAAATAACCCGCGCGCTCGAGAAGGGCGTCGCCCTGCGCGAGCTCTATTTCGCGCCGGACTGGTTCCTCGGCGAGAACGAGCCGGCGGTCATGGCCCGGGCGGAGGCGGCCGGGGCGAAGCTTTTCGAACTGTCGAAGGACGCCTTCGCGAAGGCCGCCTACCGTGACCGGCCGGACGGGCTCCTGGCAGTGGCGCCGCAGTGGCGGCGCACGCTCGGGGAACTGGCGGCGTCGCCGAGTCCCCTCCTGCTCGTGGTCGAGGCGATCGAGAAGCCCGGCAACCTCGGGACCATCCTGCGCAGCGCCGACGCGGCGGGTTGCGACGCGGTGATCGTCTGCGACCAGGTCACCGACATCTTCAACCCGAACGTCGTCCGCGCCTCCACCGGCGTCCTCTTCTCCGTCCCCTGCATTGTCGCCGAGAACGACGGCGTCCTGGCCTGGCTCCGGCAGCGGGGGATCCGGATTGCCGCCACGACCCCTTCGGCGACCGATCTTTACACGGGCGCGGACCTGAGGGGTCCGCTGGCGATCGTGATGGGCAGCGAGCAGTACGGGCTGAGCGACTTCTGGCTGAAGAACGCCGACCAGGCCCTGCGGATCCCCATGGCCGGCCACGCCGACTCCCTGAATGTGGCCATGGCGGCGACCATCGCCCTCTTCGAGGCGGTCAGGCAGAGGACAATTTAGCGACCAGGTCCGCCGTTCCCTCGGCCATGCTGATCCGCGGCGAATAACCGAGATCGCGGCGGGCCGCGGAAATATCAAACCAGTGGTCCTTCGCCAACTCGGAGGCCACGAAGCGGGTGATCGGGGGCTCTCCCTTCAGCGGCAGCACCCGCCACGCAAGCTCTGCCGCGGCTCCGAACGCCCGGGCGGCCCGGAGCGAAATCCGCCGCGTGACCGGCGGCTCGCCGAGGGCCGTGAGCAGGGCGTTGATCCACTCCCAGAGAAGGACGGGCTCGCCGTTGGTGATGAAGTAGGCCCGTCCCCCCGCGCCCCGGGGCGCCGCGCGCTCGGCGCAGAGATGGGCGTCCACTGCGTTCTCGACGTGGACCATGTCCACGCGGTTCCCGCCATTCCCGACGATCCGCAGGCGGCCGGACCGGGCGCCGGCCAGGACGCGGGGAACGAGGTGCGGGTCGCCGGGGCCCCAGATCAGGTGCGGACGGAGCGCCACCGTCAGGAGGGTCGGGGAATTTGCGACGAGGACTTCCCGCTCCGCTTCCGCCTTGGTCAGCGCGTAGGCGCTCGGGCAGCGCGTCGTGAGCGGGAGCGACTCGTTCCCGCCGGCAATGTCGCGGCCGTTGTAGACGACGCTCGGCGTGCTCGTGAACACCAGCCGAGGAACCCCCTGCGCGCGGCACGCGTCGATGACCGCCCGGGTGCCCAGGACGTTGGCGCGGTGGAAATCCGCGGCGCGGCCGGCCACCCCCACCTTCGCGCCGACGTGGAAGACGGTGCCGGTCTCCGCGCAGGCCTCGCGGACGGCGGCCGCGTCGGTGAGGTCGGCCTGGATCACGCGGACCCCGCGTGCCTCGAGGTCCGGAGCCGGCTTGCGGCAGAGGACGGCGACGCCGCGGCCCTCGGCCAGCAGGCGCTCGACCAGCCTGCGCCCCAGGAATCCCGTGCCCCCGGTGACCAGGGTCCTCACGGGGCCGGCCCCCCCGTTTCGTGCGCCGTCGCGGCCGCCGCCCAGCGGGCCAGCGCCAGCCGGTGGATCTTCGCATTGTGGCGGACGTCCATCGGAAACCGCGGGTTGAAGTAAAAGCGCGTGATCGCGGAGGTCTGCGGGTGGGCGGCCGCGAGGGCCCCGAGTTCGGCGGCCAGGGCGGCGGCATCCGCGGCGCCGGCGGCCCGCGCCTCGGCGACTATCGCCGGGACCTGGTTCCCGCGCGGTCCCAGCCCGATCAGGGCGCAGCGCGCCGCGCGCGGATGCGCGCGGAAGACGCGCTCGCAGGGCTCGGTGTGCATCGTGCCGGAGGGCGTCTCCACCCGCTCGGCGGCCCGGCCGCAGAACCAGAGGGCTCCGGCTGCGTCGCGAAAGCCGCAGTCGCCCATCCGGTGCCAGACCTCGCCACCCGGTCCCCGGATCTTCGCCCGGCGCGTTGCCTCCGGAAGGCTGTCGTACTCGCGGCTGACGACCGGCCCGCTCACGATGATCTCGCCGATATCACCGTCGGGCAGCTCGCGGGCGTCCCCGAGCGCGGCGATCGGCTCGTCGGAAAGGGCGATGATCTTCACGGATATTCCCGAGAGGGGACGGCCGACCGGCGCGCCGCCGGTGGACCGCAGGTCCGGGTTGCTGATCGACGAGACCGGGAGCGCCTCGGTTGCGCCGTAGGGGCTGTGAAGCCGGCCGTTGGGAAGGAAGACCGGCGCGTCCGACCAGACGGAGGCCGGGACGGGAGCGCCCGCGCAGAGCACCCGGCGCAGGCCGGGGAGTGTGATCCCGCGCGCCCGGCAATGGTCGAAGATGATTCGCCAGAGGGTGGGCGAGCCGAAGGAGTTGGTGACCTTCTCCTGGCGGATCGCCTGGACGATCGCCGCGGGGTCCGCGGCGGCGGGGCGCCTGGGATCGAGCTCGGGAACGACGGTGGTCATCCCGAGCGCCGGGTTGAAGAGCGCGAAGACGGGAAGGAGCGGGAGGTCGACCTCCCCGGGGGCGATTTCATAGGTGTCGCGGATCAGGCGGACCTGGGCCTCGAACATCCCGTGGTCGTAGCGGACACCCTTGGGACTGCCCGTGGACCCGGAGGTGAAGAGGATGGCGGCGGGGTCCCCGGCGGCGCAGTGGGCGATCGCGGAATCGGCGATCGCCGGCCCCCCGGGCCCGATCCGGGCGACGAGCGAGGAACTGGCCGGGACGCGGATGGCGACGCTCCGAAAATCCCGCCGCAGGACGCGGCTGATCAGCTGCGCGAGCGGGAGCCCGACAAGCGCGCGCGGTTGGGTCCGGCGCACGCATTCCAGGAACGAGGAAAGGCGCATGCCCGGGTCGATCACGACGGGGACGGCCCCGATCCGGAAAAGCGCGAAGACCGAGGCGATGAGGGGAAGCCCCGGCCGGACCATGATCAGCGTGCGGTCGCCGCGGCCAATCCCGCGGGCGGCGAGGCGGCCGGCCCAGGCGCCGACCTCGGCGTCCAGCTCCGCGAAGGTGAGCGAGAGATAGTCGATGTCGCCGCCGGGGGTTCGGCCCCGCGGGACCCTCAGGGCCGCGCCCTGCGGCCGCGCACGCGCCCTATCGCCGAGGTGGCGGCCGATGTTCGCGTTGGGATTCAAGGAATCCGGCTCGCGCGCCCTCAGTCGGCCAGCGACGGGACGCCCCGCAGCAGGTCGGCCTGCCAGGGAAGGAGCAATGAATCGAGATTCCCGGGGGAGCGCGCGATCTGCACGAGCTGCGCGCGATTGGCGATCAGGGTCGACTCGATCTTGAGCCCGGCCGCGATCTTGTCGCGGTCCGCCTTGATCCGGTCGAGCCGGGCGACCTCGGACTGGGTGAGCGGCGCGTGGCTGGAGTCTCTCCCGGGCCGGCGGGGCAGGGTGCGGGGGTCGCGCTCGAGGCCGGCGCGGACGGCCTCGACCAGCGAGGGGAATATCCGCCCGTGGCGCTTGCCGAGGTTGACGTCGCGGAGGATCTGCTCGACCGAGTCCTCGGTGTCCGCCGCGAAGGAGACCCGGAGGAGCAGGTCCGTCGAGCAGACCTTGAAAGGAGGCGTGTCGAGCTGCTGGGCCTGGCGCTCCCTCCAGTGCCAGACGGCGTGGAGGACTCCCTGGCCGCGGGCGCGGAGTTTCTCGGATTTTCCGATCCGCCAGTCGTTCTCGGTCGCCGGTGCAAAGCCCTCGGTTCCGGCGGCGATCTGCGCCCGGCACTGCTGGTCGAGCCACTTGAGCCGGTTGAGCCGGGTCAGGTCCTTGGTCAGCAGGTCGCGGAGCGCGGGTAGGTGCCAGACGTCGAGCGCCGCATAGTCGAGCAGCTTGGGGGTGAGCGGCCGCTTCGACCAGTTCGCCTTCTGGCTGTCCTTGTCGAGCTTGACGCCGAAATTATCCTCCAGGAGCGAGGCCAGGCCGATCCGCTTCAGGCCCAGGAGCTGCGCGGCGAGCATCGTGTCGAAGATGCTCTGCGCCCGGAAGCCGCAGCGGTCGTGGAGGAGCCTCAGGTCGAAGTCGCTGCCGTGCATGACCAGGTGCTTCTTGGCGAGGAGCTGCCAGAGGGGCTTCAGGTCCAGGGGCGCGAGGACGTCGACCAGGTAGATGTCCTTGCCGACAAGGAACTGCAGGAGGCAGACCCGCACCCGGTAGTGGAACATGTTGTCGGCCTCGGTATCGAGGCAGGCCTCGTCGGCGCGCTCGAGCGCGGCCAGCAGGGGTTCAAGCTGGCCCGGCCTGTCAATCAATTGGTAGCCGGTGGGGCGGAGGGGGGCGCTCACGCCGAGCAGGCGGCGCACCGGATGCGGCAGAAAACGGGAAATCATCGAAACAGGCACTGACCCTGAACAAAGGAAGCCCTCAGGCGAAGCTAATAAAGCGGGAGATTTCCGTCAGGAGGCCCAGGCGCCCAGGAAGGCCGAGATAAGACCGGGCAGGTCCGGGCTGTAGCCCCCCTCCAGGATGGCCGCCGTCGGAAGCCCGGCATCCCGGATCCACCGGCCGAGCGAGGCGAAGTCCTCCGCCTCCAGCGTCATCTCGGTGATCGGGTCCTGCGCGTAGGCGTCGAAGCCGGCCGAGACGAGCACCAGGTCGGGATGGAAGTCCACGATCGCGTCCCAGGAGGCCCGGAGCGCCCGGCAGTGGAGGTCCCGGTCGGCATTCGGGGGGATTGGCCAGTTTCTGCAATTGGCGTCGTCCCGGGAGCCGGTGCCCGGGTAGGCGGGGTACTGGTGGACCGAGCAGTACAGGAAGCCGCTGCGGCCCCGAAGGATAGCCTCCGTCCCGTTGCCGTGGTGGGCGTCGAAATCCCAGACGGCCACCCGCTCGGCGGCGTGGTCGCGCCTGGCGGCCAGGGCCGCGATCGCGACCTGGTTGAGGTAGCAGAACCCCATCGCGCTTCCGGCCGTGGCGTGGTGCCCGGGGGGGCGCATCAGGGAAAAGGCCGCCCCGCCGTGCGTCAGGGCGTGGTGCGTCGCATCCAGGGCGGCGCCGACGGCGCGGCGGGCGTGCATTGCGATCGCCGGATAGGCCGCGGTGTCCGGGTCGAAGTCCCGCGCCTCGTCCAGCCGCGCGAGGTGGGCCTTCGTGTGGGCCAGGAGAAGCGTGGCGGCGGTCACCTCCACCACCGGTTCCCGCCATCCCCATTCGGGGTGCGCATCCCGAAGATGCCGGGCGGACTCGGTAACGCGTGCCGGGCGCTCGGGATGCCCGGCCGCGCCGTACTCTGCGCAGCGGGGGTCGTGGAGGATCAGCATGGGGTGAGCCACAAGAGGCTCATAAAACGCGGCCAAACCCAAGAAGTTATTGACGGGCTGTGAATGGGGTGGAGCGCGATCTCCGAGCGCGCTGAATGACTC
>CAITEC010000007.1 GCA_903891325.1 uncultured Opitutaceae bacterium
GAGCGCGTTTGTCCGGCAACTGAGTCAAGCAAGCGCGCTCGGAGATCGCGCTCCACCTTAAGGCTTGGTTGCGCTCGCAGTTTTGAGATCGAAAAATCAGGTCACAGGTTGCAGGTTTCAAGTCTCTGAAAGAATTGTCTTCAACATTCTACGAGCAACTGACCGCCCTTGAGCGCACCGGGGTCTCGTTCGTCCTGGTGATCCTCGTCGACGCGCTGGGAAGCACGCCCCAGGACGCCGGTGCCAAGATGCTCGTGACAGCCGCCGGCCTGCACGGCGGAACCGTGGGCGGAGGCCGGGTCGAGGCGGCGGCCCTCGGGCTTGCCGCCGAGATGCTCGCCGCGCCCGGCGGCCCGCCGTCCCGTTTCGTCAACTGGACCCTCAAGGGCGACGTCGGCATGACCTGCGGGGGATCCGTGAAGTTCTACCTCGAGGCCCATCCGGCGCGGGCGCCGTGGACGATCGCTGTCTTCGGGGCCGGGCACATTGCGCAGGCGCTGATGCCCGTCCTCACTCCCCTGCCCTGTGATGTCATTTGCCACGACACCCGCGCGGAGTGGCTCGCGCGGCTTCCGGACGCGAGGAACCTGAAAACCGTCCATACGGCGGAGCTCGCCCCGGCGCTGGACAGCCTGCCGGACGATGCATTCGTCCTGCTGATGACGCAGGGCCACGCGACGGACCGGCCCGTCCTGCTGCGCGCGCTCCAGCGCCGGAATTTCCCCTTTGTCGGCGTGATCGGCAGCGCGGCCAAGGCGGCCGTCCTGCGCCGCGAGATGATCGCCGAGGGCCTGCCCGAGGAAAAGGCAGCATCCTTCTTCTGCCCGGTGGGACTGGATTTCGGGAGCAATCACCCGCATGAGATCGCGCTGAGCATCGCGGCGCAGCTCTTGTCGGTGAGGGACGAGCGGAAGTCGGTCTGATGTAGCCGGGGTCGTTGACCCCGGTGCTTGGGGTCCTATCTTCGATTCCCAATCGCCGACCGCTGGGCGGCCGGCCCGGGGTCTGGGACCCCGGCTACATCAACCGCTTTTGAATCGCCGTAAATAGGGCTTCGCCGGTCGCCGGTGACGGAAGCGCCACTTCCCCTCCCTGCTTCCCGTACGCCGCCACCGCGTCGCGGAGCGCTTCCCTCACCGAGAAAGCCAGCATGAAGGGCGGTTCCCCGACGGCCTTGCTGCCATGGATCGTCGTCGGCTGGGCGGCGTTGGGAAGCAGCGTCACGCGCATTTCAATCGGCGCGTCGCTGATCGCCGGGATCGCGTAGGTGCTTGCGCTGTGCGTGAGCAGCCGCCCGTCGCGGCCCCAGAGGAGCTCCTCGCGGGTGAGCCAGCCCATCCCCTGCACGAAACCGCCCTCGATCTGGCCGCGGTCAACCCCGGGGTTGAGCGAGTCGCCCACATCGTGGACAATGTCCACCCGGAGCACGCGGTGCATTCCCGTGTAGCCGTCCAGCTCCACCTCCGAGACGGCCGCCCCGCAGGCAAAATAGTGGAAGGGCCGGCCCGTGCACGTCGTCCAGTTCCACACGACGTCCGGCGTCCGGTAAAAGCCGGTCGCCGACAGGCTGACGCGCTCGCGGTAGGCATGAAAGCAGACCTCCGCAAAATCCACCCTGTCATCCGAGCCGCCCCGGACCCCCGCCCTCCCGTCCGCGAAGACGACCTCCGCGGGTTGAACCGCGCGGCCAAGCCGTTGCGACAGGAGCCCCGCGGCCACCGGCGCCAGCCGTTCCCGCAGGGCGACGCAGGCGGCCTGCACGGCCGCGCCATTCAGGTCCGATCCCGCCGAGGCGGCGGTCGCCGAGGTGTTGGGGACCTTGTCCGTCGCCGTCGGCATCATCCGGATGGCGGCCGCCGGGACTCCCAGTTCGCGCATCGCCACGCCGAGGACCTTGGTGTGCAGTCCCTGCCCCATCTCCGTGCCGCCATGGTTTACCTGCGCCGTGCCGTCCTGGTAGAGGAGGACGAGCGCCCCCGCCTGGTTGTAGTGGGAAAGTGTGAAGGAGATCCCGAACTTGACCGGCGTGATCGCCAGGCCCCGCTTGACCATCGGGTGCGAGCGGTTCCATGCGTCCACGGCCGCGCGCCGCACGGCGAACCCGGACCCGTCGATCGCCCGCCGCCAGACCTCCTGGAGCCGGTTGTCGCCGATCACCTCGCCGTAATGCGTCGTATTGGTCTCCCCGTCGCCGCGGTAGAGGTTGCGCGCTCGAACGACTTCCGGGGCCAGCCCGAGGCGGCGGGCGACGCGGTCGACGATCTCCTCCATCACGATCATGCCCTGCGGACCGCCAAAGCCCCGGAACGCGGTGTGGGAGGTGAGGTTGGTCTTGGCCACCCTCCCGGTGAAGTGCACAGCCGGGATGTAGTAGGCGTTATCCAGGTGAAAGAGCGCCCGGTCCAGGACCGGCTGGGACAGGTCGAGCGACCAGCCGCCGTCGGAGACCAGCTCGACCCGCGCGGCCCGGAGCAGCCCGTCCCCGTCGTAGCCCACCTCGAAGCGGGCCCGGAACGGATGGCGCTTGCCCGTGAGGATCATGTCCAGGTCGCGGTCCAGTTGGATCCGCGCGGGCCGGCCGGTGGCGAGGGCTGCGAGGGCGACCAGCGCCGCGTAGGCATTGCCCTGGACCTCCTTGCCGCCGAAGCCCCCTCCCATCCGGGGCGCCTGGACGACGACCTTGCTCCGCGGCAGGCCCATGACCTCGGAGATGACCGCCTGCATTTCGCTGGGGTGCTGCGTGGACGAACTGATGAGGACGGAACCGTCCTCGCCGGACTCGGCCCATGCGGCCTGGGTCTCCAGGTAGAAGTGCTCCTGGCCGCCGAAGCGGAACTCCCCCTCCAGCCGATGCGGGGCCGCGCCCAGGGCCGGGCCGCATTCGCCGCGCTGAAGGGTGTGGGGCTCGGTGTGAAAGCTTCCGCGCGCGTCGGCGTCGTCGATCGAGAGTATTGGATCCAGGGGTTCGTACCCCACCTCGACCAGCGCGGCGGCTGCACGGCAGGCGGCCACCGATTCGCCGACGACCACCGCGACAATCTGGCCGTGAAAGGAGACGTCGTCGCGGGCGAGGATCGGCTCGTCGTGCCGGGACCCGCTGCTATTATTGGCCCCCGGGATGTCCTCGGCGAGCAGGACGGCGGCGACGCCCGGGGCGCGGCGCGCCGCGGTCACATCCCGGCGCGTTATCCGGGCGCGCGCGTGGGGGGCGCACACCGGCCAGAGGTCGAGCATCGGCCGGCGCTGGGCGACATCGTCGACATACAGGGCGCTCCCCGTCACGTGGCCGACCGCACTCTCATGGGCGAGGGCCCGCGACGGCCCCGGCTCCGGCCAGCGCTCCCCCGGGGAGAAATCGAGCGCGCCGTCCTGGGCCGCACTGCGGTCCCCCGATGCGAACTTCCTCCACAGGCTCACGATCAACCCGCGTCGGTAGGCGGCGCCGCCGCGCAGGTCGTCGATGGGCTGGTACTCGTCGCGGAGGATGTCGCCGACCGCCGCCGCAGCGGCCTCGATGGTCCGGCCCTCAAGTGCGGCCTCGGCCCTGCGGGCGCGGCGCGGGGTTGCGGCCACGCCCCCGTAGGCCAGGCGAGCGCGCCGGACCACGCCGGCCGTGTCGCAGTCCACACAGAAGGCACCGGCCACGATGCTGATGTCCAGCTCCCGGCGTTTCGACACCTTGAGGAAGTCGGCCCGCCGCCGCAGCGGCCCGGCCTCTCCCCGGTCGCGGGGAATCACGATCTCGAGGATGATCTCGCCGGGTCGGAGCGCCGTCTTCCGGTAGTCGATGAAAAAATCGGAAAGGGGCACGACACGCTCGCCCCCGGCCGAGGCGAGGACCAGCTCCGCATCGAGGGTCAGCAGGACCGGCGCGCAATCGCCGATCGGGGAGGCTGTCGCCAGGTTTCCCGCCAGGGTCGCCCGGTTCCTGATCTGCCGCGACGCGAACACGCCGAGCATCCGGGCGAACTGGGGATGCTCTCCTCCCAGCGCGTCGCCGATGGCCGTAAGGGTCGCGCCCCCGCCGATCCTCCACGCAGACTCCGTGCGGGCGATCCGCGCCAGCTCCGGCACCGCCTCGGTCGCAATGAGCACGGGGAAGGCCCTGAACTTCTTGTTGATCTCCACCCCGATCTCCGTCGCACCGCCGACAAGCCTGCCGCCGGGGTGAAGCCGCAGCGCATCGAGGAGGCCCGCGAGGGACGTCGGCCGCAGGAACCGTCCCGCGGGGGAGGAAATATCGACCCCGCCCAGGTCCGGCACGGGCCCGCCGAGCCGCGTTTCAAAGGGGTCTGCCGGGTCGGCGCCGCGACGGGAAAGGGCCTCAACCGCGGCGTCGCGGATGGGCCGGTAGCCCGTGCAGCGGCAGAGGTTGCCGCAGAGCTGGTCGCTGATCCCCGCGGGGCCCCGGCAGTCCTCCCGGTAGTAGGCCTCGAACATTGAGACCACGAAGCCCGGGGTGCAGTAGCCGCACTGGGACCCGCCGTTCGCGACCATGGCCGACTGGACGGGGTGAAGCGAGGCGCCGCGGAGGGCCTCAACGGTCACGATTTCCCGCCCGGCCAGGGTTGGCAGCGGCGCGATGCAGCTGTTGATCGCCCGGTAGGTCGGCCGCCCAGCCGTGTCCCGATCGAGGATCGCCACCGTGCAGGCACCGCAGTCCCCCTCATCGCAGCCGCGCTTGCTGCCGGTCAACCCGTGCGCCCGAAGGTACTCGAGGAGCGTGCAGCCCGCGGACCCGCCATCGACCCGGACGGATTTTCCGTTGAGGATGAAAGCGAGGTCGGTGGACGACGTCATGCCGGTGCCCGGTTCACGTCCTTGTAGTAAAGGTAGGATGCCGGTTCCTTGCCGATCGCGACAAACCACTGGGGACAATAGGGGGCCATCCAGATCGCATCACCGGCGGCCACCGGGTACCAGCAGTCCTCCAGCCGGTAGACGCCCCTGCCCGCGAGCATGACCAGGCCGTGCTCCATCACATGCGTCTCCACGAAGGGAAGCGTGGCGCCGGGCCGGTAGGTGAAGATATTGACCGCCATGTCGAAGGCGGGCGTGTCGGGCAGCAGCACCTGAAGCCGCGCGTCCGGATCCCCAAGGAAGGGCTTGCCCTTGATCCGGGATGCGGCGCCGATGAGCGCCTTGGGCGCGGAGGTTCCGGGAAGGGCGACGAAGCACTTGCTGAAGAGCGTCACCCGGGTCCCGGCCGCGGGCGCGGTGATGGACCAGCGTTCGCCGGCCGGGGCGAAAAAGTAGCCGCCGGCATCACAGCGGGTCTTCAGGGAACCAATCGCAACCGTTCCGCCGCCAGACATGAAATAGCCGAAAGTCTCCGTGGGGCCGGCCGCGGGGGCCGCCCTGCCTCCGCGCTCAAAGGTGAGGAGGACCTGGGAGAACCGGGCGCCCATCGCCCCGTCGATCTGGATGACCGCGACGGCCCCGGTGATCCCGGGAATGCAGCTTGCGACATGGCCGTCCGGGGCAAGAAGCGCGTGCCGGGCGGCGACGCGGGTGCGGGTGTGGCCGTAAGGGGAGGTCATGGGATAGGGATACAGCAGAAATCCCGCCCGGCGGCGAAGAGTTTTTCAGGGTCGGGGGGGGGCGGGATTTCTTGCAGAAACCTGAGACCTGAGACCTGAAACCTGAGTCGATCCACAGAACACCAGGGTCGTCTTGGGGTGGAGCGCGATCTCCGGAGATCGCGCTCCACCTCAGGCCTTGAAATTCGACTCCGGTTTCAGGTCTCAGGTCTCAGGTACCGGCCGCGCGGCTTTCCGACGATTTTGCCGTCCGCCCAAACTGCCTCGCCCCTCAGGAAAGTGTGCGTGATCCTAACCCGGCTCCGGCGGCCGATATACGGGCTGAGCCGGTGCCGGGTCAGGAGCTCGGAGGCGGCGATCTCGCGCTCCGGGCCAAATTCCAAAAATGAGAAATCCGCGTCCATCCCCTCCGCGAGCTCGCCCTTGCTCGCGCCGATCCTGAAGCGCCGGGCGACGTTGCGGGCGAGCACGGCGGCCAGGGTCGGCGGCAGCTCCCGGTCACCGGCCGCGGCAGTCTCGGAGAAGACCAGCTCAAACCCGTGCTGGCATCCGGCGATGCCGCCCCAGATGGCGAAGAAATCCGCACCCATTTTCATCCCGGGCGGCGCCGGCGAGTGGTCCGAGCCGATCGTGTCGATTTCCCCCGCCCGCAGCCGGTCCCAGAGCGCCGCGCGTCGCGCCTCGTCGCGCAGTGGCGGGGCGCACTTGGCCGCCGCCCCGATCCGCCCGACGTCCCCGTCGGACAGAAGCAGGTAATGCGGGCAGGTCTCCGCGGTCACATTCACGCCGCGCGCCTTCGCCGCGGCGATCAGCGAGAGGCCTTCCGGGCAGCTCACATGGACAATGTGAAGCGCGCACCCCGTCTCGCCCGCCAGGTCCAGCGCGGTGCGGATCCCCTCCAGTTCGACCTCGACGGGCCGGGAATCGAGGAAGCCGCGGGCATCCGTCCGGCCGAGCCCGCGCTGGAGGTCGGTGAAGCGCGCGGCCAGCGCGTCGTCCTCGGCGTGCACGCCCACGAGCATCCCCAGCGAGGCCGCGCGAGCCATCCCCGCCTTCAGCGAGCCCGCGTCAACAGCCGGAAAGCTCGCGATGCCGCTGTTGCAGAGGAAGGCCTTGAGCCCGATCGCTCCCGCGTCGCGGAGCTCCTCGAGCCGGTCGAGGTTCCCCGGCACAAGCCCGCCCCAGATGCCGAAGTCCAGGTGCGACTTCGCCTCGGCCAGCGAGCGCTTTTCCCGCAGGCGCGCGGCATCGAGGACCGGGGGCTCCGAGTTGAGCGGCATGTCGAAGAAGCACGCGCCGCCCCCGGCTGCAAGGGCCGCCGAGCCCGTCTCCAGTCCCTCCCAGTCCGCGCGTCCCGGCTCATTGAAGTGGACATGCGCGTCGATGATGCCCGGAAACACAACCCAGCCCGAGGCGTCGACGACGGAGGCCGACGCCTCCCCGATCTCCGGCGCGATCCTCGCGATCCGGCCGCCGGCAACCGCGAGGTCCGCCCGGCGCACGCCGCCGGGCGTCACGATCAGGCCGCCGCGGACAACCAGGTCGAGGCCCGCGCTCATGGCCGGCTCCCGCCGGCGGCGAGCCGGCCGATAAAATCCAGTGTCGCCGCGAGCGCCGCGCCCAGGTCCGGGGCCGCCGCGTGCTCCGACGGGTGGTGGCTGACGCCGCCGCGGCAGCGGACAAAGAGCATCGCGATCGGCGCGATGGACGCCATGACGACGGCGTCGTGGCCCGCCCCGCTGGCCAGCCGCAGGCTGCGCCCCTGGACGGACCGGACGCTCTTCCCGAGCAGTGACGCAAGCCGGCGGGAACAGGCGACGGCCCCGTCGTCCTGGGTTGCCCGCCACACGCAGCCCAGGTCCCGGCGGCGGGCGATCGCCCGGGCCTGCGCCAGAATCCGGCGCAGGGCCGCGCGCCGCGCGGCGTCGCGGGGGTGCCTGACGTCCAGTGAGAGAAGCGCCTCCCCCGGGATGACGTTCGGGGCGCCCGGCGTCACCGAGAGCGATCCGACGGTCGCCACCAGCGGCGGGCTGCGCCGGGCGAGCGCCTCCGCAAACAGGATCAGCTCGGCGGCGCCCGCGAGGGCGTCCCGCCGCAGCGCCATCGGCGTCGTTCCGGCATGCCCGGCGCGCCCGCGGAACTGAAGCCGGCCCCGCGTCTGCCCCGCGATGCCGGTGACGACCGCCAGCGGGAGTTTTTCCGCCTCGAGGACCGGGCCCTGCTCGATGTGCACCTCAAGGTAGCCGAGCAGCCCGCCGCGACCCTGCGCGGCCCGCGGCGGCGCGAAGCGCCTGCGCGCCCGGCGCCCGAGCACCTCGCGCAGGGTCGTCCCGGTGGCGTCGCAAAGCGCGAGGTCGCCGGCGGACAGGCGGCCGGCGTAACCCTTGCTGCCGATGTAGCCGCTGGAAAAACGCACGCCCTCCTCCTCGGAGAAGCCCACGACCTCCAGCGCAAAGGGCAGGCGGACCCGGTCGAGCCGGAGCGCCTCGACCGCGGCGATCCCCAGAAGCACGCCGGCCGCCCCGTCGAACCGGCCCGCGTTCCTCACCGTGTCCAGGTGCGAGCCGATGACCAGGGTCGGCTGGCCGCGCCGCGATCCCTCAATCCTCCCGATCAAATTGCCGTAGGCGTCCTCCCTGACCGCCATCCCCCCGGCGGCCATCCATTTGCCGACCAGCGCGTTCGCCCGCGCCATCGCCGGGGAGAGGAAGGTCCGGGTCAGGCTTCCGGGCGTGTCGGTCACGCGGCCCAGTTCGTCCAACCGGCGTGCCAATCGCCCGGCGGCGCGCGCGCGCGAGGTCTTGTTCATGCGGTCGTTCAGCTTCCGCGGTAGGTGCTGTAGGCCCACGGTGTGAAGAGAAGCGGCACGTGGTAGGAGGCCGAGGGATCGGCGACGTTGAAACGCACGGGCACCCGGTCGAGGAACTTCTCACGCCCGGTCGGCGAATGGCCGCCGTAATAGTCCCCGACGAGGAAGACCAGCTCGTAGCCGCCCGCGGCCATCTCGGCGGCGCCCAGGAGCGGCGCATCCGTCCGCCCGTCCGCGTTGGTGACGACGGTCTTGAGGAGGTCCCGCGGACCCGCGCCATCGAGGCGCCACAGCTCGACAGCCAGCCCGGCCGCGGGCCGGCCGACGGTCAGGTCAAGGGCGTGGGTGCTGAGCTTGGCGGGCATCGGTGGGATCAAATGAGACAAGGTGGTGGGAAAAAGGCAATCCGTGGGGAATTGCGGTTTGAATGTAGCCGGGGTCCAAGACCCCGGTGCCTTGGGTCCTATCTCGGAATTCCAATCCCCGGCCGCTTCGCGGCCGGCCGGGGTCTGGGACCCCGGCTACATTCAAGCCAAGGCATCCGTCAGCCGGAGCCACGCAATCTTCTCTATCTCGGCCAACGCGCCGGCCTTCTCGACCTCGGGGGTGTTTTTAATCCGCTCCCGGAGCGCGTTCAGGATGGCGTCCTTCGCGTTCAGGCGGGCGCAGATGACGAAGGGAAAACCGAAGCGGGCCCGATACGCGGCGTTCATCTCCGTGAGGAGCGCCCGTTCCCCCTCGGAAATCCGGTCGAGGCCGGCCGCCGCCTGCTCGCCCGTCGACGCCGCGGTCAGTTGGCCGAGCCGGGCCATCCGGCCCGCGAGGTCCGGGTGGGCGTTGATGAGCGCGAGCTGCCGGTCCGGCGACGCGCGACGCAGGGTCGCGCAAAGTTCCGCGTGGAAATGCTTCGCATCCCGAAACGGGCGCCGTCCGAAAGTCTCGTCGGCCACCCAGGGCGAATGCTCAAACAGCCCGCCGAAGGCCGCGACAAAGGCCGCCCGATCCGCGGTGTCCAGGGAGGCCGGCATACCTCAGGGAAGCATCTCGTAGGCCGGCAGTGTCAGGAATTCGTCGAGCTGCCCGGACTTGACCATCCGCATGAACAGCTCGGCGGCAGCCGGGAAGTGCCCCCGGTCGTGCCGGGCCGGGCCCACTTCCGCGCGGATCTTCACCATCTCCTCGGCGAGGAGGCTGTCGTACAGGGCGGCGGTCAGCTTCCGGCCGTCGGCCAGGGTCGCCCCGTACTTCAGCCACTGCCAGAGCTGGGCGCGGGAGATTTCCGACGTCGCCGCATCCTCCATCAGGTTGTAAAGCGGCACGCAGCCGAGCCCGCCCAGCCATGCCTCGAGATATTGCACGCCGACGCTCAGGTTCGTCCTCACGCCTGCCTCCGTGATGGTCCCCGGAGGCACCGCCAGGAGCTCCGCCGCGGTCACGTTCACGTCCTCCCGCTGCCGGGAGACCTGGTTGGGGCCGGGCATCAGCCGGTTGAACGCCTGCAGCGCCACCGGGATCAGCCCGGGATGGGCGACCCAGGTGCCGTCGTGCCCGTCCGAGGCCTCCCGCTCCTTGTCCGCAAGGACCTTCGCCATCGCCGCATCGTTGGCGGCCGGGTCGCCCTTGATCGGGATCTGGGCCGCCATGCCGCCCATGGCGTGGGCGCCGCGCCGGTGGCAGACCTTGATCACATGCAGGCAGTAGGCCCGCATGAAGGGGACCGTCATGGCGATCTGCGCCCGGTCCGGGAAGGGGTGCGGCGCCCGCCGGTGCAGTTTCTTGATGCAGCTGAAGATGTAGTCCCAGCGCCCGCAATTCAGGCCTGAGGCGTGCTCGCCGAGCTCGTGGAGGATCTCCTCGGCCTCGAAGGTGGCCAGGATGGTCTCGATCAGCGCCGTCGCCCGGATGCTCCCCCGGGGAATCCCCAGGGCGTCCTCGCCGTGCAGGAACACGTCGTGCCAGAGGCGTGCCTCGTGGCGGCTCTCCATCTTCGGCAGGTAGAAATAGGGGCCCGAGCCCCGCGCGATCAGCTCGCGGGCGTTGTGAAAGAAGAAGAGCCCGAAGTCGAAGAGCGATCCGCTGACCGGCCGGCCGTCGAGGAGCACGTGTTTCTCCAGCAGGTGCCAGCCGCGGGGCCGGACCATCAGGGTGGCGGTCCTCTCCTTGAGCCGGTAGGCCTTCCCCTCGGGGCTGGTGAACTCGATCGTGCGGCGGACCGCATCGCGCAGGTTGGCCTGCCCCTCGATCATGTTCGTCCAGGTCGGCGAGGTCGCGTCCTCGAAGTCCGCCATGAAGACCTTGGCGTCGGAATTGAGCGCGTTGATCACCATCTTGCGATCCACCGGGCCGGTGATCTCCGTGCGCCGGTCCGCCAGGTCGTGCGGGGCCGGGGGCACCCGCCAGGCGCCCGCGCGGACGGAGGCGGTCTCGGCTGGAAAATCCGGGAGGGACCCCCCGTCGATCTCCGCCTGCCGGACGACACGCCTTCCGAGCAGCCCTTCCCGGCGGGGCCCGAAGGCGCGAAACAGCCCCGCAATGAAGGCGCAGGCCTCGGGGGTGAGGATCTCCGCGGCTTGCGGCGTGATCGATCCGGTGATCTCAAGGCCGGAAATGGTGGCAGGCTTCATGCGTGGGGGCGGGAGGGACACGGTAATTCGTTGTCAGGGGTCAGTATCGCATTCTAATCGGAGCCAATGAAAGACCGAAATGCGCACATGAGGGAGGCCATCCGCCTGGCCGAGGCCGGCATGCGTTCAAGCCGGGGCGGGCCCTTCGGCTGCGTCGTCGTCCGCCGGGGAAAGGTTGTGGCGCGGGGGGCCAACCAGGTGACGTCGACCAACGACCCGACGGCCCACGCCGAGGTGATTGCCATCCGCGGGGCCTGCGCGCGCCTGAAGACCTTCAACCTGTCCGACTGCGAGCTGTTCACAAGCTGTGAGCCCTGCCCGATGTGCCTGGCGGCCATCTACTGGGCCCGGATCCCCAAGGTCTACTACGGCAACACCCGCGCCGACGCCGCCGCGATCGGCTTCGACGACGACCACATCTACCGGCAGCTCGCGTTGCCCCCCGGGGACCGCGAGGTGAAGATGCGCCCCTTGCTCCGGAAGAAGGCGGCCGGCGCCTTCAAGGCCTGGGCAAGGAAACCCGACAAAGTGGCGTATTAGGGCTGTGGATCAGTTTGAGGGTGGAGCGCGATCTCCGAGCGCGCTGAACGACGCTGTCCGAACCTAGGATTCAGTCCGACGACGGGCGCTCTGGTTTGGGATTGGGCACAATCAATATTCTCGAGTCGCACAGCGCGCTCGGAGATCGCGCTCCACCTTCAGGCTTGGTTACGTCCGACTTTCAGGTCTCAGGTCTCAGGTTTCAGGTTTCTGCAGGGGAGGCTTCCACCTGCCTCATCTCGATTGAATCGATCGTCTGCTTCCCGGCGAGGACGTTGGTCACGACCACCATCCAGTCGCCCTTCTGCGCCCAGCCGCGCCGGATGAGGTAGGCGAACGCCGAGCAGATCGTCGCCTCGGGGCTCGGCATGAAATTCATCAGGAAGGGCTCGACGCCCCACATGAGCAGCATGTGGCGGAAGACCTTCGGGTCGTCCGTGAACGCGTAGACCGGGCAGCGCCACGGGCGGAGGGCCGCGAGCGTCTGCGGGAAGTTGCCGCTGCGGGTGAAGACCACGATGCCCGTCTCACCGAGCTCCTGGGCGAGGACGACCGCGGCCCGCAGGAGCCGGTCCTTGCGCGTCTTGAGGGGAAGCCCCGCGTTGTAGCCCTTCGCCGCGCTGCCCTCGATCCGGCCGGCCACGCGCTTCATCAGCTGGACGCACTCGAGCGGGTAGCGGCCCGTCGTCGTCTCGCCGGAGAGCATGATGGCGTCCGCGGTCGACCACACCGCCGTCGCGATGTCGCTCACCTCGGCCCGCGTCGGGACCGGCGAGGAGATCATGGACTCCAGGAGGTGGGTGGCGACGATGACCGGCTTGCGCAGCCGGATGCAGGTGTCGATCGCCCGCCTCTGGATGAGCGGCAGGTCCTCCATCGGCACCTCGATGCCCAGGTCGCCGCGGGCCACCATGAGGCCGTCGGCGGCGACCGCGATCTCGTCGAGGTTGGCGAGGCCGGACTGGTCCTCGATCTTGGCAATGATGTGCGCGTCGCATTTCAGGTCCGAGAGCAGCCGGCGGAGGATGTCGATGTCGTCGGCCTCGCGGACAAACGAAAGCGCGAAGAAATCGACCTGCTCCTCCACGCCCACGGCGATGTCGGCGCGGTCCTTGGCGGTCAGCGCGGGAAGCCGCACCTTCACCCCCGGCAGGTTGATGTGGCGCCGGCTCGTGAGCCTTCCCGGGACGACGACCTTGCAGCGCACCCGGTCCGCGGAGGAGGTGAGCACCTCGAGCCGCACGAGCCCGCTGTCCACCAGGACGGTCGTCCCCGTGGACACGTCGCGCCCCATCAGGGGATAGTTGACGGCCACCGAGAAGACGCCCTCCTCGCCGCCTCCCGGGGGATTGGGCAGCAGGTCCACGAGCTGTCCCGCCACCAGGTCGACCGGGGCGGGCAGATCCCCGGTCCGGATCTCGGGCCCCTTCACGTCCATCAGCAGGGCGATGTGCCGCTGGGTCCTCCAGCAGACCTCGCGCACGCGGCGGATCATCATCCGGGTCCAGGCCCCGTCGGCATGGGCCATGTTCAGCCGGCAGACGTCGACGCCCGCCAGGATCAGCTTTTCGAGCATCTCCTCGCTCTCGGTCGCCGGGCCGAGGGTGAAAACGATTTTTGTGAGGCTGTAAACCTCCTTGGGTCTCGTTGCGGTCGGTTGCGGTTCCACGGCCGGACGGTAGCACGCCGGATGCCGAACGCTAGACAGTTTCGATTGCTAATACACCCCGTGAGCGCGGGGACTGATCGCCGTTCCCGGGCGTGGCGCGATTGTCATCCGGTCCCGCCCCGGCCAGCGTCCCGGCAATGACCTCCCGCGAACGCGTCATCGCCGCGCTCGAGTTTCGCCGACCCGACGTCCTGCCCAAGGACCTCGGGGGAATGAGGTCCAGCGGGATCTCCGCCTTCGGCTACCAGGCGCTTCGCAACGCCCTCGGGCTCCCGTGGAAGCCGACCCGGATCCACGACAATTCCCAGATGCTCGCCCTCCCCCATCCCGACGTCCTCGACGCGCTGGGGTGCGACGTGGTCGTCGTCGAGGGCGACGGCCTGACCAATGCCTTTGAGCAGCCCGGGCTCTGGCATCCCTACGACTTCGGCGGTCGGATCCCGGACGCGATGGTCCGGGATGCCGGGGGCTACTCCGTCGACAGCGCGGGGACGATCCGCCTGGCTGGCGTCGGCGAAATGCCCGCGGGGGCCTATGTCTTCAATCCCGAGCACGCCGGCCAGGCGCTCGTCCTGGAGGGCGAGCTTCCGCGGCCGGACTTGAGGGCCCACCGCGCCTGGCTCGAGAAAAATCTCCTGACCGACGCCCAGATCCGGGAACTCAGGGACACCTGCCGGCGCGTCCGCGACTCCGGCGACCGGGCGGTATTCCTCTGGGGCCGGGTCGACCTGGGCCTTTGCATCCACGGGTTTGGGGGACTCGCGGTCTACCCGCTGCTCTGCCTTGAGGATCCCGATTTTGTCCACGAGGTCCACTCCCTGCAGCTCGAGTACTCGCTGCGGAACATCCGCGCCCTGCTCCCCGAAATCCGCGACACGGTGGACATCGTCGGGACCGACGGCGACGACTGGGGAAACCAGCAATCCCTGATGGCCTCGCCGGCGACTTTTCGGGACCTCTTCCTGCCCTATCGGCTGAGGCACAACGCGGAAATCCACCGGATCGCGCCCCGGATGAAGACCTTCCTGCACTCCTGCGGGGCGATCCACGACCTGATCGACATGATCGTCGAGACGGGCACCGACATCCTCAACCCCGTCCAGTGGCCGGCCGGCGGGCGCCCGCCCGCGGCCTGGAAGGAGAAGGTCCGCGGGCGAATGTCGCTTTGGGGCGGGGGCGTGGACTCCCAGCACACGCTTCCCCTCGGCTCGGTCCGGGAGGTCGAGGACGAGGTGGCGCGCACCGTGCCCGTCCTGGCCGACGGCTCGGGCTACGTCTTCTGCAGCATCCACAACCTCCTGGCCGAGGTGACCCCGGAAAAGGTGATCGCCCTCTACCGTGCGGCCGCGGCCTGCCGGATTTGAGGGTGGAGCGCGATCTCCGAGCGCGCTTGCCCGGCAACTGAGTCA
>CAITEC010000008.1 GCA_903891325.1 uncultured Opitutaceae bacterium
CCGCTTCCCAGCGGCGGCGAGATCGTCATCGACGAGACCGAGGCCCTGATCGCTATCGACGTGAACACCGGCTCCCACAAGAACCGCTCCGGCGACGAGAAGAACACGATCTACGCGGTCAACCTCGAGGCCGCGCAGGAGATCGCCCGCCAGATCCGGCTGCGCAACCTCGGCGGCCTGGTCATCATCGACTTCATCGACATGAAGGAGCGCCGCCACCGCAACGCCGTCTATGAGAAGATGGTCGAGCTGATGGCCACGGACAAGGCCCGCAACCACATCCTGCCGATCTCGCAGCTGGGCATCATGCAGATGACCCGGCAGCGCCAGCAGGAGTCGCTGTGGTCCAACCTGTACACCGACTGCCCCTACTGCCGCGGCCGCGGCATCGTCAAGTCGGCGACCACGATGTCCGTCGAGCTCCAGCGCCGGCTCTCGTCCATCGTGCTTCGCCTCCAGTCCCGCAAGGACGGGAAGGAGTACGCCCTGCGCGTCCTCGTCCACCCGAGCATCCTGGAACGGCTGCGGAGCGAGGACGCGGACCTGCTCGTGCGGATCGAGAAGAGCTTCGGGGTGAAGCTGGCGTTCCGCGCCGACCCCTCCTACCACCTGGAGCACTTCAAGATCATCAACTCGGTGACCGGCGAGGAGTACCGCTGAGGCAGATCCTCCGGACTGGAATTCGGGGCCCGGCGTCGTCGCCGGGCCCTTTTTTTGGCCAAACGGCGCCCGCCGGGACTGCGGCGCTGTGCAATTGCTGCAGCACTTTTGACAATATGCGGCCAGACCGGGGAGGCCGTTGGGGCGATGATGCTCCCGCCACTCGGGGAGGGGAGCCTGCCCGGAGGCCGGCTTTCAATCACGCAGAACCCCCGGATACAATGGACGCGCCGACCCAGGGAGAAAACGCGGGGACGACCGGACCCAGTCGGGAGCCGCTGATGGATTTCGTTGAACAGGAGAGGCTGCGGATCAGCGAACGCCGGCTCGCGCGGGCGCTGGTCGCCGCCCAGATGGGATCGTGGGAGTTCAACCTCAACGACATGACGGCGGTCAGCTCCCCCTACCTTGAGCGCATATTCGGCTACGACTCCCCGCCGCCGCGGAAGGATTTCGACTTTTCCATCGGCCTTGTCCTGCCCGAGGACCGTCCGGCGGTGGAACAGGGATTACAGGACGCGATCGGCGGGCGGCCTCCCGCGGAGATCGAGTACCGGATCCGGCGTCCCGACGGCCAGGTCCGCTGGCTCCACAGCTATTGCGAGCTCGAGACCTGCGCCGACGGGAAGCCCCGGGCCCTGTGCGGGCTGATCCGGGACGTCACCGCGCAAAAAGAGAAGGAGGAGAGGAAGGCGAAGCGCGAGCAGAGCCAGCAGGAGGCGCAGCGGCTCGAGAGCCTCGGGGTCCTGGCCGGAGGCATCGCGCACGACTTCAACAACATCCTCGGCGGCATCCAGAACGCCGCCGAGCTCGCCGAGCGCAAGATTTCGGCGGGCGCGGCCCCGACAGACGACCTCCGGACGATCAACAAGGCGGTCCACCGGGCCGCGGCCCTCTGCAAGCTGATGCTCGCCTACTCGGGGCGCGGCCGGTTTGAGCTGAAGAACCTGTCGCTGAGCCGGTTGATCGAGGAGACCACGCCGCTCCTCAAGCTGTCGATCGGCCTGCGCTCGGAGCTGCGCCTGGACCTGGATCCGGCCCTGCCCGCCGTCGAGGCGGATTCCACGCAGATGCAGCAGCTGATCATCAACCTGGTGACCAATGCCGCCGAGGCCGTTGGTGAGGTCGACGGGGTCGTTTCGATACGCACCGGTGTCGAAAAGGCCGCCCCGGAGCGGGAATCCGGGGCCCAGGCGGGCAACCGGGTCTTCCTGGAGGTGTCGGACACCGGCTGCGGCATGAGCCCGGAGACGCAGGCGCGGATCTTCGATCCCTTCTTCACCACCAAGTTCATCGGGCGCGGACTCGGGCTGTCCGCAGTCCAGGGAATCGTGCGGGGGCACAGGGGCGTGATCGACGTGCGGTCAAGTCCCGGGGCGGGGTCGACCTTCCGCGTCGTCTTTCCCGCCAGCGCGGGCGCCATCGAGGACCGGGGCCGCGACGTCGCGCCCGCGGCCCAGAGAACGCGGGGGAGCGGGCGCGTGCTGCTCGTGGACGACGACCAGGCGATCCGCGACACGCTCGCCGAATTGCTGAAAATGGATGGATTCAAGGTCGTGACCGCCATCGATGGGGGCCACGCCATCGACCTGTTCCAGGCCGACCCGGAGAGCTTCGACCTGGTGCTCATGGACCTGACGATGCCTCGGGTGGACGGCGCCATGGCGTTCCTGCAAATGAGGCGCATGCGGGAAAATGCCCGGGTCATCCTGATGAGCGGCTACACCGAGGAGGAAACGGCCTCCCGCTTCAAGGAGTCCCGGCCGCACGCATTCCTCATGAAGCCCTTCAATCCGCGGATGATGCTCAAGCTGGTCCACGGGGCGATCGAGGCGAAATAATTGGGGTTGTCTGCCCGGGCCAGTTCGTAGGACTGTGTCCTACATGCAGCCTCCCACTGCTCGACGGTTCGGCCCGGTTGCATTCGTCGGGACGCTTGCGTGCCTCGGCGTCCTCCCGCTCGCCCCCGAGGTCTATCTGTTCTTCGGGAGCCATGCGGACCTGAAGTATTTCGCGCCGATCGCCTACTATGAGCTGCTCATCTCGTTCCTGCTCCTCGCCCCCGCGCTGTTCCTCCCCCGTTTCCCGGCGCGGGTCTGGGTGATCCTCTCCGGGGGCGCAATGGCGCTGGCCACCCTGGTCGTGGGCTTCCACGCGGTCTGCTACGGGGCGCGCTGGAATCTCGCCGCGCACACGGCCCTGATGCAGACCAATCACAACCAGGTCGGGGACTTCCTGGTCAACTTCCTCTCCCCGGCCGTCGTGGCGTCGATGGCGCTGCTCTCGGCCGCATTCGCCGGCTGCATCGCCGCAAACGTCGCGGCGGAACCGCCCCGGTGGCGCGTCCGGATCGGCCTTTTCGCCTTCGGCGCGCTCGCCAGCGCCCACGGGATCGCGTCCTCCGTCCGCTTTGGCGGCACGCTCACGCGCCGGGTCGCCGTCTCGCCCACCCAGTCGATCCGGTTTGTCGACAGCGGCTATGGCAAGCTCCACCCGCTCACTTTCCTGGCGATGATCCATTTCAACTACATCACCACGAACCGGTATTTCCTTCGCCAGTACCGCGACGTCGGTCGGCACCTCCGGGAGCTGGACGGCGCGCGGCCGGTGCCCGGCGCGGCCCCCCCGCGGCTGATCGTCGTGGTGATCGGGGAGTCGTCCAATCGCAGCCACTGGTCGCTCTACGGCCACCCGAGGGAAACGACCCCGCGCCTGGACGCGCTCGCCCCCCAGCTCCAGGTCTTCACGGACGTGATCTCGACCTGCACCTCGACGGTCTTCTCGCTGGGCGACATGTTCTCGGTCCGCGGCGAGATGATCCCGTCCTTCCCGCTGTTCTCGCAGGCGGGCTACGCCACGCACTGGTACTCCGCGCAGTTCAACCAGGGCGGGGCCGACCTGCTGATCAACTCGCTCGTGGCCTCCTGCGGCGAGCACGTGTACCTGAACGGGGTCTATGACGAGAACCTGGAGCGCCTCGTAAGCCGGGCGGCGGCCCTCCCGGGGCGGCAGCTTGTCTTCGCCCATTTGTTCGGGAGCCACGTCCGCTACCTCGACCGGTATCCGCGCCGCTTCGACCGTTTTAAACCCGCCGACGACGGCGGGCCGCTGCGCTCAAGCTACGACAACACCATCCTCTACACCGATACGGTCCTGGCCGACCTGATCGGGATCCTCCAGCGCCGACACGATTCGTCCTGCCTGCTCTACGTGAGCGACCACGCCGAGGACGTCCTCGACTCCCGGCCTGACAAATACCTATTCCGCGACGAGACGCTGGCGACCAACCCGATGTACGAGGTTCCCTTTTTCGCGTGGTTCTCGCCGGAGTACATCCGGGACAACGGCGCCTTTGTGGCGAAGGGGGTCGCCGCGGCCAGGAACCGCCGGTTCCAGGACCGGGAGCTCTACCTGGAGATCATGGACCTCGCCCGGCTGCGCCACCCGCTCTACGATCCCCGCGCGAGCCTGTTCTCGCCGGATTTCGTGGAACGCGTCCGGCGGGTCGGCGTCATGGGCCGGGTCTACCGGGGCGCTCCCGGCGTCGTGAAGTCCGCCGGCATCGTGTCCAGCAGGTGAACCGCGGGGATCAGGTTTCTGAGGCCGGCCGGCGACCGCCAAGGAACTGCGTGCGGTGGAGCTGCGCATAGAGGCCGCCGGCCTGGAGCAGCTCCCCGTGCCGGCCGCGCTCGACAATCCGGCCCCGGTCCAGGACCAGGATCAGGTCGGCGTTCTGGACCGTGGAAAGCCGGTGGGCGATGACGAGGGATGTGCGGCCCTTCAACGCCGTCTCAAACGCGGCCTGGATCGCCCTCTCCGACTCCGAGTCGAGGTGCGCCGTCGCCTCGTCGAGGATGACGAAGGACGGGGCCTTGAGGAGAAGCCGGGCGATGGCAACCCGCGCCCGCTCGCCACCCGACAGGCGGTGGCCGCGCTCGCCGATCACCGTGTCGAGGCCCTGGGGCAGCGCCGCCACCACCGCCGCGATCTGCGCGTCCTCGAGCGCCCGGGCGAGCTCGGCCGCGCTCGCCCCCGGCCTGGCGTAGAGCAGGTTGGCCCGGATCGTGTCGTGGAAGAGGTGGGCGTCCTGCATCACCATCCCGACGGCGCTCCTCACCGATTCCAGGGTCGCGTCGCGAAGGTCCACGCCGTTGAAACGGATCGCGCCCGAGCGCACGTCGTAGAGCCGCGCGGCCAATTGGGCCAGGGTGGTCTTCCCGGCCCCGGAAGGCCCGACCAGGGCGATCATCCGGCCGGGTTCGGCCGCGAAGCTGACACCGTGGAGGATCTCCCGCTCCGGGTGCCCGCCCGGGACGGCGACCGACTCCAGCGAGGCGAGCGAGACCTCGGCGGCCGTCGGGTAGCGGAATGACACGTTGTCGAACTCGACCCGGATCGGGCCCGGCGGCACGTCCGCCGCGCCGGGCTTCTCGGTCACCGTGGGCTTCAGGTCGAGCACCTCGAAGACGCGCTCGAAGGACACGAGCGTGGTCATGACGTCGACCTGGAGGTTGGACAGGGCCGTGATCGGGCCGTAAAGGCGCATCAGGTAGGAGACCAGCGCGACCACGGTGCCGATGTCCAGGACGCGGGAGACGGCCTGCACGCCCCCCCAGCCGTACACGACGGCGACGGCCAGCGACGCCACCAGGCCCAGGCCGATGAAGAGGAACCGCGATGAGGTTGCGACGGCGAGCCCGACGTCCCTCACCCGGCCCGCCTGCAGCTCAAAGGCCGCCTTCTCCTCCGCGGGGCGGCCGAAGACCTTGGACACCGTCGCCCCGGCGACGCTGAAGCGCTCCACCATGAGGCTGTTCATGTCGGCCATCCGGTCGAAGTTCTCCCGCATGAGCGTCCGCATGCGGCGGCCGAGCCAGCGGGCGGGCCAGACGAAGAGCGGGACCAGGACCAGCGAGGCCACCGTGAGACGCCACGACAGCGTGAACATGGCGGCCAGCACGAGCGCAACGGTCACGACATTGCCCACGGCCGTCGACAGGATGTCGGTGAACGCGTCGCGCACCCCCGACACGTCGCTGTTCAGCCGGCTCACCAGGGCACCCGTCCGCGCGCGGGTGAAGAACGCAAGGGACATCCGCTGGATGTGGACGAAGACGCGGGTCCTGAGCTCGAAGACGATCTCCAGCCCGACCTGGGCGGCGATCCGCCGCTGGAAGAAGTTGAGCGCCGCGTCCGCCACGGAGACGCCCGCGGCAACGAGCGCCAGCCTGACGACCAGCCGGGCGTTGCCCGCGAGGATGCCGCTGTCGATGAGCTTCCGGTAAATGAGCGGGTTGACCACGCCCGCGCCCGCGTCGAGCACCACCAGGAGCATGAAGAAGGAGAGGATCCCCGCGTAGGATCGCGCCAGGCCCAGGATCCGCGGGAGGGTCCCGGGCGCCACCTTGTGCTTCAGGACCTCCGCGTCCTTCTGCAGCGAATGGATCCCCCGCCACATCCCGGGGTTCATGGCGGGCGGTCAGGTCCCGGCGCCCAGCCCGGGATAGTCGAGGGTTGCGAAGTGGTCGGCCAGGGTCTCGGCGCGGCGGATGACCCTGAAGTCGGACCCGCCCTGCCAGAGGACCTCGGCGGAGCGGAGTTTTCCGTTGTAATTGAACCCCATCGCGTGGCCGTGGGCGCCGGTGTCGTGGATCACCATGAGGTCGCCGATGGCCGGGTCGGGAATTTCCCGGTCGATCGCAAACTTGTCGTTGTTCTCGCAGAGCGATCCGGTGACATCGTAGACCTTTCGGGCCCCGCCCTCCCTCCCGGGTACGGAGATGTGGTGGTAGGAGCCGTACATGCCCGGGCGCATCAGGTTGGCCATGCTCGCGTCCAGCCCGACGTAATTCTTGTAGATGGCCTTCTTGTGGAGGACGCGGGTCACCAGGTAGCCATAGGGGCCGGTGATCATGCGCCCGCACTCCATCACGATCCGGACCGGCGCCAGCCCGGCCCCGCCGACGACCCGGTCGTACACCTCCCGGATCCTCCGGCCCACGTAGGGCAGGTCCACCGCCGTCTGACCCGGCCGATAGGGAATGCCGATTCCGCCGCCGAGATTCACGAACTCGAAGCGGATGCCCACGCGCGCGCTGATCTCGACCACGAGCTCCAGGAGCATCTGCGCAGTCTCCACGAAATAGTCGGGATTGAGCTCGTTGGATGCCACCATGGCGTGGAGGCCGAAGCGCTTCACGCCCTTGTCCCGGGCGATCCGGTAACCCTCGAAGAGCTGGTCGCGCGTGAACCCGTACTTGGCCTCCTCGGGCTTTCCGATGATCACGTTGCCCTCCTTCAGGGGGCCGGGATTGTAGCGGAAGCACAGGACGTCCGGAAGCTTCCCGCCCAGGCTCTGCTCGAGGAAGGCGATGTGGCTGATGTCATCCAGGTTGATCAGGGCGCCAAGGTCGGCCGCCGCCCGGTACTCGGCCGCCGGCGTGTCGTTGGAGGTGAAGCAGATGTCCGCGCCCTTCATTCCAACCGCGCTGCAAAGCCGGAGCTCGGCCAGCGAGGAGCAGTCCCCGCCGAGACCCTCGCGCCGGAGCAGCTCGAGCACGTGCGGATTGGGCAGGGCCTTTACCGCAAAGAAATTGACGAAGCCACCGGGCACCCAGGAAAAGGCGTCGTAAAAGGCCCGGGCGTTCCGGACCATGGCCGCGGCATCGTAGATATGGAAGGGCGTGGGAACCCTCGAGGCGATCGCCTCAAGCTGGTCGCGGGTAAATGGCAGGCTCTTGTCGGTCATGTGAGGGGACAAAAGACCAAACGCCGCCCCCCTGTGTCAAGGCGCGGCCTAGGAGAGAATTTTGAACAGGAAGGCCGGGAAGGCCGGAAAGGCCCGGAGGGATGGGCCCAAATCCAGACTCTGGAACAGACTGTTGGCAGGGAAACCAGTCGTGGCCCCAGTACCGGTTGGATTATGACGGATCGAACTTCCCGCTCTTCCCGAACTTCCTGTTCAAATCCGAATTCCGGATGCTCAGGCGGCGGCGGGCTTGCGGACCTGCGAGGCGAATTCCCGGAGGACCTGGGACCGGACCTCGATCCGGTCGTCCTCGGCGATCTCCTCCGCGCTGCGCTGGCCACCGCGCTTCTGCATCATCTTGCGCATTTCCTTGAGGGCATACTGCTGGAGCTGCCGGATCCGCTCGCGCGTCACCTTGAATTTCCTGCCCACCTCCGCGAGGGTCATTTCCTTGCGCCCGTCCAGGCCGAAGCGCAGCCGGATGATCTCGGCCTCGCGCTCGTCGAGCGAGCCGACCACCAGCTTCAGCTCCGCGGAGAGATTGCGGTCGCCCAGGGTCTCCAGCGGGCTGGCGGCATTCTCGTCGCGGACGACCTCGCCCAGCGACGACCCGTCGGCGGTGTCGCCGAGGGGGGCGTCGAGGGACGCGGGATGCACGGCCACCGACTTCAAGTGCGCCACCTTGTGAATGGGAATCCTCAGCTCCATGGCCAGCTCCTCGTCGCTGGGCTCGCGGCCGAGCTTCTCGGCGAGCGTGCGGCCCGTCCGGCGCATGAGGGAAATCTTGGCGACGACGTGCACGGGCAACCGGATCGTCTTGGATTGGTTGGCCAGCGCCCGCTGCATCGAGTGCTTGATCCACCAGGCCGCATACGTGCTCAGCTTGCCCCCCTTCGCCGGGTCGTACCGGTCGACCGCCTTGATCAGCCCGAGGTTTCCCTCACTGATCAGGTCGAGCATGGGCAGGCCAAAATCCCGATAATCCTGCGCGATCTTCACGACAAGGCGCAGGTTGGCCTGAATCATGTGGTTGCGGGCCGCCTGGTCTCCCTTGCGGATGCGCGCGGCCAGCTGGATCTCCTCGGCAATGGTCAGGAGCGGGGTTTTCCCGATTTCCTGAAGGTAGAGGTGAAGGCTGTCGACGCCGCTGGCCTCGTCGCGCTGCGCGACCGGGGCGGGTGTTTCCAGGAGCGAGGAGTCTTTCGTGGAAGTCATCATGGAAATGAATATGAACTGAGCTTAAATTGTTGACCGTTTGGTTTAAAAAAGGTTCCCTAAAAAATGCTTTTTATATCGAGGAGGCTGTGGGCTCCTTCACCCGGAGGTGGTCGAGGACCATTGCCGGGAGCCGGCCGATGATATCGGGATCGTTCATGATGCGGCCCTGGCTCACGATTCCCTCGATGAGCGCGGCAAGGCTCGCCGCCTTCTCGATCGGGTCGCAGGGTGCGATCGCCCCCTGGGCCACCGCGTCGCTGATCGCCGTCTCAAGGTAGCGCCGTTTCCGGGAGCAGATCTCGCGGACCTTGGCGCTCACCTTGGCCTCCTGGGTGCTCACCTCGGAGCCGACCGAGCAGACCGGACACCCGAGCACCCGCCCCGTCTTCCGCTTGATCTCGGCCTGTTTCTCGTGGATCCACGCGACATGGTTGACCAGCCGCTGCACCGGGGGAACGGTGGGGGCGAAATGCTCGTTAAGCCTCGGTTCCCAGCTCTCGTTCCAGAGGCGGTCGAGGGCGGCAAGCGCAAGGTCGGATTTCGAGTCGAAAAAGTAGTAAAAGCTCCCCTTTTTCACCTCCGCGCGCTCGCAAATGTCGTCAATGGTGACCGAGCCGTAACTCTCCTCCCAAATGAGGCTGAGGGCGGCTTTCATCAGTCTTTCCCTGGCGTCGCTTGTCCTTCCCATGCGCCCAATTTGTTTACTAACTAGTCAACTTGCAAGTAAAATCGTGTTTCTCACCCGTGGAAGGGCCAGAGCCTGAAGAAGTCCAGGAAGAAGACCCCGGCCACGATGTAACCGAGCGGTGAAAAGTCCCGGGGGCGGCCCAGGGCGAGCGCGAGGAGCGCCGTCGAGATGAGGCCAAAGCCGATCCCCTCGGCCACGCTGAACATGAGGGGAATCGCGAAGATCGTGAGGACGGCCGGCGCCGCGGTCCTGAAATCGCCCATCGGGATCTCGACGACCGACTGCATCATGAAGATCCCCACGATCACCAGGGCGGGCGCGGTCGCGACGGCGGGGACCGCCAGGATCACCGGTGTCAGGAAGAGCGCGAGCAGCATGAGCGCCGCCGTCGTCAGCGACGTGAGCCCGGTGCGGCCCCCGGCCTCCACGCCCGCCGCCGCCTCGACGTAGCTGACCACCGTGGAGGTCCCGAACAGCGCGCTGAGGATCGTCGCGATCGAGTCGGCAAGAAGCGCGCGGCCCGCGCGCGGCAGCCGGCCGTCGGCGTCGAGCAGACCTGCGCGCTTCGTGACCGCGATCAGGGTCCCGATGTTGTCGAACATGTCCACGAGCAGCAGGGTCAGGATGAGCGGCAGCGCCTTCACGAAGGCCGCCGCGCTGGTCAGGAACCCGAAGCTCAGCTTGAGAAAAACGGGGGCCGGCGAGTGCGGGAGGGCGAAGGGGCTCCCGGGCAGCCGCGTCACCATGCCGCCGGCCCCCGACGGGACGAGGAGGCCCGCGAGGGTGACGGCGACAATCCCAAGGACAATGGCCCCGGGGACCCGCCGGGCGACCAGGATCGCCGTGAAGACAATGCCCGCCAGGCAGAGGGCGACGGAACCGGAGGCAAAGTCGCCGGCGCCGACAAAGGTGGCCGGGTTCGAGACGACAACGCCGCCGTTCTTCAGCCCGATGAAGGCGATGAACAGCCCGATCCCGCAGGTGACCGCGATCTTCAGCGAGGTCGGGATCGACGCGATCAGCTTCTCGCGAATGCCGGTGACGGACATCGAGAGAAAGATCAGCCCGTTCACAAAGACCATCCCGAGGGCCTCCGGCCAGGGAACCCCCTTGCCGATGCAGATCGTGTAGGTGAAGAAGGCGTTGATCCCCATCCCCGGCGCAAGGACGAGCGGGTAATTCGTCAGGAATGCCATGATCGCGGTCGCCACGGCGGCCGTGAGCGCGGTCACGGTCACCAGGGCGCCGCGATCCATGCCCGCGCCCGCGAGGATCGCCGGGTTGACGGCGAGGATGTAGGCCATCGCCGCAAAGGTGGTGACCCCGGCCTGGATCTCGCGGCCGGGCGTGGTTTTATTGCGGTCGAGTTCGAAGAATTTCAGGAGCATCGGGAAATCGGGGCAATTGAGCTGCGGGGAGGGCGAGCCGGGCAATGAAATACTAGGCGGGTGCGAAAGCGGCGATTGCCGCGGCCAGGCTCGCGGCGCCCTGCTCGAGCCAGCGCGCCCCCTTCTCAGCCGTCGCGAGGGTCGCATCGCCGATGATTCCCGAGGCGGAGAGGTCCCGCGTGGCCCAGGCGTGGGTCACGGGGGCCATCTCCGGGCGGAGATCTCCCGGCTGGTCCGAGCCCGGGGGGTAGTCCCGCAGCGCCCGGGCCATGGACACCAGCGAGGGGGCGGCGGCCAGCAGCCACGACGTCTCCACCTCGCCCGCGTGCATCCCGAACGCGGCCTCCCGCGGCGAGACCCCCGTGTCGACCGCCGCCCGCAGGAAGTCGGCCCGCAGGCCGGTGGAGGCGCGGATCTCGCGCAGCGTCGTGGCGACAACAGCCGTGTTTCCGCCGTGCGTGTTGAGCACGGCAAGGTTCCGAAAGCCCCAGGCCTGGAGCTGGCGCGCGATCGCGAGCAGGAGGCCCCGGAGCGTCTCCTTGGAGATCATCAGCGTCCCGGGATAGCCCGTGTGCTCGTTGCTCTTGCCGACGGTGATCGGCGGCCCGACATAGCATGCCGCTCCCGCCGGCAGCCGCGCGAGCGCGAGGGAAATCCAAAGCTGGCCCATCAGGGAGTCGACGGCCACCGGCAGGTGGGGACCGTGCTGCTCGATCGCGCCCGTCGCGATGATCACCGGCGCCCATGCCTTGTCGGGCAGTTCCGCAATCCGGGCCAGCGTCATCGCCGGGAGATAGCGGTCCCGGTACGGGGGAAAGGCGGCGCTCATCGGGCCTGATGCCGGTCAATTTCCCCGATCAATCCCGCCAGTCGGGCCCCCGCCTTTTCCAGGATGGCGGCGCCCTCGGCCTGCGCCGCATCAAGGGCGGAGGCGGGCCCGGCGAGGGGCGTCACCGACTCGTCCGACCAGGGGCCGGGCGGCGGGCCGGCGGCCCCGCCCCGGCGGACGGGAGCATCGTCGGGCTCCCGGCCCGTGAGGGCGGTGAGAAGCGTCTGCAGCCGGCGACGGTCCGGGCTGCGGCGGGGATGGAAATCAAGCTCGAGGGCCGCGAGGTGGATCCGGTACACCCGCAGGTCCCGCGCCAGCCGCAAGTCCCGCGATGCGGCCGCGCAGATCTCCTCGCTCCAGGGGCTCGCGTTGAGGAGAAGCACCCGGCGGAAGCCCGAGGCCGCGACCGACCCGGCGACCTCGGCGATCAGCGCATGGGCCAGGGAGGGATCGATCGCGAAGGCGCAGCCCGCGTCCGGCCCGAAGGCGAATCGAAGCGGCGGAATCACGAGCAGGCGCCCGTCGGGCGGACGGCGCCGGGATGCCTCGCGCAGGACGGCCATCGCCACCGTCTCCTCCGCGTCGAGCGGGTGCCCGAGCCCCCAGTCGGCCATCCCGGTGATCGGGATAACCACCAGCGTCTCCTCCCGGGCCGGCCAGGCCGCCAGGTCGGGCGACGAGAACCATGGCCAGAATGTCGCCTCATCCGCGGCGCAGAGCGGCGGGGGCGTCGGATTTGCGCCGGCGGGTCCTTCGCTCATCGGGTCACACCTCCTCGCGGTCGCGCGCGCAGAGGAACACCAGGCTGAGCCCCATGATGACGAACATCCGCAGCGCCGCCTCCTGCCCGTTCCAGGACCGGGACTGCCACATGAGGAACCACTCGCCCCCCACGGTGATGAAGGCAAAATACCACTGCACCAGGCTCGCCGTCAGCCCGATGGCGGCCAGCGACTTCGCCCTCTCCCACCCGGCCGCGGGCGCGGCCCGGGCCTTCCAAAGCCGCAGGGCGCCCGCCCCGATCAGGATCCCGGCCGCCGCCTCCCAGGCGATGATCGCACCGTAGAAAACCCGGCAGGCCGCGGCACTGGAGACGGCCCGCCACAACCCGGAATTGCCCGGGAACGTGGTGTCCATGCTGAGCACGTGCCGGATGAACTGGTAGTTCGACCCGTAATCGGTCGCGTTGTTGAAGACGACCAGCGCGAGGAACGCGCAGGAGCAGGCCGTCAGGGCGATCTTGCAGAGCCGGATGGGCGGTGATGGGGGGGACATGGCGTGGGGATGGGAGTATCAGGGCGCGGCAAGCGCGGCAAAATCGGGGGGCGGGGTCGCATGGATCGTCTCTCCGTCGACACAGCGGCGCCGGCCCGCGGGCCGGCTCAGCAGCTCGCTGAACGAGCGGGCGGCGAAAACGACCAGGTGGGCCGGGGCTCCCGGCGCGATCCGGCCGGACTCGGGCCTGCCGACAAGGTCGGCCGCGGTGCTGGTGACAACGCGGACCGACTCGCCGATCCGGTCGTCGAGATGGGCCAGGCGCACGCTCTGGATATAAACCTCCGCCGCATCGAGGTCCCCGTAGGCGAAAAACGCGTCGCGGACGTTGTCGCTTGCGCAGGCGACAGGCACGCCGGCGTCGAGCAGATCCTTGACCAGGGTGAGGCCGCGCCAGAACGGGGTCCGCGGAAACCCGGAGCCGCGGCGATCCTGCAGGTACAGGTTGCAAAGCGGCAGCGAGACCACCCCGATCCGGGCACGCCGCACAAGGTCGATGGTCGAGCGCTGCCGGTCGACGGCCTGCGTCGCCAGGCTGCAGCCGTGCCCGCAGGCCACCGGGTGCGGGAATTCGTTGCGCAGGACGGCCTCGGCCACGGCGCGAAGCACCTCCGCCCCCGGGTCGCCAATTTCATCGACGTGCAGGTCGAGGCCGACACCGCGATCGCGGGCGATCGCCATCAGCCGGTCGAGCTGGGCGGCGAGGCCGTCCGCCATCACGAAAAATCCCCCGAGCGCGCACGCCCCGTGCCGCAGCGACAGGTCGGCGATCCGCTCCCCGTCCGTCCCGGAATAGTCGGCCCCGGCGCAGAGGGGCACCGTCTGGAGATCAATCAGGCCGCTCCAGCGTCCGCGCAGGTCCTGCATCACCGCGTGGCTCGTCTCAGCCCAGGGCAGCCCGGTGTCGACGTGGGTGCGCACGATGCGAGTCCCATGGGCCCAGGCGCATTGAAGCGCAAACCCCGCGCGGCGCATCAGGTCCGTGCCCGTCCAGTTGGCGCGGTCGCGGGCCAGGGTGGCAAGCGCCTCGGCAAAGGTTCCGCTCCGATTCGGGGCCCTCTCCCAGGTGTGCGCCTTGTCGAGGTGGACGTGCGCGTCGACCAGGCCGGGAAACGAAAGCGCCCCGTCGAGGTCAACCCACTCGGAGCCCTGATCCGGGGCGGGGCCGGGGGGACCGACGGCGACAATCCTCCTGCCCTTGATCCGGATGTCGCAAAGGACCGTCGGCTCGAGCGGATCGACGGGCGCTGGGTGCAGGGCCGGCGGGAGGAGGGCCGCAGGCACGCGGGCGCGGCGGAGAAGGAGCATGCAGGTGGCAACCGCCGAGCAATCCATGTGCCAAGGGCTGGCAGAGTTCCTGCTCCGGCGCGGGAATGCCGATAAAGACCGAGGCGCTGGTTGCCACGCTGCGCGGCCTGATCGGGACCGGGAACGTCATCGCGGACGGAGAGGCCCTGGAGACGCTCTCGAAGGACTACTACTGGTATTCCCCCGTCCTGAGGCGGCAGCTTGACGACAAGCGCGCGGACGCGATCGCGCGGCCGGGCACGGTGGAGGAGACCCGCGCGATCATCGCCGCCTGCCACCGGGCCCGGGTGCCGGTCGTTCCCCGCGGCGCGGGAACCGGCAACTACGGCCAGTGCGTGCCCCTCCACGGCGGCGTCGTCGTGGACCTGGGCCGCCTCGACCGCATCCTCTCGATTGCCGACGGCGTCGTCCGCGCGGAGGCGGGAGCCCGGCTCGGCTCGATCGAGGCGGCTGCCCGCGCGGAGGGGTGGGAGCTGCGCTGCATGCCGTCAACCTGGGTCAAGTCCACGATCGGGGGTTTTTTCTGCGGGGGCTCCGGCGGGATCGGCTCGATCACCTGGGGAGGGATCAACGCCGGTGACAACGTCAAGTCGGTGACGCTCATGAGCTGCGAGGAATCCCCGCGCCTGATCCGGCTCGAGGGGGCCGACGCGCTGCCCGCCCTGCACACCTACGGCACGACCGGGTTGATGGTCGAGATCGAGATGCGGCTCGCGCCCAGGGTCGCGTACGACCAGCTGGTCTTCAGCGCCCCGGGGTGGGACCGGCTGCTCGACTGGACCGACGCGGCCGCGCGGCGCGCGGACTGGCCCAAGCGGCTCGTCAGCCAATTCGAGTGGCCGATTCCCTCCTTCTTCAAGCCCCTCCGCCGGCACCTCCGCCCCGATGAACCCGCAAGCTTCCTGCTGCTGGACCGGGAGAAGGCCGACGCGGCGGTGCTTTCCGCGGCGGAGGCGGGGATCGGATGCGTGTACCGGCGCCCCCTCGGGGATCCCCCGCAGCCGCCCCTCATCACGGACTTCACGTGGAACCACACCACCCTCTGGGCCATCACGGCCGACCCCGCCTTCACCTACCTCCAGGCCGGTTTCGGGCCCGATTTCCGCGGGCAATTCGCCGCGCTCGCCCGCCGCTTTCCCGGCGAGATCCTCCTCCACCTGGAGTGGACGGCCGGCAATTCCAAGATGACGCGCGGCGCAGCCGCGGGGCATGCGCCGGACTCCGTCGCCGTCGGGGGCATCCCGCTCGTCCGCTTCACCTCGGAGGACCGGCTCAACGAGATCCTGCGGGCGTGCGGGGAGATCGGGGTCTTCATCGCAAATCCGCACACCTGTCACCTCGAGGACGGGGGGCGCCACCCGAACATCGCGGAGAAGAGGGCCCTGAAGGCGGAGGCGGATCCTCTCGGGCTGCTGAACCCCGGAAAGATGCGGACTCATCCCGTGAATCCATTCCAATGAAAAAAGACCTGATATTCCCCGCGGGCCACCCGCCCCCGCGCGGGTCCTACAGCCCCGGGATCCGGATCCGCCTCGGGGACTCGACCCTGCTCTTCATGACCGGGCAGCTCGCCGTCGATCCCGCGGGAAACGTCGTGGCTCCCGGCGACGCCGCGGGCCAGGCCGAGTATGTCTTCGGCCTGGTCGGATCCATCCTGTCCGCCGCCGGGATGGATTTCGGCGACGTGGTGAAGGTGGACACCTTCCTTGCCGACAGGGCCGACTTCGACAAATTCTCCGCGGTGCGCAACCGGCATTTCCCGGTCTCGCCCCCGGTCAGCACGCTGATCGAGGTCAAGGGGCTCGCCCGCGCGGGCTGCCTGATCGAGGTCGAGGTGGTGGCGGTCAAATGAGGCGCGCCGTCCTTCTCCTCCTGCTGCCCCTTGCCGCGGCGGGCGCCGTCCCGGCGCGGAGGGCTCCCGCGGCGAAGCCGGCCGCGGACGCGGGGCCCGCGCTCATGCACGTCGTGCTGCAGACCGACTGGTATGCCCAGCCCGAGCACGGGGGCTTCTACCAGGCGCTGGCCCGCGGCTTCTACCGCGAGCAGGGCCTCGACGTTGAGATCCGGCAGGGCGGGCCGACGACGCAGCCCGCCCAGATGGTCGCAACCGGCCGGGCCGACTTCGCGATCACCGACAGCGGCACGGTCATCGTCGCGGCCGGGCGCGGCATCCCCTTCGTCATGCTCGGCGCCTACATGCAGCGCGATCCGCAGGCGATCATGTTTCATCGCGAGAGCGGGATCCGGGGCTTTCGCGACCTGGACGGCCGGAACATCATGGCCGCACCGGGCGCCCCCTTCATCGACATCCTTGAGCGGCGGTACGGGATCAGGGTCTCGATCACGCCGCTGGACTTCGGCATGAGCCGCTTCCTGGCCCGGCCGGATTTCATCCAGCAGTGCTTTGTGACAAACGAGCCCTACTACGTCCGCCTGCACGGCGTGGACCCGGGCGTGCTTCTCATATCGGACTGCGGGTTCTCGCCGTACCGCGTCTGGTTTGCATCGCGGCGGCTGGCCCGGGAGCGGCCGGCGCTCGCCCGCGCCTTCTCCCGCGCAACTATTAGGGGATGGCTCGACTACATCGGTGGCGACCCGGGGCCCGCTAATGCGCTCATCGCCTCGCTGAACCCGCGGATGGACGCGCCGTTCATGGACTTCAGCGTCCGGGCGATGAGGCAGTACCGCCTCGTGACCGGCGATCCCTCCGCCGACGAGGCCGTCGGCCGGATCCGGCGCGGACGGATCGCAACCCTGATCGGCCAGCTCGCGGGGATCGGGCTCCTCGACCACGCCGTCACGCCGGACGAGGTGCTCGACGCCGGCGCGCCGTGACCGGACCCACGGCGTTTCTGGCACAAATGGTGCTGGTCCCGGGAACAAAATCCGGAGGGGAAATCCGGATGGTTTTTTTATGAAAATTTATTCAAACCGCTTCGCGATCCTAAGCGCGCTGCTGGCCCTGGCCGGCG
>CAITEC010000009.1 GCA_903891325.1 uncultured Opitutaceae bacterium
CTCAGCGCGCTCGGAGATCGCGCTCCACCTCAATCGAACACGCTTCAGTCGATTACCAGGCTCTCCCCTGGCAAAAGGGCCACGAAGTCCCCCGGGGCGATGCCGGCCGCGTCCCGGGCGATCGCCAGCTCCTCAACCGGCTCATGATACCCCTCGTCCGTGAGCTGGAAAGCGCCCCAGTGCATTCCGACGCTGCGCCGGGCGCGGAGGGCGCGGTGGCACGCCACCGCCTCGGCCGGGTTCATGTGGGCGTCGCTCATGAACCAGCGCGGCTCATAGGCTCCGATCGGCAGCAGGGCGATGTCCGGGGCCCCGCAGCGGTCGGCGATCTGCGCCATGAGCGCCGGATCGTGGCCCGAATCGCCGGCGAAGTAGAGCGCCCGTCCTGCGCCGCGCACAAAAAATCCCCCCCACAGCCGCACATTGGTCCCCCACGGGCTGCGCCGGCACCAGTGGCGCGCAGGCACCAGCTCGACTGCCGTTTGCCCCGGGCCTTCGCAGGACTGCCACCAGTCCAGTTCGACGAGGTTTCGATCGGCGCCCGCGGCCTTGAGCAGCGCCCGGTAATTGAGCGGCGAAACGACGGCAAGCCCCTCGTTCGCCGCGGCGAGGGCGCGCAGGCTCGGCAGATCGCAGTGGTCGTAATGATCGTGGCTGAGGAGCACCCCGTCGATCGGGGGAAGCGCGGCAAGCGGGATGGCCGGAGGGACGACGCGCCTCGGGCCGAGCCCGCGGAAGGGGCCGATGCGATTCGAAAAGACCGGATCGGTGAGCCAAGCCGCACCGCATGCGCGAATCAGGAATGTTGAATGCCCGATCCAGGTGACCACCAGGCCTCCCCCTGTCGGGGCCGGGGGAATCACCACCGGCTGGAGCGGCACCTCCCTGGGCCAGCGGGCCGGCCGGCTCGTCAGCTTCCAGCGCAGGACGTCGCGCAACCCGCGCTGGCTCCGGGATCCGGGATTGAAAAAGGTTCTGCCGTTGAAGTGGTCGGAGGGCGGCAATTTCACGGTCAGGGAACCAGCCCGACCCGGCGGAGGACCTCGGGCGGGGGGCCGTCGAACTGGGCCGAGGGCATATTGCCGACGTACTTGATGTCGCTGCGTCCCTCGGGGGTCGTGTAGAACCCGCCCGCCGTCAGGTCCCTGAAGCGGCTGAAGAAGGCGGCGGCGCGCCTGAACCGGCGCGGGGCGTCCGGATAGTAGCAGATGTCGTCGCAGACCGCGTTTTTCTCATCCGCGGCTAGGGCCGCAAAGGGCCGGCCGTTTCTCCGGCCGGATTCCTCGTCGATCCAGCCGATCCCCCAGAGGATGAGCGCCCGGTCCCGCGCGAACGGCCAGCTTGCGGCGTCCGGATACGCGGGATCGCCGTACGGCGCGCTGATCCACTCGTCGATGAAGTCGGGCACGCCGACCGCGGAGGCCGAGGGGGACGCGCCGTCGGCCGGGATGATCGCGTCGCAGAGCGCCGCGACAGTCGCCCGTTGCGCCGGAGAGAGCGTGAGCGGCCAGAGTTCGCCGGGCTTGTAGCCGCGGCCCAGGTCCGGATCCATCCCGTAGCCCTGCCGGGCGGCCGAGGGAGGGCCGCCCAGGGCGCGAAGGTTCAGCAGCGGCATCGCCGCCGCCGCGGCCGCCATCCACTTGATCGCGGTGCGACGGTCCATCATAGGTTGCCCCGCTTCATTTCCGCGGCGATCCGGTCGGCGGCCCGCCAGGCGAGCGCCATGATCGTCAGCGTGGGATTCTTGTCGGAACTGGTCGCGAACGCCGCCCCGTCCACGATAAAAAGGTTGGCGACGTCGTGGGCCTGGTTCCAGCGGTTGACGACCGAGGTCGCGGCGTCCCCGCCCATCCGTGCCCCCCCGACCTCGTGCGAGGTGCAGCCGCCCAGGGCGAGGATCTTCGTCTCGTCGGGTTCCAGCCGCCCCTGCACCCGTCCGCCCATGGCGGAAACGACGGAGGCGAAGGTCTGCTGCATATGCGCGGCCTGGCGCATCTCCTGCGCCGACCACTTCCAATGGAAGCGGATGACGGGGATTCCCCAGCGGTCCCTCACCTGCGGGTCGAGGTCGCAGGAGCAGTCCTCGTTTGGAATCATCTCCCCCAGGCCGTGCAGGGTGACGAACGACCCGTAGTAGCGCCGCGCGTCCTGCTTGAATGAAAGCCCGTAGCTGCCGCTGGTGACCCATTCCAGCGAATCCATGGTGCGGGCCGTGGGCATCTGGCGGCCCCCGTAGAACTGCACGTGGTAGCCGCGCGCGAAGGGCAGCTTGCCGGCGCGCTGCTCCCGGTAAAGCCACCACGGGGCATACACGTGGCTGCCGCTGGCGCCGTCCTCGTTGTGCGGCGGAAGGTTTTCCAGGAGCGGGATCTGGCCCCGGATCGAGATGTCCACCGAGTCCATGAGGTATTTGCCGACCAGGCCGCTGGAATTGGCCAGCCCCTGCGGATGGAGCGGGGACTTCGAGTTGAGGAGCAGGCGCACGGTTTCGGCGGACCCTGCCGCAAGGACGATGATCCGGCCCCGCGCGTGTCCCTCCTTCCCGGTCGACTTGTCGATGAAGGTCACCCCGCTCGCCCGGCCGTCGGCGCCCACCGTCACCTCGCGCGCCATCGCGTCGCAGAGCAGGTCGAGGTTCCCGGTGGCCATCGCCGGCGGCAGGTGGACGGTCGGCGACTGGTAGTTGGCCCTCAGGCCGCAGCCGCGCACGCAGTCCGAGGCCCAGAAGCAGGCGGCGCGGCTTTCCATCGATTCGCGGACGATCTTCTGGGCAAAGGCGTTGCCCGGGTGGAGCCGCGCGGGGAGGTTCTGGGAATCGAGCCGCTGGGTGAGGATCGCCTTGTGGCAGGGAACCACGGCCATGCCCATCGGGGCGGCCCGCTGCCGAAAAAGCAGGTCGCTGACCAGCGGCTTGGGAGGGGGAAGGAGGCAGCCCGGGGAGGAATCCGGGGTGTTCTCCAGCCCCTCGTTGGTCCCGAAGACTCCCACGAGCATCTCGACCTTGTCATAATAGGGCGCCAGGTCCTCGTAGGCAACCGGCCAGTCGCAGCCCAGGCCGTCGCGCGATTTCTGCTTGAAGTCATAGGGCCCGTAACGGAACGCCACCCGGGTCCAGTGGTTGGTCCTGCCCCCCAGCATCCGGGCGCGCCACCACAGGAATTCCCTCTCGGGCTCCGGCGAGGCCTGTGTGTAGGGCTCCCCGGGGATCGTGTTTCCGCCGTTCACCGTCGCATCGTAGAAGCCCACCTGCTTGTCCGGCGTGGCGGCGCCGCGCAGCGGGGCCTGGTCGGGCGTCTGCAGCATGGGCGCGGTGGTCGGATCGAAGTTGCGGCCCGCCTCGATCATCAGGACGGAGGCCCCCTCGAGCGTGAGCGTGTAGGCGGCCTGCCCGCCAGCCGCGCCGGAGCCGACGATGATCACATCGTAGGAAGTCCTGACGGTGGATGCGGTGACGATGGCCATTCCGGGGATCAGCCCAGGCTGAATCCATGAACATCCCGCAGGGGAGGCAACCTGTAAAAACCGCCGGGCGGCTTTCAGCCCGCGGTGCGAAGCGTGAGGTGCACAATCTCGGCCGGGGCGTTTATGCGCAGGGGAAACCAGTTTCCAACCCCGTTTGACACCACCAACTGGCTCGAGCCGCGCCGGTAGAGGCCGGACCAGTAGCGGTAAAAAAGCGGTCCGGCGCCCACGCCATCCCCCAGCATGAGCTGCCCGCCGTGCGTGTGCCCCGAAAGGGTTAGGGGAATTCCCGCGGCGGCGGCGGCATCGAAAGCGTGCGGGTGATGGGCCATCAGGATGGGAAATGCCCCGGGCTCGCGCAGCGCCGTCACCTTCCTCACCGAACCGGCAATCACGGCGTCCCGGTCCTCAACCCCGGAGCTATCCCATCTCAGGCCGAGCAATTGCACCGGGCACCCCCGGATGGACAGCGTCCGCGCCTCGTTTAGCAGAAAGGGGACGGAGGATTCCCGCGCGCGCGCCTCGAACACGGTTCGGTTCTCGATGAGATCGTGGTTCCCCTCGATCAGGCAATTGCCGTACCTCCCCTGCATCGCGCCGGCCAGGGCGAGGCCCTCCGGAAGGGCCGAAAGTTCATCATTGATCAGGTCCCCTGTCTGGAGCACCAGGTCCGCGCGCAGGTCATTGACGGTCCCGACCATCCTCCGCAGCACCGGCGCCGTCGTCAGCCGCCCCAGATGCATGTCGCTCACGTGGGCAATCGTGAGCCCGTCGAGATCGGGAGGCAGCCCGGGGACGGGCAGCACAAGACGGCGCACGCGAAACGAATCGAGCTGCGCCTGGGCAACCCCGGAGAGGCCAACGGTGAAGAGGGTGGGCGCGCCGAGGGCCGTCATTCCCAGGAAATGCCGGCGCGACAGCGCCGCGCCGCCCACCGGTCCGCCAGTTCCCGCGGCGCTGCGCCGGCCGGCAATGAAACGTCCCAGCGCCCAACCCAGGCAGGCCAGCCCGGCGACGAGCATGAGGGGAACACCCAGCAGGTGCCAGATGAGGACGGCGGAAATCGCAAAGCGGGGCAGATGATGGTCCCAGTCCGCATGCATCCCGCGGCCGACGATGAGGAGCAAGAGGCCGGCCAGCTGCGAGCCGGCAAACAGGACGTTGAGCGAAATCCAGGCTCCCCGCCCCGGCACCGCCCGCGCCAGCCGCCGCGCCGCGAGGATCCAGGAAATGTCCGCAAGGAGGACAACCGCCAGGATGATCACGAAGAAATGCATCAGGGATCCAGCCTAGCACGCTCGGGTTGGTTTTTCGACATTTGAGGTGAAGTCCCTGCTTCCCGCTTTCTGTCTCGAGGGTGGAGCGCGATCTCCGAGCGCGCTGAGCGACGA
>CAITEC010000010.1 GCA_903891325.1 uncultured Opitutaceae bacterium
AAAATATTATCTATTAATATAATATAAACACATAGAATATTAATAGTTGTAATTGAAACTATAGAAGGCATTCCTCTGCTCATGCACTGGAAATTCCTTCTCCTGCTCGCCCCGGCCCTGCTGATTTCGGCGATCACCTCCTCCTGCAGCGCGGACCTGGATTCCGCCTCCCGCGCGGCGATTGCCGCGTCAAAGCCCGACATCGGCGACATCGTGTTCACCCGAATCGGCGGACCCATCTTCACCAACGTCGCGGTCACGACCGGGAGCTGGACGTCCCACGTCGGCATCATCGTCGACTACCGGAACGGCGACTGGGTGGTGGCAGAGAGCGGGATACCCGTTGTGCGGATGACCCCGCTGTTGAAATTCATCGGCCGATCCGTCGGCCACCAGTTTGCGATCGAGCGCCTGAAGGTTCCGCCGACCCGGGAGCAGAAGCGGCAGATACTCCGCTTCGCCGAGCTCGAGCTCGGGAAACACTACGCCCTTGGGTTCAGCATCCAGTCCCGCGGCACCTTCTGCTCGAAGTTTGTCCACGATGTCGTCCTCGATGCCACCGGGCAATCGATCGGCGAAACCGAGACCTTCTCGCACCTGCTTCACCGCAACCCCAACGCGCCGCTTTGGTTCTGGAAGGCCTGGTTCCTCGGGTTCATACCCTGGCAGCGGACCACCATCACCCCCGCCAGCGAACTGCAGAGCCCCCTCCTGGCCGTCGTCGCCCAAAATCACGCATGAAAACGCTGATCTATGAAATCATCGCCGCCGCCGGATCGATCGAGGCGGCGGGAATCCGGATCCTGAAGCCCTTCGGCCTGACGCCGATGACCTTCAACATCCTGAACCTGCTCGAGGACGGGGCGCTCTCCCAGCGAGAGATCAGCGACCGGGTCATTGTCGCAGCCTCCAGCATCACCTTCCAGGTCCGGCAACTGCAGAAGAAGGGACTGGTCAAGCGGCGGCGGGCCGACGCCCGGACCTGGCACGTCTCGCTGACGCCCGAGGGCGAGGACGTCCGCCGGCGCGCCGAGGAGCGGATGGACGCGGTCATCGGCCGGATCCAGATCTGGCAGGACATTGTCGCCAATGCCGAATCGGCCCTCAAGTCGCTCCGGACCCAACTCGCCGGGTTTTCCCTGCCATGAAAATGCTGTTCTCGCGCCGGTTCCTGCCGCTCTTTGTCACGCAGTTCATTGGGGCGTTCTGCGACAATGTCTTCAAGAACGCCTTTATCCTGCTCGCCACGTTCGGTCTCGCCCGGGCGCACGGGTGGAACCCCGCGTACACCGTCTACCTGATCGGCGGGCTCTTCATCCTGCCCTTCATGCTCATCTCAGGCTGGGCGGGATACATCTCGGACATCTGGCCCCGGCACACGCTCGTGCGGGGGCTCAAGACCATCGAGATATTTGTCATGCTCGGGGCTGCGGTGGCGCTTCGGACCGACAGTTTCTACGGCATGTGGGCGATCATTGTCGCCCTTGGGTTCATTTCCGCGCTGTTCGGGCCGCTCAAGTACGGTCTCCTGCCCGTCTACCTTAGGACCGACGAGCTCGTCGGCGGCAATGCGTGGTTCGAGGGCGGCTCCTTCATCGCGATTGTCACCGGGACGCTCGTCGGCGAGCGGGGAGCCGAGGGTGCCTCGGGCCGGAACGAGGTCGCGGCGCTCCTCGTTGCGCTGGGCCTGATCGGCTGCGTCTCGACCTATTTCCTCCCGAAGGCGCCGGCCGCGGCCAAGGCCACGCTCTCACCCTGGAATCCCCGCTCGCTGCGCCGCTGCGCGGTCCAGGCCCTGGGCACCATCCGGGGCACCCCCGTCCTCTGGAGGAGCGTCCTGGGCATCTCGTGGTTCTGGTGCCTGGGCGCGGTCCTGCTCTCCTTCCTGCCGGTCTACGTGAAGGACACGCTCCATCAGGACGCCGAAGGGGTCACCCGATTCCTCCTCTGCTTCGCGATCGGCGTCGGAGCCGGCTCGTTCCTGGGCCTGCTCATCAACCGCGGACGGATCAGCGCAACCTATGTCCCGCTCGCCGGCCTGGCCATGACCGTATGCCTGCTCGCCTGGGTGATCGCAGACCGAGGGGCCGGTCCGCACCTCGGCGCCACCCTCGCCGTCCTGACCTCCGGCATCGGCATCGCGGGCGGCGTCTATTCCGTGCCCCTCTACGCGCTCATGCAGCATCGCAGCCCGAAGGACCAGAGGGGGCGGGTGATATCGGCCAACAATATCATGAACGCGGCGTTCATGGTCGTCGGAGCGATTGCCGCGGCCGGGATCGCGGCGATTGATCCGCACCCCGCGGTGCTCCTCAGCGTGCTCGCCGTGGCGAACCTCCTTGTGTCGCTCTACATGGTCTGGCTGCTTCCGGAGTCCGTCCTCCAGACGGTCGTCCGGCTGTTCTTCAGGGTGTTCTTCCGGGCCCGGGTGCGCGGGCTGGAGAATTTTCCCGCCTCGGGCCCCCGGATCGTCATCGCCAACCACACCTCCTGGCTCGACGCGGCGCTCCTGGCGGCCTTCCTCCCGGAGCCGCCGATCTTCGCCGTGGACAGCCGGATATCCCGGATGTTCTGGGTGCGGCCCTTCCTGAAGTGGCTGACCGCCTACCCGATCAACCCGGCCCATCCGATGAGCCTGAAGACCCTGTGCGCCGCGGTTGAGAGGGGCGGGCTGGTCGCGATCTTCCCCGAAGGGCGGCTGAGCACGACCGGCGGGCTGATGAAGGTCTATGACGGCGCGGGTTTCATCGCCCAGAGGACCGGCGCGCAGATCATCACCGTCCACATCGACGGCGCCCAGCTCTCCCTCTTCACCCGCCTGGCCGGCAAGTACCGGCGCCGCTGGTTCCCGGTCATCACGCTCACCATCGGCGCTCCGGTCGTCATGCCGGCGTCGATCGACCGGAAGGGCCGGTCGCCCTACGTCTACCGGCTCCTGAGCGAGAGCGCCTTCTTCGCCCAGGTCCCGGGCCACTCGGTCTTTCGGGAGCTGGTCGATGCCTCCCGCCGGCACGGCGGGGGCCGGAAGATGTGGATCGGCCACGACGGGCGCTCGCTCACCTACGAAGACCTCATCGGGCGCTCCGCCATCCTCGGCACCCGGCTCGCGGCCCTGACCCGGCCGGGGGAGACGGTCGGGATCATGATGCCCACCAGCATCGCCGGCGGCCTCGCCTTCTGGGGCCTGCAGTATGCGCACCGGGTCCCCGCCTGGCTCAATTTCTCGATGGGCGCGGCCGCATTCTCGTCCACCCTGCGCACCGCGGGAATCACGACGGTGGTCACCTCGCGCAGCTTTGTCACGGAGGCCAGGCTGGCCGAACGGGTCGCCGCGCTCGAGTCCGCGGGGGTTCGGATCATCCACCTGGAGGACCTCAAGCCCGGCCTGGCGGGAAAGATCCGTGCCGCCTGGATCGCCTCGAGCGCGCACTCGGGCTACGCGGCGATGGAGGCGCAGTGGACCCGTGCGGGAGGCGATCCCCGCTGCGCGATCCTTTTCACCTCGGGCTCCTCGGGCCTGCCGAAGGCCGTGGTCCTCTCGCACGGTAACCTGCTCTCGAACGTCGCGCAGCTCCGGGCGCGGATCGACTTCGCCCACACCGACTGCGTGTTCAACGCCCTGCCCCTCTTTCACGCCTTCGGCTTCACGGGCGGAATGCTGACCCCGCTGCTCTCCGGCGTGCGCACCGTCCTCTACCCCACCCCGCTTCACTACGGCATCATCCCGGAATTCATCTACAGCACGAACGCGACGATCTTCTTTGCCACGAATTCATTCCTGAACGGCTACGCACGAAAGGCGAACACCTACGACTTCTATTCGCTGCGCTACGTCTTCGCGGGCGCCGAGAAGCTCCAGCCGTCAACGCAGAAGCTCTGGAACGAGCGCTTCGGAATCCGGATCTTCGAGGGCTACGGCACGACGGAGGCCGCGCCCGCGGTCGCGATGAACACGCCGCTGGCGTCCAAGCCGGGCACGGTGGGCTGCTTCCTTCCGGGAATTGAACACCGGCTCGAGCCCATCGCGGGCACTGCCGGGGGAAGGCTCTTCATCCGGGGGCCCAACGTCATGATGGGCTACTACCTCCCCGAGCGCCCCTGCATTCTGGAAGGCGCCGGCGAATGGTACGACACCGGGGACATCGTGTCGGTGGACGACCAGGGCTACGTGACGATCCTCGGCCGGGCCCGGCGCTTCGCGAAGATCGCCGGCGAGATGGTTTCGCTCTCGGCGGTGGAGGAGGCGGTCTCGTCCTCGGCCACCGGGGCGATCGCCGTGGTCAGCCGGCCCCACCCGACGAAGGGCGAGGAACTCGTCCTGTTTACCTCCGACCCGTCGCTCACGCTGGAGGCCGTCCGCGAGTCGATCCGCGCGAAGGGCCTCTCCGACCTGAGCGCCCCCCGGCATCTGAGGCTCTGCAGCCCCTTCCCCCTCCTCGGCTCCGGAAAGCCCGACCTGGTGGCACTCCAGCAGATGGCACTCGCCCAAAGTGCACCATCATCGACCTGACCCCATACCCGCTCCGGCAGTTCGTACTAGGGGAGCACGGTCGCCCCGGGAATGCCCCGGTCCAGGGTCACGAACTGGGCCCGATGCTCCCTTGCCAGTTCGAGAAGGTGACCGTCCGTGAGCTTGGGCGGCGTCCTCGCAAAGGACGGCAATCGATCCGCCCCCATCGAGTCGGCAAGCATCTCAAATGGAATTGTCCCCGACATCTTGAGCAGGGAAAGGGCCTTGCGGGCCTGTGCGACATCGGGTTGCAGGCCGGACTGGACGGCCACCCGCACGAATCCCAGTTCAGTTATTGCGCACGTGCAAAGGGACGACGCGCCGCCCCGCATCGAAAGATACCATGAGAGCGTCCTCGCATGGTGGACATGCGCCGTGTGGCCGAGCGCGATCAGGGCATTGATATCGAGGAGGTGCCTCACGGGAATTCCGCCAGGATCGCACGGACGCGTTCACTCGTGACCACCGGTCCCCCGGGCGCCCCTCGGGTTACCATCAGGCCGGATGCCGGATCGCGAACCAGCCGCGGCCTTCCCTGGGAACGGGTCTGCGGTGTGAGGACGATTGACCCGTTCGCGACCCGGCACGCAAATTTGGTACCGGGGACCAGTGACAGTTTCTGCCTTACCTTATGGGGAAGCACGATTTGTCCTTTGCTTGAAAGGGTCGTTTCGATGTCTTACTGTCTTACTTATTCTTTCAGGGAGCAAACACATTAGTCCGCAGCCAAGGGTATTCTTTCGGTCCAGAGTCGATTCAAGCGGGCGCATGATCGCATTATAGCAAGTGCAGCAGACCGCATTTACACCTTGCGGGCGGGGCCAGGATTGCAGATTTCAGAGCCTGAACCACCCGGGTCCCAAGTCATGGCCACCAACAAACTCGCTGACGGCACGGTTCATAAGCTCCCGGGAGATTTCCGAAAGGCCATCGAGCTGGACGCCATCGCCAAGGACCTGTGGCCGGGCTTCACCCCGCTGGCGCGCAACGAGTGGATTTGCTGGGTCACGTCACCCAAACAGGAAGCCACCAGGAAGCGCCGCATCGAGGTGGGCATCGACAAGATGCGCAGCGGCATGCGCCGGCCATGCTGCTGGCCCGGATGCCCGCACCGGTAAGGCCGGCAAATAGGATTCGTACCGCCAATTCGACTGACATAACTCATCCCATGACATCCACCCAGACCACCACTCCCTCCAAGCCGGCCCTTTGGGCCGGCCGCATCCTGTCGGCCCTTGTCGTGCTCGCGTTGCTGATGAGCGGCATCATGAAGCTCGCTCATCCGGCGATGCTGGACGACGGCTTCAAACACCTCGGCCTCCCGATCAACCTGGCATTCGGCCTCGGCGTTCTTGAGATAGGCGTCGCGGTCATTTTTGTGATCCCGCGAACCGCGGTTATCGGCGCGGTTCTAATCACCGGTTATTTTGGCGGCGCCATTCTTGCGAGCCTGAGAGTCGGCGACCCGTGGATCCCACAGCTTCTCATTGGGGTGCTGGCCTGGGGAGGACTCTGGCTGCGCGATGTCCGTCTCAGGGCATTGCTACCGTTGGTGCGCTGAGTTTGTTTTTCGGACAATCGTACGGGTGCAGGCCCTGGCTTCTGTAATTTTCCGCCGACCGGAGCCAGGATCACAGATTTCGGAGCCTGACCCCGTCTGGGTGGATTTTACGTCTGGCGGGCGGGGCTCGTTGGGGTCATTTCCGAAGGGATGAAGGCCCTCTCGGTACTTGGGACGTGCTCCGGCGCCGGCAAGAGCTGGGTGGCGACGGCATTCTGCGCGT
>CAITEC010000011.1 GCA_903891325.1 uncultured Opitutaceae bacterium
GCGCCGCCGCCGGCCACCGCGGCGGTTGCCAGGGCGGTGCACGCCCCGGCGATCAACCCGGTTGCAAACGTGGAGAGGAAGGCCCCGGCCGCGCCCGCGCCCTTCAGGAAGGCGGCCACGATCCTCGGCGTCTTGACGGCGGCGTAGATCGCCAGGAAGAGGTAGGAGACCAGGTAGCAGAAGGTCGCCAGGGCGACGATTTCCCCGCCGCTTCCAACCGCGACCACTGCCGCGACGACCAGCGACGCCAATCCGCCGGCGGTCTGTCCCGGCCCCGCGCCCGCCGCCGCAGCCGGTCCGAAGATCGCGTACTTGAGGACAAGCCCCATGAGCGAGTCGACGAGGAGCATGATGAACTGGTAGGCCGGCACCGCCACGCTCAGCGCGACCAGGGAGCGAAGGACCCCGTGAAAGGCGGCCTCGGTCGCCGGCAGGAGCCAGAAGGGCATTGCGAGCACGAGGACAAAGAGCTCGATCTCGATCAGCGCGCCGGTCGCCGCGGTGAAGAAGAACGCCACCATCCGCGTGAGGACAACGCCGATCCCGCGCCCGATCCAGTCCACGGCCGCCTTCCACTCCGACATGAATCCGCCGGCAGCCGCCGCGGCCTGCTCGACCTTCTCGGAGAACCAGGCCTGGGCCCGCTGGGCGAGCGTGGGCGAGGCCGCGATGACGGGGAGGAGCTGGGTGTCGAGGTAGGCGAGCGTGTCCGAGAGGACGCTCCGCGCGTAGAGCTGGCGGGCGGCCTCGAACTGCGCGCTGCTCGAGGGCGTGTTCGGCAGCGACAGCGCCTGCGCGGCCCGCGCGTCGTCGCCGGCCAGCGCGGCCGAGAGCAGCCCCCAGCGTCGTGGAGCTCCCCGCCGGGAAGCCGATCGCCAGCGGCCCGGACCCCGGCGGCAGCGCGGCGAGGTCGGCGACCATCTGGCCGAAATTCTGGACGACCGCGCGCCCCACGCCGGCCGCCACCTGGCCGTCGGGAACGGCGGTGTTGGTCCAGGTCGCCTCAGCCAGGACCGGTATGCCGCCGGGCAGCCCCTGGGCCGCGAGGCCCGCGTTGATCGCCGCGGCCATCGCGTTGTACCAGATCCCGATCTGCGTGAATTCCTCGCGCGAGCCGCCGCGCGGGTAGAGGGCGACCGCCCGCCGCGCGGCGGCGTTGCGGATCGAGTCCATCCGGGCCGCCGCGAGCGTCAGCGTTCCCATGTTGCCGGTCTGGAACAGGCTGGCCATGGACTGCGCCGCCATCGCCTCGACACCCTGGGACAGGACGCTGTTGAGGGTCATCAGGAGCGCGTAAAGGAGGGGCAGGTTGGTGATGACCAGCACGCCCGTCAGGAGCCTGAAGTAGACCTGGGCGATCACGACCATGGGGCTGCGCGCGCTCAGCGCGTAGCGGCTGCGCAGCGCCTGCTGCATTGCGACCAGGGTCATGATCCCCAGGAAGCAGACGATCGTCCCCCAGAAGAGGGCCCTGAAGCCTCCGGTCGCGACAATCTGGAAGGGATTGATTCCCAGGAAGGCCAGGGTCGGCCCCCCGCCGCTCGCGCGGTAGGCCTGCGAAAACTGGACGACGCTGTCCGTCCCGAAGCCCGGGGCCGCGCCCATCGCCTGGTTGAGCTGGATGCGCGAGTCGGCGATCCCCGCCGAGAGGGTGGTGCCGCCGATCGATGAGAGGTCCGCCAGGACGCACAGCGCGGTCATTGTGCCCAAAGGCCCGCGTCCAGCCGCAGTTCGCCGGCGTTGCGCTCCGCCTCATCCCTTTCCTGGCTGGCGCGTTCCTGCGCGCCGATCGCCCGGACCGTTGTTTCGGCCGCGTCGGCATTCTGGGCCGCCGTCTCCAGGAGGATCGCGTTGGTCCCCGCGCTGAGCTGGGCCTGGGCGTGCTGCTGGTCGGCGATTGTCTGCGCCCGGCCCGCCTTCGCCTGCGCGTCCTGGGTTCCGGCCGCCAGCGCCTGGATGTTGACGCGCCGCCTCCGGGCGCCCCCCAGCCAGTCGGCTGCGAGCAGGTTCGAGAGGTCCGCGGCCGCCTGCGCGGCCTGGTTGCCGCGGTCCTCCGCGCTTCGGGCCGCATACCACTGCGCGTAGGAGGCGGCGGGCTGGGCCGGCGCCTCGCCGCCCGTCCGCGAGATCGCAGGGTCGGAGAGGATCGCGCCGTAGGTGGCATCGGGATTCTCCACCGAGAGCGCCCACTGGCCGGGCGGAACGCCCATGAACGCGTCGAGCTGCCCGCTGGTGTTGAACAGGGCGTCCAGGCTGGTTCCCTGGAGCCCGGGATCGGACTGGACCGCGGCCTGGAGCTGCCCGGCGGTGAGGGGTTGCGAGAATGCCGCCGCCTCGCCCGCGCTGCCGATCGCCGCCGCCAGGCTCACGAGCTGGTCGAACTGCCGGGTTGAGACTCCCAGCACCTGCCCGAGCCGGTCGAACTGCTGCTGGGTCGAGCGCAGGACGTTGATCGTCTGCGCCGTGTTCGCCGGGTCGAAGACGATGTCGCCCACGCCGAGGATTCCCAGGGCCCGGCCCGGCCAGGCGGCCAGCAGCAGGACGGCGAGCGCCCGGGTCCAGGGGCGTGCGGGCGTGGTTTTCATCAGCGGCGCGGCTCCGCCATCGAGGGATCGGCCGCCTCGCGCGGGGCGAAGTTTATTCCCGAGTAGGCCCCCGCCGGGTAGTCCAGCGGTGCCGCCGCGGAGGCGGCAGCCCCCGGCCGGGCGGCGGGCCGCGCCGTCTCCTCCTCCCAGAATTCCTGCATGACCTTCACCCGCTCGGCGCGGCGCGCCGCCTCGGCGGCGTCGGTGTCGGAAGGCCGCGGGGCCGCGGCCGTGTGCGCGCAGCCGGCGGCGAGGGCGGCGGCCAGCCAGGACGCCGCGGCGAGGACGCCGGGCCTTGATCGAGGGTCCGCCTTCATCCGGTCCCCGGGAGCCGGGAGGAGAGGATGCCGCGGGGATGTTCCCGCGCGAAGCGGCGCACGGCGTCGGGGCGCGACATTCCCGACTGCATGGAGCGGTGCATTTCCGTCCGGTCCTCCTTCGAGTTGCAGGTGAAGGCGTACTTCAGCGGCGAGGATCCGCTGACCAGGTGCAGGCTGCGCTGGCCGTGGGGGGTCTTCTGGATCAGGAGGAACTCCGCGTGGCTTCCTGGCACGGTATTCACCGAGTGGACGAGCCGCAGCTCGGCCTCGGACAGGTTCTTCTCCCCGGCGATCACGCGGGCCTTGTCGTGGCTGTCCTGCTTCAGGACGAAGAGGTTGTCGGCCGCCCCGACGAACGCGTTCCTCGCCCGGCTGTTGACCAGGAAGTCCTCAAGCCCCTGCGAGAGTGCGCAGACGCAGACCCCGGCCTTCCGCAGGGTCCGGAAGCAGTATTCCATGAACTCGGCCGTCGCCTCGTCCTTGAGCATGATGCCCGCCTCGTCGAAGGTGAGGAACTTCGGGTCCGGGCCCATCTCGAGCGACAGGCTGGAAACCGCGCTGACAATCGAGTTGAAGATCACCCGGCAGAGGTCGGGATCCCTCAGGTCGTTCATCACCCGCTTCAGGTCGAAGACAACCACGGGCGCGGACAGGTCGACCTGGGAGGGCCCGTCGAAGAGGTTGGCGAAGGACCCGTCCTCGCACCACAGCGAGAGCCGGTGGGCCAGGACCGCGCCCCGCTCGTCCTGGAGGAGGGCGGCGCGGACGTTCCTCAGGAAGACCGGCTGGCCGAGGTCCCGGAACCAGGCCCGGCGCAGCGCCCCCTCGATCACCACCAGGTCGTCGCCGGAGAGCCGCCGCCCGCGCTCCATCACGAGGGTTTCCAGCCACAGTGCGCGCGAACGGATGATCTCCGCGTCGGGCGCGGTGCCGGGCGGCAGCCACAGGGGATTGAGCCGGTTGGCGCGGCTTCGGATGTCGTAGTCCACGTAGACCCCGCCGGAGCACTCGCAGAAGTTCCCGAAGGATCCGCCCAGGTCCACGATGACCACCTTCGCCCGGCGCCGCCGCATCGCGATCAGGATCTCGTCCTCGAGGACGGACTTCCCGGAACCCGTGCCCCCGACGATCAGGTGGTGCGGGTTGGCGAAGAGGCTCTCGTCGGGCACGATCCAGTTGAAGAGGGTCCGCGCCGCGGTCTGGAAGAGGACGCCGACCGCCTTGTCCGCCGGGAGGTTCGCGGGGTGGCCGAAGAGCGGCAGGAGCCGGGTGAGCTGCCGGGTGGAGTAGTCGAGCAGCCGGTACCGGTCCTTGTCCTGGGTCCAGAAGGGCTGCATCGCCCTCCAGTACGGCCAGAGCGCCCGGCGCTCGTGGATGAGGACCATGTCGCGGCTGCGGGCCAGCGACTGGGCGACGGCGACCGCGTCGCGCAGCTCGGCGGGCGCCGGGGCCCAGAGGTGCAGGTAGCAGGCGGCCCTCCAGGTCGCCTCGGAGCTGCCGCCCATCTCCTCGAGCTCCTGCGTGAGCTGCTGCGTGGCGGCGCGCTCCGCCGGGTCGGCCGCCGTCGCCGGGTCGGACTGGCGCTGCCGCAGCACCGTCCTGAGGCGCTGAACGCGCTTCACCCGGTCGCCGCGCTCGACGTTGACGACGATCTCCGCGCGGGAGAGCCCGCAGAGAAGCATCATCTCGTCGAATACCGGGCGCCCCATATCCCCGGGGGGCTCGTACAGGGTGAGGACGGCGTGCGACCACCCGTCCAGTTCGGCCATGCCGGCGGGGACGGACACCCCGTCCGGATCCCAGCAAAAGTCGGAGTGCGCGAAGCGTTCGGCGAAGGGCAGCCCGTCGCCGGGCCGGAATTCCCGCGGCCCGGCCCCCGCCTCGAATTGCCGGGGGTTCCAGCGCTGGAAGAAGAGCCGCACGACGGCGTCGTTGTCCAGCGCGACCGGGCCCCATCCCTGGGCGTCGAGGGCGCCGGCCAGCGCGCGGGCGTGCGTGAGCAGTTCCGCCGCGGCGGCCGCGTACTGCTCGCGGCTGTACTGGAATTCCGCCCGTGCGTCCGCGAAGAGGCGACGCGCCCATTCCACCGGGCCGCCCGCTCGCCGGTCGCCGGGGGCGGACATCCGGCGCAGCGTCGCCGCGTCGCCGGGCAGCTTGCGGACAAGCGCGATGTAGACCTCGATCCAGCGCAGTTGCCCCTGCCGCAGCAGGCCGGTGAGATGGTCCTGCTGCTCGCGCTGCACCTCGCCGATGAGCCCGGGTGAGAAGGGGCTCCCGGACAGGCGCCGCTCGAGCTCCGCCGCGCGGGAGTGCTGGGTCCAGGTCACCTGCACGTCGAAGTGCCCGGGCAGGGCGTTGAGGAATCCGCCGAGGGCTGCGTACGCGGCCTCGACCGCCTCGTCGCCGAGGGCGGGCGTGTAGGGAGGGTCGAGCCGGAATCCGAATCCAAGCGAGCGGTCCTTGTTGATCACGACGCCGTCCTGCAGCTCCAGGGGGGAGAGCTCGCGGCCGTAGGTCGCTCCGCCGACCTCGTTTGTCCGGTCAAATTTCCTCGGGAATCTCGGGATCATGGATGGGGGGCGCCGCCTCGGCCCGCCCGGGCCGCAGCGAGCGGGGAAGAAGGAAGGACCGGAAGAAATGCGCGTCGTTGCCCGGGGGCCGGCCGAGCCGGAAGGCGGCCAGGTACGCCGGGTAGCCCCCGAGGATGGCGAGCATCCCAAGGTTGCTGTCCAGGATCAGGATATTGACCCCCAGCGCCGCGATCATCGCCGCAAAGTCCCGGGGCGAGAAGATCCCCCAGATGTAGATCGAGCGGGAGAGCTGCCGGTGGTAGCGGACGCTGAGCATGGGTGTCGGCGGGAAGGGCGTCACGGGGCGCCGGCCGGGGTTGTGGGCGGGGAGGCCTGGCGCTCGAGGAGGCCGATCGCCTGGTCGAGCCTTGCGATCAGCCCCTGGAGCTCGGCGGCCGTCCACGCGGGCCGGCGACCCAGTGCCAGGAGGTCCCCGTAGACCCCGCGCAGGACCGGCAGCGCGCCGGCCGGGTCTCCCGCCGGAAAATAGAGGAAGACCGGCACGGTGGCCTGCACCCAGCCGCCGTCCACCTGGACGAGCACCGTCTTTCGGACGTCCAGGGTGCGCAGCTCGTAGCCGGGGATTGTCCGCGGCAGGAGCGAGCCCTCCGCGGGCGCCGCGAAAAGGCGCGGCGCCGCGGCCAGGAGGGCGCTTGCGAGCAGTCGGCGGGATGTGCGCATGCCCCATTATGGCAACTGCACGGGCGGGGATTGCGCCGGGGGGTCGGAAATGAGGGGCTTTTTCCCAAATATGCGCTTTCTTTTCCTTTGAATTCGGTGACCGGGAGGTACATCGTTTCCTGTCCTGCCCGTCACTTTCCTCCCATGAGCAAATCCGCGCCAGTTCCCCCCGTAACATCCCCGAAGTCGGGCGCCCCGCATGTGGCGCCCAAGTACCCCGGGGTGCGGGTCACCTGCAACGGCAACCAGCTCGTCACCGAGCACGTTGAAATCCGGATCACGGAGGGGGGTGTTTTCTACCCGATCACCCCTTCGACCGAGGGGGGGGAGATCTACCAGCAGGCGTACGCCCAGGGCGGGCTTAACGTCTGGGGCCGCCAGAAGATAGCCGTTGAGACCGAGGGGGAGCACGCCGCGCAGGGCGGGGCGACCGCCTTTGCCGTCACGGGCCGCCGCACGGTCAACTTCACGTCGGGCCAGGGGATTGTGTACGCAATGGAGCAGTACTACCATGCCCCGGGCAAGCTCTCGACCATGGTCCTGGAGATCGGCGCGCGCGCGCTCACCAAGCACGCCCTCAACGTGCACTGCGGCCACGACGACTTCAACGCCGCCCTGGACACGGGCTGGACGATGCTGATGGCCAAGGACGCCCAGCAGGCCGCGGACCAGGCGATCATCCTTCGGAAGGTCAATGAGTTGTCGCTTAATCCGGGCATGAACATCCAGGACGGCATGCTCACGACCCACTCCGAGCGCACCTACCTGGCCCCGGAGGCCGACCTGCTCCGCGAATTTCTCGGCGATCCCGAGGACCAGATTGACTGCCCCACGCCCGCCCAGCGCGAGCTCTTCGGCCCGCGGCGGCGCCGGCTGCCGCAGATGATCGACCTGAAGAACCCCCTCCTGCTCGGCCCGGTCCAGAACCAGGAGCACCACATGAACGGGGTCGTCGCCCGCCGAAACAATTTTGACGAGTACATCCTCGGCTTCCTGACCGAGGCCTATGAGGAATTTGGCCGGCTCACCGGCCGCACCTACGGGGTTCTCACCGAGTACCTGACCGCCGACGCCGACACGGTCTTCATCTCCCTGGGATGCGCGGCGGAGAACATCGACGCGGCCTGCGACTACCTGCGCGATCAGCGCAATGCGAAGGTCGGATCGATCCACGTGAACGTCATCCGCCCCTTCCCGGAGGCGGCCATCGTCAACGCGCTCCGCGGCAAGAAGAATGTCATCATCCTCGAGCGCACGGACGAGCCCCTGGCCGGCGACAATCCCCTGGCCCGCGACATCCGCGTGGCCCTGGGCAAGGCGAACGAGGCGGCCCGCTTCGGCGGCGCGCTGCCTCCGCTCAAACCGGCGGAGACCCCGCGGATCTTCCGGGGCGCCTATGGGATCGGCTCCCGCGACTTCCGGCCCGAGCACTCGCTCGGCGCCTACGAGTTCGCGACCGGCGCGACCCGCCGCAAGGACGGGGCGGGCGCAGCCGAGGGCGAGACCTACTTTGTCCTGGGCGTGGACCATCCCTACGCGGTCATCAGCAAGGACACCCCCTCGCTCCTTCCGAACGGGGCGATCGCCGTCCGCTTCCACTCGATCGGCGGCTGGGGCATGATCACGACGGGCAAGAACCTCGGGTCGATCATCAGCGACTTCGGCAAGTTCATCACCGAGCAGAACCCCGAGCGCGACGCGGACGGCCAGCTCGTCGAGAAGATCAACGTGATGGCGAACCCGAAATACGGCTCGGAGAAGAAGGGCGCCCCGACCAACTACTACCTGACCGTGGCCCCCGAGCGCATCAAGGTGAACTGCGAGCTCAACCACGTCGACGTGGTCCTCTGCTGCGATCCCAAGGCCTTCACGCACACCAATCCGCTGGAGGGGCTCAAGAAGGGCGGTTCCCTGGTCTGGGAGTCCTCCGACGCCCCCGACGTCGCCTGGCAGCGCGTCCCCGCCAGGCACCGCCGCTTTGTCCAGGACAACAACATCCGGGTGTTCATCCTCCCGGGCTTTGACATCGCCCGCAAGGCCACCTCGCAGGCGGAGCTCCAGCTGCGCATGCAGGGCAACGCCTTCCTCGGCGCCTTCTTCCGCGTGTCGCCCTTCCTGAAGACCTTCGGGATCACCGAGGAGCAGTTCCACAAGGTCGTCCGCAAGCAGTACGAGAAGAAGTTCGGCCGGTTCGGCGAGGCGGTTGTCACCTCGAACATGACGGTCATGACCGAGGGCTTCTCGCGCGTCTCCGAGATCGCCATCGGGCGGCTGGAGGATCCCGACCGCTCCTCGATGCGCAACAAGCCGCTGGGCCCGCAGGGGACCCACGAATTCATCCCGACCGCCGGCTGCTCGACCGACGGATGCGGCGGCATTCCCGCCCCCGCGGCCCAGCCCGCGCGGGCCCCGCTCCAGACGGTGGCCAAGTTCGACTCCGAGTTCCGCAGCGGCCTGGGCTACAACCAGCCGTCGGGCGCCCTGGCCTCCGTTGGCGTCATGGCCGCCGGGACCGGCGCGACCCAGTCCAAGTACGTGGCCCGGCGCGAGACCCCCGTCTACATCGCCGAGAACTGCACCCAGTGCATGGAGTGCATCACCGCCTGCCCGGACACCGCCCTGCCGAACATGGCCCAGGACGTCTCAACGGTGCTGAAGACCGCGGTGAACAACTACGTCACCGACCCGGCCGAGCGGATCAAGTTTGGATCGGAGATCGCCGGCGTCGAGCAGCGGTCCCGCGCAAAAATGAACGAGGCCGTCAAGGCCAAGGCCAAGGTCCCCTTCAAGGACATCGTCCGCGGGGAGATCGCGGCGCTGGCCGGCCCCTCCGACGCGGCCAAGGCCCAGCTCAACGGGATCATCGAGATGCTCCCGCTCGCCTACTCGAACGTCCCGGCGATCTTCCGCTCCCTCGAGCAGAAGACCCCCGGCGCCGGCGGGCTCTTCTCCATCTTCGTCTCCGATCTCTGCAAGGGCTGCGGCGAGTGTGTCCAGGTCTGCGGCGACCACGACGCCCTGCGGATGACGCGCGAGACCGAGGACCTGAACGCGGCGCTCACGACCGCCCAGATCTTCTCCCGCCTGCTCCCCGACACGCCCCAGAAGTTCCTCGGCCTGTACAACGACGAGGACGCCGCCGGCTCGCGCGAGGCCGCGCTGCGGAACCACCTGATGGTCCGGCGCAACTACGAGGCGCTCGTCTCCGGCGACGGGGCCTGCGCGGGCTGCGGTGAGAAGAGCATCCTGCGCTCCGCGGCGAGCGTCACCGAGGCTTACATGCGCCCGATCTACCACCGGAAGGCCGCCCGGCTCCGGGCCAAGGCCGACCGGCTCGAGAAGGAGGGCCTCCAGAGGCTCGTCGCCCTCAAGGCGCGCAGCCCCGAGGAATACCGGCTTTACCGGCTGACCTACGCCCACGCCATCATGGGCCTGGGCGGCGAGAACGACGCCGACACCGCCAAGCGGATCGCCCGCCACGAGGCGGCGCACGGGGCCGTCACCGACGAGGCGCTCGTCGGCGGCATGGTCGCGGTCCTCAGGCAGGACGCCTTCAACCACGGCGAGCTCCAGTCCGTCGATGGTCGCCGCGCCAACGGGATGTCCGTCATGATGATGGGTGCCAGCACGGGCTGCAACACGGTCTACGGCTCGACGCCTCCGGGAAACCCGCACCCCTACCCGTGGATGAACTCCCTCTTCCAGGACGGGGCCACGATCTCGTGGCTGATGGCCGAGTCGGTTGTCCTCACCCACGCCGTCCGCTCGGTTGTTCCGGAGCGGCTCGCCGACGCGCTCCTCGAGCGCGCCGAGGGGGTGGCCTCCGAGGCGGAGTACTTCACCCTCACGCACCTCGACGACGCCCTCATGACCGAGCAGGAGATCCGCGAGCTGCCCAAGGTCTGGGTGGTCGGCGGCGACGGCGCCCTGGGCGACATCGGCTTCCAGAACGTCTCGAAAGTCGTCCTCCAGAACCGGCCCAACGTGAAGATGCTCATGCTCGACACCCAGGTGTATTCGAACACCGGCGGCCAGAACTCGGACTCCTCGACGATGCTCGGCGGCTACGACATGAACCAGTTCGGCGTGGCCTCGCAGGGCAAGCTGACCGAGAAGAAGAACGTGGCGGAGGCCTTCACCAGCGGCCACGGCTCGCCCTTCGTCGCGCAGGTGTCGATGGCCAATTCCGCCAAGCTGTACAAGGCGATGCTCGACGGGCTCGAGTACCGGGGCACGGCCTTTTTCCAGGCCTACACGACCTGCCAGCCCGAGCACGGCGTCGGCGACAACATGAGCGCCGACCAGGCCAAGCTGGTCCGCGACGCGCGCGGCATGCCGGAGTTCGTCTTCAATCCCCGCAAGGGCGAGACGGCGCAGGAGGCCTTCGACCTGAAGGGCAACCCGAGCATCGACCGGGACTGGTGGCGCACCAAGTACGCGACGACGGGCGAGGAGTACAACTTCGGCGTCGCCCATTGGGCGGTCACCGAGGCGCGCTTTCGCAAGCACGTCACGCCGGTCTCGGAGGCCGACGCCGCGGGGCTCACGCTGATCGACGACATGCTCCCCTTCATCACCCAGGACGACGTCATCCACCGCCGGGTGTTCAATCCGGCCCACCGCAGCTTCGTCAAGAACTTCGGCTGCTGCATCAAGGCGGAGGAGCAGGGGAAGATGAAGTACTACGCGGTCTCGCGCCAGATGGTCCTCTTCGCCGTCGAGCGCCGCAAGGCCTGGCGGATGCTCCAGGGCAAGGCCGGCCTGGTGAACAAGGACTACCTCGCCCAGAAGGCCCTGCTCGCGAAGGTCGACAAGGGGGAGATCCCGCTGGCCGACGCGAAGGCAAAGGTTCGCGAACTCCTCGCCGCAGAACTGGCGGCGCTCACGCCGGCGAAGGCGTGAGCTTGCAGAAACCTGAAACCTGAGACCTGAGACCTGAAACCTGAGTCGATCCTCAGGATTCCGATTGTAGCCGGGGTCCTAGACCCCGGCCCGGCCTCCCGGAGGCCGGGGATTGATTGCCGGGTATTAAATTTCAGGTTTCAGGTCTCAGGTTTCAGGTTTCTGCAGCGGCGGAGGCGTCAGCGCCTCCGCCGCAGCACGACTCCCCCGCACTGGTCCGGCGCCAGCGGATCGCCGCCGACCGAAAAGGCCGGCTCGTAGCGGTCTGACGCCCAGGTCAGGATCCCCAGGCCCTCGCCGGGGATCTCGCCGTAGAAAGGGACCCCGCTGTCCGTCATGTCCCGGCTGACAATCACGAGCCAGTCCGGGGGATGGGCCTGCAGGTCGCCGACGATGGCGTCCTCCTTCCCGTCCCTCGTGGCCGCGCCGAAATAGGCGTAGGGCGCGATCGGGCTCGGGATCCGCGCGAGGTAGTTGATCATCTCGCCCTCGGGAAGGACGACCGCGGTCTGGCCCGCCGGCACGGCGCGAAGCCACCCGCTGATCACGTTCACGATGTCCCCGGTTGCCAGGGTCTGGGGCGGAAAAGTGTAGAACCGGTCGGCGCCGCTGCCGACCGCGTAGGTCTTCGTCCGCAGGATGCCCTGCGACGTCGCCACGAGCCGGGCGACCCCGGGCGCGAGCAGCAGGAGAAAGCCGGCGACGATCAGCCGGCGCCCCCAGGTTCCCGCGCCGAGGCGCCGGGGCAACTCCCCGATGAGGACAGCGGGCACGGCAATGGCCGCCAGAGCTGCCTCGAAAAACCCATAGTGATAGATCCGCCCGTTGAGGATCATCCGGGCCATGAAGGCCGCTGCCAGGACCGCGGCCAGGATCCCGGCCACCCGGGACCGCGGGATTTCCCGGGGCGCGGCGGCCCGGGCGAGCGAAAGGGCCGCGTCCGCAAGGTAGACAAGCACCAGCCCGAGCAGGCAGCGTCCGGCGCCGATCCACGCTATCCCGCGGCACGCCAGCGCCAGCGTCCCCGCCGCCAGTGCGGCCGCCAGCGCCAGCCTCCCCCGGAGCGTGGCAGCCCGGTCGGCAAGCCGGGATATCCCGCAGATGGCGCCGATCACCAGCAGCGCGAAGGCGGTCGCCCGGGCGTGCACCGCGAGGTTGTGCCAGGGCCGGTCGATTCCCAGGAAGACGTCCTGCAGCGGCAGCCGGGTGAATCCGGCGTGCACGGCGATCGAGAGCCAGCCGCGGCAGGCCATCCGCAGCGCCTCTCCGGCCGGGACCTGGCGGGCGAATGCGGCCGCAAAAACCGAGGTCGGCAGGGCGGCGCAGGCGGCGCCCGCGGCGAGGGCGCCCGCGCGGATCGGTCCCCCCGAGCGCCAGCGCAGCGCGGCGGCCGCCCCCGTGACCGCCGCCCCCGCGAGCATGGCCTCGGGCTTCAGGACGGCGGTCAGGCCCAGGAGCGCGCCGGCGGCGGCGCTTCGCCCGACTGTCGGGTCCTCCACCCAGCGAACGAGCACGATCGCCAGGAGCAGGCAGACGAGCATCCCGTGGGTCGCCTCGTGCGAATACGGCGTGGCGTAGTTGTAATTGCCGACCCCCAGGAATTGGGAGAAGCCGAAGACCGCGGTGAAGACCGCCCCCGCCACCAGCGCGGCGCCCGGCCCCCACGCGCGCCGGAAGAGGACGTAAATCGATCCGAGGATCGCCGCGAACACCGCCAGGTTCGCCGCCACCAGGACCATGAGCCCGGGGCCGAAGGCCGCAAAGAGTCCCGCGTTGAGGTACTGCGAGAGCGGGCCGTAGATGTCCTCGACGTCGCGGTAGAGGAGCGCCCCGTGCGACAGCCGCCAGGGAACGTAGAGCTCGCGGCCGAAGTCGATCAGCGGGTCCGGCCACTTCCGCCACGAGGCGGCGACCATGGCGATCGCCAGCGCGGCCAGCGCCGCCAGCCCGAGCCACTCCGCCGGCCGGACTTTTCTCGCGGTGATCATGGGTCGGCGCAGTCTTCATTGGTCATTGATCGTTGGCAACCGGTCATTGATCATCCCCGGCCCGCGTATTCCATGAAGATCGATCCCCGGCACCTTCCCCTTCGCCGCCTCCTTGCCGCCGGCGAGGGATTGCTGGACCGCCTGCTTTGCCTTGTGGGCGCGGTGGTCTTCGCGCAGGCGCCCGAGTTTTTCCAGCAGTACCTCCAGCGCCTCGGCGGCCGGCTCGACGAGGCGCGACGGCAGCTCGAGGTGTTCCGCGACGTGGCCTCCCGCTCGGGCCTGACCCTCGACGGCCTGGCCGCGAACGCGGCCGCGAGCGCCGACCCGGCGGTTGCGCGGCTCGGCGGCGTTGTCCGCGACACCGCGGCCCGGGTTGATTCGCTTGCCGCGGCCGAGGCCGCGATTCGCAACGCCTCGCTCTTCACGCGGCCCTTCGCCTTCGCGCGGCACTTCGACCCCGCCATCGCGCGCGCCACGCTCTCGGTCTTCCGGCCGGCCCTGCCCACGACCCTTGAGGGGGCGGCCTACGCCCTTTGCGGCATGCTCGTCCTCCTCGCAGCCTACCACTGGGGCGTGAAATCCCTGGTCCGCCGGTGTCGCCGGGCTTGCCCGCCGCCGGTCGCGACGCCATGACTGCTCCCGTCGTGCGCCGCAACCTCTGCGCCCTCTGCATGCTCGCCGCCTGGCTTTGCGCCAACGGCGCGGCGCTCGACGTCGTTCAGGCCTTCGCCTGGGCGAGGATGTTCGCCGGGTACTCGCATACTGCGACCGTCGAGGTCGCCATGAAGGAAACCTTTGATCCCTCGAACCTTTGCCCGATCTGCCGGGCCGTCCAGAAGAGCCACGAGCGCGAATCGCGGCACCCCGAGACGGCACCCCAGCCCGGGCGGATCACCCTTCTGATCTGCCAGGGGGTCGAGACAACGCTTTCGCGGCCGGCCGTACCGGACTGGCCCGAGACAATCGCCGCCTTCGCGCCCTCGTGGCGCCCGGCGGTCCCCCTGCCGCCGCCGCGAGACCGGATCGCCTGACAGGCGATCGGTAGGCGGGTCGGCTTGAGGTGGAGCGCGATCTCCGAGC
>CAITEC010000012.1 GCA_903891325.1 uncultured Opitutaceae bacterium
CGTGTTCCGGGGACCAAGGAACCGCTCGGGCCAATGGAAGAAACCGCGCTCTTAGGTAAGGTTCGGCCGCTTCGGCCACCGTTTGCTGGCGTCCTTGCTTGACTCAGTTGCCGGAGAAGCGCGCTCGGAGATCGCGCTCCACCTTCAAGAAATGGAGACCTGCGGCGCTGCGGCGGCACCGACCTTAATCCCAACGTCCACATCCTGCCCGCGGTGACCTCCGCGCACCCGCCATTGGCCGGTCTCGCCCGACACCGCCAGCTCCCCATGCGCCTCGCCAGCAGGCGCCGCCGTGCAAGCGGTCACGATCTCGTGCGAAAGCGCCGCGGCCGACTCCACCTCGACAAAGGGAAATACGCCCTCGCTCGCGGGCAGATCCACGGCTCCCGTTCGTATCGCGAGCCCGCCGGATCCGGCCACCCGGGCCCTTAGCGCCGCAAAGGGACGGTCAATCCCGAACCCGGCGGTGCCGACATGGCACGATCCAGCCTTGTCGTCGTTGAAGACCTGAAACCGCGCCTGAACGGCCATCGGATCGCCCCGGAGCTCCACGCGATCGAAGATAATGAGCACGTCGGGCTTAAGGAAAATGAGCGTCCGCTCCACGCGTGCAACCGATCCGACCACGAGCTGATAGGCGTCGGTCGCATCGCTCGTGACCGTCATCCAGCCCGGCCCGGTCCTGAAATCCGTAACCCGCGCAAACGCGAGCGAGGAATTCGTTCCCTCGTGCCCGTCGTTGTACTCGTGCCCCTTGCCGCCGACCAGGACCGCCGTGTGCGCCGAGGTGAGCCGCAGCTTCCAGCGCGGCAGCGTCCATTGGTACGCAGCCCGGAGGGGATCATTCAGCAGCCGGTCGCCGTGCGCCTTGAAGATGACGCTGTTGCGGTCCGCATGCTCGTGGTTGGCGGGCCCGCCGCTGCGCAGCGCGACCACGCTGTCCTTCGCGGACCAGCCCGTGCGCGAGACCACGCGGTCGTTTGCCATGCGGAAGTCGAGGAGCGCCGGCTCCGGCGGGGCGGCGGGCGCCGCGGGATCGTACCAGATCGCCCCGTAGTGGGAATTCACCTGGCCGATGTCCCGGGCCAGCGTCTGGGCGACCGGGTCGCCGTGGGTCCGCGCGACCCAGGAGGCGACGGAAATCTCCACGGGCACGTTCGCGTCCCCAAAATTGACGATATCGTACCGTGGAGGCACCTCGAAGTCCGGGACCCCCTGGACGCCGACGTAGCCGAGCTTGCGCGGCGGCGCAGGGGGCAGCTCGCCGCTGCGGGGCATCGTCATCCCGAGCGCATAGCGGATTGTCCCCGGGTAGTTGATCAGCCGCCGCTCGTCGATGCCACGGGTCCGCCAGAGCACCTCGGCAAAGAGGGCCATGTGCAGCGTCGTGTAGCCCCAGTAGCTCACGCCCTCGCCGAAGCTGCCGTCCGCGCCGAACATCGGGGAAAAGGCCCGGACACTCGAGCGCGCCATCTCCAGCCAGATCTCAGCCTGCGGATTGCGATCATAGAGCAGGCAGCCCGCAATCCCCAGCGCGGCGGTCGGGATGATCTTCAGGTTGGTTGCATTGAGGATCAGCGGCCAATGCTTCAGGTCGACGACCTTGAAGGCGTAGGTGTCGTCCGGATCCATCGTCCATCCCTTGACCCGGTCCGGGTATTTCATCCCGTAGAGCGTCGTGAAGCAGGCGGTTGCCCCCTTGCGGGCAATCTGGTCCTCGATCTCGGCCTGCTCGGCGGCGTCCAGGCTATCGCCGAGCCAGTCCAGCGCAAAGGCCAGCGCGATTGTCGCCTCGGATGCCCGCTGGATCCCGAGGACGTGGGTGCCGCCCTCGAGCAAAAGGTCCCATTTCGGGTAATCGAGGATCCGCCGGATGGCCAACTTGCAGAGCCTGAGCTGGGCCGGATCGCCGGTGACAGCATGGACAAAAGACGACTTCTCGACGATCCCGCGGACGCGGAGCATGTCCGCGACGTGATTGTTGAAGCGCACATGGTGCTCCAGGAAGTCCGTATCATCGGATAGGTCGGGGGAGGAAAGCGTCCGCCACATCTCCGCAAAGCGCGGGCTGGCGACATTCGCGCGGATCCGCGGCAGATCAGCCGCGTCAAAAAGCAGCCCGCGCCGCCGCTTTCCATTCGCCGGGGTCGCCACGGAAGCACCCAGTCCCGCCAGGGGAAGGGATGCGGCAAACAGGGAGCTCGTCCATAGAAAATCTCGCCGGCTCTGTTTCATAAAAGGTTAGTATCAGGTAAAATACGAAATAACCCATTATTTAACATAATATTTATTGTGCGAAAACTCACTTAAATCCCGATCAGTCGACTACCTGAATTCCCAACAGTTCCGCCGCCTCCCGCATCCGCCGGTCTGCAGTAAACAAAGGTCCGGCCACAATGGACAGATAAGTTGCCAAATGAACCGCGTCGAGCGTGCGGATCGGGACTCGCGGGTGAACCTCAGCCATAAGCATCCGGGCCCTCCCGATGATGGCGCCATCCAGCGACGCCAGTATGATGTTCTGGTCGGCTATTCGACTCTCAAACGCCGTCCACGACAAATCCCGGTCCGCGGGTTTGATCCATCCCTCCCTCTCTTTTCTGAGAAATGCCGAGAACATCTCAACATAGGCCAACTCCGATGATACAATTGATTCGCCGGCAACCTTGGCTGCGCATTCCTCCGAACCAGGTTCGGCAATGAAAAGTTTGGCAAGAACCGAAGTGTCCAGATACACGAGGTGGATTCCCGGGGGTCAGCTGCCGCTGTCGCGTTCAGCCCTGATGCCCGGCGTCGAATCGGGTGTCATCGGCATGGCCCGCAATCGCGCCAAATCCGCATAAAATGGCCGCCCTTTGATCGCCGGCTGATAGCGAACGAGCATGGCAACGGGCGCCCCGTCACTCGTTATCACAATTTCCTCTCCCCGGGCGGCGCGCTGCAGGATGCTCGAAAGCTGGTCCTTGGCCTCGCGGACACCCATGACATCCCGGCTCAGCCCATAGTGCGCCGCACTTTCCCTTATCTGCGCCGCGTTATCGGGCGATTCCGGATAATCTCCGCCAGTCCTTTTCACTTTCCGCTTCATTCCCGCAATGTGGCCACATGAGGCCACAGGGTCAAGTTTAAGGTGAACTGTTGCTGATATTGGCGGGCTCACAGCGATAGGTTATTCTGAGTATGGATATGGGCCGCTGCGAACGGGTCTGTTAGATTGACTCCCCTTCCCTCGCGGATACCTTGCTGCGGTGATGCATTATCGCGTAAACCTGTTTGAGTCTGGGGAGGGATGGGCAGTCAGCTGCCCGGATCTGCCAGGTTGCCATTCGCAGGGTGTCACCCGAGACGAAGCTCTGGAAAACATCAAGGATGCGATCCGACTTTGGCTCGAGGTCGAAGCGGAGGAGACTGGTCTGAAACGCATCGAACACGCAGAAGTGGCCGTTTGAGCGATGCCCCGCATTCCGGGAATTGGGCAGCGGGATGCGCGGTTCGAGTGTTTTCGAAGTTAGGCTATCGCGTGGTTCGTGAAGGCGGCCATATTGTAATGAGCAACGGAACCACTCGACTGACAATCCCGCGTCATACGTCCATTAACGCTATTACGATGGGCTCGATTGCGAAGGACGCCGGTCTCTCGCCTGAGCAGTTTCGCGCTTTGCTCTGATCGGTTGAGACTCATAAATAGGGTGTCTCAGGGGCCGGACAGCAGCGTTCCTTGTTGTCGAATTAACTTTGCCCTGATCTTTGCTGCAGGGGTGTCGATGGGGGATAGGCCCCAAGCCTCGGCGATACCTATTGGTACCCTGGCGAGATGAGGACCCACTATGAGTTCGGTAGTAAGATGCGAATTTACCAGCGCTAATGCCCAGTGGAATCGCCCGTACCGTTTGGTGAACCCGGAAAGGTCGGGAGTATAGTGGTAAAATTTTTCGACGAAATTGATGAATTTCTGAATGAGCTTCTCAAGTTCCTTGGTCTCGAGTGAGTGACTGAGTTCGTTCCGAGCTTCGTTTAATAAACTGATCGCAGTCCAAAGGTGAGTTTTGTTGGCATTCTGGCTGTGGCTTCTGGCTAACTTAAGTTTCTGGGCAAAGCGGAGTTCTTTAGGAATGAACTCTGGATGTTCGGTGCCGCGTTCGATCAATTTGTTTAGGTGCCGTTCGATTAGAAGGTGTCCTTTCAATAGAGAAAGCTCGATATTTCCATCCTCGGGGAAGAGCTCGAAAAACTCCTTTATGTGTTCTAAAGCAGCGGAGAATATGCCGGAATCGGATTCTTCATCGGCTTCCGGTTTTCGCGGCTTAGGGGCGGGGTCCACAGTACGTACAGTTATGGATTGGCGTGTCCTGTTGAAATGGGATGTCGAATTGCGGCAAGGGCCGTGGAGGCGGCGGCTCGGCCCGGGCAACTCTTGAAAAAATCTTTGGGAATTGCGGTTAGGGCATCCAAGCTGTGGTCTGCTTTTAGTTCAGATAGTTTTGATAGCCGCATTGCGGCAAACCTCGTGTTTCGTTATGCCTGTATTTAATGTGCGCAATTGGCGCCTGAATCTTACAGGCTGTCCCGGTACAGGTTCTGGTACGCCACGGCCGCCCGCTTCCAGCTGAAGTCGGTGCTCATGCCGGTCCGCTGGACGGTCGCCATCCGGGGCTTGTCGGCCCGGAGCCGAAGGGCCCGCTGAAGGGCCGCGCCCAGGCCGGCTGCGTCCGGGGAGCACATGATTCCCGTGCCCGTCGCCGGGTAGTCGTCCGCGTCCACGACCGTGTCCACCAGTCCTCCGACACGGCTGACGATCGGCGGCGTCCCGTAGGCCTGGGAATACATCTGGTTCAAACCGCAGGGCTCGAAAAGCGACGGCATGACGAAGAAGTCGCTCCCCGCCTCGATCAGGTGGCTCATGCGTTCGTCGAGCCGACCGCTGAAGCAGACCTTCCTGGGCAATTCCGCGGCCAGGGCCCGGACGGCTTCCTCCAGCCGTTTGTCGCCCGATCCCAGGATGATCAGCGCGCAGTCGTTCTGCTTGAAAAAGCTCCGATTGGCCAGGACCAGGTCCACGCCCTTCTGCTCAACCAGCCGGCAGACCATCCCAAAGACCGGCCCCTTGAAGGCCGGATCGAGCCCGCACTCCTTGAGCAGCGCCGCGCGGCACGCCTGCTTGCCCGAAAGATCCATGGCCGAATAACGGGCGGGAATCTGCGGATCGACCTCCGGGCTCCAGATGGCCGTGTCCACTCCGTTCACCAGGCCGACGATGTCGTCGGCGCGCGTCTGGATCACGCCTTCCAGCCCGCAGCCAAATTCCGGGGTCTGGATCTCCTTTGCGTAATTGGGGCTGACCGTCGTCACCCGGTCGGAGAAGAGGATCCCGCCCTTCAGGAAGTTCATCTGCCCGTAGAATTCCAGCCCGTCCATCCCGTTCAGCTCGGCCGGGAGATTGGTCAGCGCAAAGGTCCCGGCCGGGAACACGCCCTGGTAGGCGATGTTGTGGACCGTGCACACCGTCTTCACCGCGAGCGTCAACCCGTGGCGGCGCTCCGCCTCCCGCAGCAGCGCGGGTATCAGCGCGGCCTGCCAGTCGTGGCAGTGCACGATGTCCGCCTGGATGTCCGCGAGCCGGAGCGTCTCGACGACCGCCTTGGAGAAGAAGATGTAGCGCTCGGCATTGTCCTCGTAATCGCGCGTGCCCGTGCCGTAGGGGTTCTTCCGCTCGAAGAACTCCTCCCGGCCGATCAGGTACAGCGTGAGGTTCTTCCGCGGCGAGAAAGCCCGCACGTCACCGGAGAGGAACCCGTCCCCCATCTCGATCTTCAGGCGAAGGAGCACCTTCGCCGCGGCGGCGTCCGGATGGGCCAGCACGGCGGAATACGCCGGAACGAAGACGGAGACCTCGTGACCCACGTCCGCCAGTGTCCCCGACAGCGCCCCAACCGCATCGGCCAGCCCCCCCGTCTTCACATACGGAAACAGTTCGCTCGCTGCATGGACGATTTTCATTCCTCAGGCGTATCTATCCCAAAACAACTCCCCTTGGCAAGCCGTCGGGCACTCTTAATGTTGCAGTCACTGCTTGGCCGGGAGGGTCCCCGGAGCGGCACTAGCGGAGCTCATTGGTCGCCTCTTGCCGTCCCCCCATGAGGCGGGACGGCGGTGTGGCGACCAGATTGGGATTGCGCAGCGGAGCCGCGGAGCGGGACCCTCCCGGCCAAGCAGGGACTGCGTCGCAAACTTTCCGGCGTTCCCAAAAAAAGCGCGAATTTCATCGCGGCCCCCGGCGTTTCAGGGCTTAATTGGCCGAATCCGACCCAAACGTAAATTCTTCCAGCCGACGCGGCCGCCCGGTGACAAGGCTCCCCAGTCCGGGAACCGGCAGCAGCCCTCCCGCGGGCCCGCCCGCGCTCCCACCCCCTCCCCGGCCCGCGAGCCGCAGGCCGACCTGATCGGTCGGATCCAGTTCAGGGCGGGCGGTTCGGCCTTCGTTGTCCCGGACGTCGCGATCGGCAAGGGCAAGCCCCCCGCCACCCAGATATTTCCCGAGGACACCGGCGTCGCCCTGCCCGGCGACCGCGTTGCCGTCCGCATTCACCCCGGGGTCTCCGGCCGCCAACCCGGCGAGACCGTGGGCCGGGTGATCAGCGTCCTTGAACGGGGCCGCGACACGATCATCGGCGACCTGGTCCGCGCGGGCCGCGGCTTCATCGTCGCCCCGGACGACCCCCGCTTCATCCACGAGATTCACGTGGAGGATCCCTCGCGCTCGACCGTCAAGCCCGCCCCCCGGCCCGGCGACAAGGTCGTCGTCCAGCTCGGCGAGTGGAAGCAGCGCCGGCAGCCACTGACCGGGGCCATCATCCGCCGGCTGGGCCGCACGCACGAGCCGCAGGCTGAGTTGCTCGGCGTCCTGGAAAAGTACGGCCTGGATCCCAAGTTTCCCGCCGATGTGGACCGCGAGGCGGCCGCCCTCCCCGACCGCGTTCTGCCGCGCGAGCACGCCAACCGGCTCGACTACCGGAACCAGGCCGTTGTCACGATCGACCCGGACGACGCCAAGGATTTCGACGACGCGCTCTCCCTTGAGTCCCTGCCCGGCGGCGAGGTTCGCGTCGGCGTCCACGTCGCGGATGTCTCGACCTACGTCCGGCCGGGCACCGCCCTCGACCGCGAGGCGCAGCGCCGCGGCAACTCGACCTACCTTGTCGGGCTCGTGATCCCGATGCTTCCGCACAAGCTCTCCAACGGGCTCTGCTCGCTCGTCGAGGGTGAGGACCGGCTCTGCAAGGCGGTGTTCTTCACCTACATGAAGAACGGCAAGGTCAGGGAGACCACCTTCGCCAATACGGTCATCCGCAGCCGCAAGCGCCTCACCTACAAGCAGGCCCACATGCTGCTTTTCGAGAACGATCTCGAGTCGATCCGCGCCCTGCCCCTTCCGCCCAAGCACCAGACCGGCTCGACCGGCCGGGCACTCCGCGAGCTTTCCGACAGCGAATTGACCGACCTCCAGTCCTGGCTGCGCACCTTCTGGCACATCGCCGGCCGGCTGCGGCGCGAGCGGATGGCCCATGGCAGCCTGGACCTCGACATGCCCGAGACGAAGATCTACGTCGACGAGCGCGGCTTCGCCGACCGCCTGGAGCGCGTCGAGCACGATGAAAGCCACCAGCTCATCGAGGAATTCATGCTCGCGGCAAACGAGGCCGTCGCCCGGCTCACACGGACTTTCCGGCTTCCCTCGCTTTACCGCGTTCACGACGATCCCGACGCGGAGAAGCTCGCGGAATTCCAGAAATTCCTGGCGACCTTTGGCGTGAACGTCGGCGACCTCACGCGGCGCGAGGAGATCATGAAGCTGCTGGAGACCCTGAAGTCCCACCCCCAGGGCTACACGCTTCGGACCCAGCTCCTGCGCAGCCTCAAGAAGGCCGGCTACCGCGCCCTCCACGACGGGCACTACGGCCTCCACAAGAAGGATTACACCCACTTCACCTCGCCGATCCGGCGCTACTCGGACCTGGTCGTCCACCGGGTGTTTGAGACCTACCTGATCAAGCACGGCGGTCATCCCGCGGTCCCGGGCCGGGTGCCCTACGACATCCGCGGCGTCGAGAGCCTGGCCGAGCACCTCAGCCTCACCGAGATCAACTCGACGGAGGCCGAGCGCGAGAGCGTCAAGATCAAGCTCCTGGAGTTCTTCGAGCGCCAGCTCGCCAAGAAGCAGCGGGTGCCGATGGCCGCCGTCATCACCGACGTTCGGCGCCACGGCTTCTTCATCGAGCTGGTCGAGTCCATGACCTACGGTTTCGTTTCCGCCGACCTCATCGGCGACGACAATTACGCGCTGAACGCCTCCGGCACCGCCCTTGTCGGCCGCCGCAAGCACAAGCGCTACGAGCTCGGCGGCCGCCTCGACGTGACGGTTGACAAGGTGGACCGCTACAAGCGGATCATCGATTTCCGCCCGGTCCCCGTCTGATTTCCTGCAGAAACCTGAGACCTGAGACCTGAAACCTGAAGTTTCAGCCTAAGGCACTAAGACCGCCGATCTGGAGGTTTGAAGGATCGACTCAGGTCTCAGGTCTCAGGTCTCAGGTTTCTGCAAGGTCCCCCCCTCCCACCGCGTGGCGACCCTCCACGATGGGGGTCGGACAGGCTCGATCCGGAGAGTCTCCGGAGCGGCATTAGCAGAGCTCATTGGTCGCCTCTGGCCGTCCCCCCATGAGGCGGGACGGCGGTGTGGCGACCAGATTGGGCCTTGCGCAGCGGAGCCGCGGAGGGGGCTCTCCGGATCGAGCCTGTCCGACCCCCGCTATCACAGTCGCTTGCCAGATTTTCGTTTTCGACACACCTTTCCCACAATGAAGCATTACGATTTCGCCAACCACTTTCGCACGATCTACGACAAGGCCCTCTCCCGCTATTCCCAGGGAATCCGCGAGTCCGGAAAGCTCTTTTCCCCCGAGGAAACCGCCTGGCTTTCCGCCAACGGCATAACGGCCCAGCACCTCTTCGACTACGCCGAGGACTTCCACAATTCCGACGGGGAACCCGGCTTCGGGAACGCCCTTGAGATCGAGACCGTCCGCCGCGACTACTTCCTGAACATACAGGGCGGCCGGCCCTCCGCCGTCGTCCTGGATGAGGATTCCCTTCCCCCGAAGACCGAGACGGTGAAGGGCATCGAGTGGCTGCCCCGGATCATTCCCAAGGCCAAGGCGAAGCTCCGCGGCGAGTTGCCGGCCAGCCTCATGTACTGCTGCGGCGGGGACCGCCGTTTCCTGAAGCAGCACGACATCCTCCCCGCGGAATTCCTCAGCCTGGTCTGGCGCAACGAAAAAGACGACGCTGCCATCGTCTCCTGGGTGGTCCGGCGCAGTTCCGGGAAGTGACGTCGCGGGGGCGATGTATCCGGGTTCTTTGTAGCCGGGGTCCCTGACCCCGGACGCTTGGGGTCCTATCTTCGATCCCCGTCCCCAAGGGGCCGGGCCGGGGTCTGGGACCCCGGCTACAGTAGCTCTCCCTGGACTCCCCCCGACGGAATCGGCGGCGCGATGCCCAGCAGCGGACCGTAGCGCTCGAGCCAGTCGTCGAGCTTTGCGGCATAATAGTCCGCGTCGTAGGGGGCCGCCGCCGGATCGAAGAGCGACGCCGGCCTCGCCCGCTGCCAGTCGCTCGTCCGGCCCCTGGACTTCGCGGTGACGTAATAGCTCACCCGCTCGCCCATCCGCGGCCGGGGCGTGAGCTGAAGGGCGGCCTCCGCCGCCGCCCGGCGCGGCTTCCCGCCCTCCGCCATGAGGCGCTCGTACGCGTCCGGATTTTGCCCGAGGGTCTCGCTTTTCGCCAGTTCCTCGACGGGCATCTCGCGGGTTGCGATCCGCCGGCGCGTCTCCGCCAGCAGGGCGGCCGGCGAGTCGGGCGCCGCGCCGAGGAGGAAGCGGATCATCTGGTCGGTGAGCCGGTGGAGGTAGGGCTCGATCCCCCGCGAGCGCAGCGCGCTTCCGCGGACTATCACGCGGGACCCGTCGTAAAGCGCGTAATTCTTCGCCTTGTAGCAGAGCATCGCCGGGTAGCTGCCGTCGAACTCAAGGTCGATCCCCTCCGGAAGGATTCCCGACACCGCCTCCAGCAGCGCCTCGGGCCTGGAAAAGCGCTCCCCGGCGGCCACGTAGATCCCGTCGGTGTCCGCCTCCAGGACCGCGCAGCCCTGCTTCTCGAACTCGGCGATCAGGGCCTGCAGCAGCTCCCGCCCCCGGCGGGTGACCTCGGCGGCCAGATCGCTGTCGCCGAAGCGCGCGCCCGGGAACCCGAGGTACCCGTAGAACGAGTTGATGAGGATCTTGAAGGCCGCCTGGCGCGCGCCGGCCTCCGCCCGTTCCGCCTCCGTCGGCGCCTTCCGCGCAAGCTCCTTGCACTTGAGCCGGTAGTCCCGAAGCGAGCGCAGCAGCGGGATGAAGGAGCCCAGCGTGTCGTTCCGCGGATTGCGCCCGATCTGCAGCAGCAGGCTCGGATAGAGCGAGGCCACGTCGTAGTGGAGCACGTTTCGGAATACCCCCTCGCGGAAGCTGCGGGTGAATCCGCCCTCAAATGCCGTCACCTCCGGGGGCAGCGGGCAGGCCTGCCTCGCGTGGTAGTATTCCTCGAGGAAGAGCAGGTCGATCTTCGCCGTTGTCCCGCGCAGCGTTGCGTCCTGGAGCAGGATCGGGAAGGCCCGCGCCTGCTCGAAATAGGTCGGCAGGAGAAGCCCGGCGATGCCCTCGGTCTCCCGCAGGTCGTCCTCCAGGTAGGCGCAAAAGCGCGCGCGATCGGCCGTGAAGACGGCGGCGATCCCGCTCCCCTCGATCAGGGTGCGCCCGCCCTCCGGCGTGATGCCGAAGTAGCCGGCGACCGACTTGAGGCCGTACGAGGTCATCTCGCGCGCGGTGATGTCGTAAAGCTGGACCAGCAGGTAGGTGTCCACAACCGCCCGGCCGGCGAGGTCGCAGCGGCTGAAATCGATCCAGCGCTCCGCCACCTTCAGCCGGCTGTTTCGGAAGACCGCCCGCTGCCCGTGGCGCCCCCAGGCGCAGGGCACCCCGTGGTGCCGGCAGCGGAGGCGGAGGTAGTCCAAGTCGAAGCGGAAGATGTTGTGCCCCTCGATGACGTCGGGATCGATTTCCGCGAACGCCGTGTTGAGCGACTCGAGCAGGCGCTTCTCGGCGTGATCGCTCGTCGCCTCGAGCAGGAGAAGCCGGTTCTTCCCGCCGCAGCGCAGCCCGATCGCCAGCACGCGGTCGCCCGGCTTCCTCGCGTCGCTGAAGCTCCCGTCGCCCGACGCGGTCTCGATGTCGAGCTGGCAGCGCCTCAGGTCGCCGAAGTGAATGCCGCGGTAGAGCCGCTCGCGGCGCTGGATCAGGACCTGGCTCTCCAGCGGGCTCAGGAGATCCTGCGGCCCCTCCCGCTCCCGGAGAAAGTCTTCCAACGCCGCCGGGGTCGGCGCGTGCGCGAGGCAGCCGAACACCCCCTCGCCGGCGAGGCGCTCGACCTCAATTCCCGGGGGGGGATCGGCGGCGCCCCGTCCCAGCCAGGCGAAGGGGCGGAAGGGAAGCTCGGCCTCCACGCGCGAGCCGGCGGGGCCTGCAATCGTCGCGCGGGCGCCTCCCTTCCCGTCCACCCACAGTCCGCAAAGCGTATCGGCGCCGGGCATTCAGGCTCCGCGCCCGATCAGAAGGGCTTGGCGTAGACCATCGCGACCGCCACCGCGAGAATGAATGCCCCAACGACCATCAGGAGCGGGGCCAGGTTTCGTCTCCGGTAGGCGAGGCCGCCCAGGGCCGAGAAGGCGAGCCAGCACAGCACCTTGACGATGATCCACCCGTGGTAGGAAAAGCCGAACACGCCCTGCCACATCCGGACGCCCGTCGCGAGCACGACCAGGGCGGCGATCCCCGAGATCATCAGGATCGGCTTGCGCGACTCCGGAGGCGCCGCAAAGGCGAGAAAGGTGAATCCGGTCAGCAGCAGCACGGAAACGACGTGGAGGATGTGGAGGATGACGATTTCGCCGGGATTCATGATTTGAAGGAAAGGGTAACACCCCACGTGTGCCGTATGCCCAAAGGCTCAGGACCTTTTTGTATTCAGGTGGGCGCCTCCGCCGCGGCTTTTGCTCTCCGGTGTACGGCCCAGCAGCTTCCACGACGGTTTTGGCTCCCGTAAGGATTCAAAGGCAAAGAGCGTGTATGAGAGCACCTCGAACACTGCAGGGTGTCGGGCCAGACCGTACCCCCGCCCACCCCGACGTCAAATCAAACAAAAGAAAGACTTGGGAGCGCCTTGGTCCTATTTTCAGGTTTCAGGTTTCAAGTTTCAGGTTTCAGCCCCATCCGGTCTCAGGTTTCAGGTTTCTGATAAAAGCGGTCTCAGGTTTCTGCGAGAAATCCTCCTTTCCTCCAGGCGCCATCTAGCCTCTACTTTCCGGCATGATATCCTGGTCGCGATACTTCATCCCCACCCTCAAGGAGAGCCCCGCGGACGCGGAAATCGCCTCGCACCGGCTCCTCATACGCGCCGGTCTCGTGCGCAAGGTCGGCGGCGGCCTCTATGCCTTCCTTCCGATCGGGCTGCGCGTGATGCGCAAGCTCAGCCAGATCTGCCGCGAGGAGATGGAGCGGGCCGGGGCGATTGAATTGTCCATGCCCCACCTGCATCCCGCGGAGCTTTGGCGCGAGGGCCCCCGCTGGCCGGCGGCCCGCGAGATCATGTTCCGAGCCGACCACGCGGGCGCGGGCCGGCGCGGCGGGGGCGAGCCCGAGTTTGTCCTCGGCCCGACCCACGAGGAGATCATCACCCCGCTCATGAAGGCGGAGATCTCCAGCTACCGGGACCTGCCCAAGAACTTTTTTCAGATCGCCACCAAGTTCCGCAATGAGATCCGCCCCCGCTTCGGGCTGATGCGCGCGCGGGAATTCGTCATGAAGGACGGCTACTCGTTCGACGCGGACGACGCCGGCGCGATGCGAAGCTACGGGGCCATGAAGGAGGCCTACGGCAGATTCTTCGCGCGATCCGGCCTGAAGGCGGTCGTCGTCGAGGCGGACACGGGAGTCATGGGCGGCAGCGCCTCGCACGAGTTCATGGTCCCCGCCGAGGTGGGCGACGACGATGTCGTCCATTGCGACGCCTGCGGCTACGCGGCGAACCGGGAGAAGGCCTCCAGCGGCGTCGTGGCGGCGGGCGCCGCCCCGGCGCCCCCGGCGGGCCCGACCGAGGAGTTCGCCACCCCGGGGGTTGTCACGATCGCCGCCCTGGCGGCACCGCCGCACGGCGTGCCCGCGGAGTCGCAGTTCAAAACCCTCGTCTACATGGGCGACGGGAAGCCCTTCGTCGTCATCCTGCGCGGCAGCGACGAGCTCGAGGAGGCCAAGCTCGGCGGGCTCGGTTTCGGGCTCTGGCGCCCGGCGACCCCCGAGGAGATCGAGCCGGTCATGGGAGCGCGTCCCGGCAGCCTTGGCGCCGTCAGGGGCACCATCAGGAATCCCTCCGCGCTCGCGGGAATATTCGCCGACGAGGCGATACGGCTGGTCGGCAACGGCACGACCGGCGCCAACCGCGACGGGTTCCACCTGCGCTGCGTCAACGTCGCCCGGGACCTCGAGATCACGCGCTTCGGCGATTTTCGCCGCGTGCGCGCGGGCGAACCCTGCCCGAAGTGCGGCAAACCCCTCCTCATCACGCGGGCGATCGAGGTTGGGCACATCTTCAAGCTTGGGACCAAGTACTCCGAGAAGTACGGGGCGGTCTACACCGACGACCAGAAGCAGAGCCACACGCTGGTCATGGGCTGCTACGGTATCGGCATCAGCCGCACGCTCCAGGCATGCATCGAGCAGTCCCACGACGCCGACGGCATCGTCTGGCCCTGGGCGATCGCGCCCTTCCAGGTGCTTGTCTGCCTGCTCGATCCCCAGGCGCCCGAGGCCGTTGAGCTGGGCGGCCGCCTGGCCGCCGCCGCCGAGGGCGCCGGCGCGGATGTGCTGCTCGACGACCGGGCCGAGCGCCCCGGCGTGAAATTCAAGGACGCCGACCTGGTCGGCATCCCCCTTCGGGTCACCGTCGGAAGCCGCGGACTCAAGGAGGGCATCGTGGAGATGAAGTGGCGGAACCAGAAGGAAGTGATCAAGGTCCCGCTTGCGGAGGCCGAGGCCCGGATCGCGGCTGCGGTCGCCGGCGCGCAATCCACCTGAACCCGTGCCGGACCCGAAGACGCACACGCTTCCCGCGAAGGCCGCGGCGACGGAGTTGAAGCCGGAGGGTCCCTGGCGCGTGGTGGTCCTCAACGACCCGGTCAACCTGATGTCCTACGTGGTGATGGTGTTCCGCAAGGTCTTCGGCTTCGACGAGGCGAGGGCCCGCAAGCACATGCTCGAGGTGCACGAACTGGGGCGCTCCGTGGTCTGGCGCGGGCACCGGGAGAAGGCCGAGGCGTACGCGTTCACCCTCCAGCAATGGCACCTTACCAGCGGCCTGGAATCTGATGAAGCCTCCTGAACGGCGGGTGGAGGTCATCCTGAGCCTGGCGGTTGTCAACCCGCTGGTCGACGTGATCAGGGGCCTGGTCACCGAGCTGCGGGAGGCCCCCCCGCTTCCCCACGCCGCGCCGGAGTCCGAGCCGGATTTCAATGCGATCTGGGCGGACGAGCTGGTCACCGGGCGGGACCGCGACGTCGGCGTGCTGCTTGCGATCTTTGACGGGGATTTTTCCCTCGAGGGCAGGGTTTGCTTCGATTCGGAGAACGCGGAGCCCTTCATCCGCGCGTGCTCCGCGGTCCGGCTGTGCCTGCGCGATCGCCGGCTGGCGGCGGTCACCGACGAGGTCCTCGAGTCCGGCGACATGGACGCCGCCAAGCTCGACGTCCGCACCCAGAAGGCATTCCTCTGCTACCTCTTCCTGGCGACCCTGCAGGAGCTGGTGATCCAGCGCATTGAGGATGGCACGATTGGCTGAGACGGAAATTTTGAACAGGAAGGTCGGGAAGAGCGGAAAGATCGATCCGTCACAATCCAATTACTTCTGGAGCCACGACCGGATTCCCTGCCCCCATTTGACCCTGAAGATTGATTTTGGGCCCGTCTTTTCGGTTCTTGCCGATCTTCCCGACCTTACTGTTCAAACGTCCGAGTAGACCGATTCCGCATAGACTTTCTCTCCTTCCTATCTAGTACTCTCCATCAATGTCCGCCCGCGCACGAAAGCCCTGGCCGATGGGATGGATCGTCGTCGGCATCCTCCTGTTCATCGGGCCCTACACCTACCTGACGATCCACTACCGCAAGCGGGCGCCCGCCTATCTTCCCTACGAGGACACCGTCCAGCGCGTCCGGGCCGCCCGGGCCGGCTACCAGCGGATCGTCGCCTCCAGCGAACGGCTGGCCGATCCCCCTCCGGCGGGCGAAGGGGCCGGCACCGCGGCCGGCGGCCTTCCCGCTGCGCTCCGCGACGCCCTGCGCAATCCCGTGCTCCTTCCCGCGTCGTTCCGCTCCGTCGACGCGGCCCGCTCCGTGGATCAGGGCGCCGCGTATGTCGTGTCCTTCGCCTGCACGATGGCGGACAGCCGCCAGCAGCCCTCCGAGGCGGAGCTCTACGTCAGGGAGGACGCCATCTACATCGTCCCGGCCTGCGAGCGGCTCGCCGGCGACCTGGTCGCGCGCACGCGCGAGGCGTACATTGCCGTGACCGTTCCGAGGCGATCGCTGGCCCCCGGCCGCTACCACGTGACTCTGGTCGGCGCCGACTCCTCGCTCGCCTGGCCCCTGCAAGTGCATTGACGGACGGGGAGTTTCGCCATTTATCACTATCCGGTCGCCGCCTGTCGGCGACCGGCAATGACGAACAGCAGCACCAGCACCCCCGCCCCTTCGCCGTCCTCCGCCCCCGCGCCGGCGCAGGCGACGACCATCAAGCCCACGGATCTCCGCGGGATCCTGAAGTACGTTCCGCGCTTCCAGGGCCAGATTTTTGTGATCGCCGTTGACGGGGCGATTGTCGCCGACGAGAACTTCGGCAACCTGCTCGTCGACGTCGCCGTCCTGCGCAGCCTGGGCATCAAGGTCGTCCTGGTCCACGGCATCGGCCAGCAGCTCCAGGAGCTCGCCATCCTGCGCTCCGTCGCCATCTCGAATGCCGACGGCACCGGGGTCACCGACGCCGCGACCCTGGACCTCGCGATCCGGGCCTCGTCACGGGTCTCGCACCTGATCCTCGAGGGCCTGACCCAGAATTCCCTGAAGGCTGTCATCACCAACGCGGTTCGGGCCGTTCCCGTGGGAATCATCAAGGGTGTGGACCTGCAGTTCAGCGGAAAGGTCGACCGGATCGACAAGGACCTGATCGCCGAATTGATCGACAAGCAGGTCGTTCCCCTGGTCTCCCCCCTGGCCTTTGGCCCGGACGGCAAGTCCCTCAGGGTCAATTCCGACCTTCTCGCCGCCGAGCTCGCCGAGTCCCTCCACGCGACCAAGATCATCTACCTGCTGCCCTATGCGGGGATCGAGATCGACGGGGAGGTTCGCCGGGAGATTTCCGTCGAGGCGCTCCGGAAGCTCCTCCAGGAGCATCCCGAGAAGATCGCCGAGCCGGGAATGAGCAAGGCGGTCCACGCGGTCAAGGCGATCGAGAACGGGACGCCCCGGGTGCACATCGTCGACGGCCGGATCTTCGACGGTCTTCTCAATGAGATTTTCTCCAACGAGGGCGTCGGATCCCTGATCTACGGGAACGACTACGAGCAGATCCGGAAGGCGACCAAGCGCGATGTCCGGCTGATCTACAATCTCACCCGCAACGCCGTCCGGCGGGAGGAGCTCGTCTACCGGACCCAGCAGGCCATCGAGAAGAACATCGAGCAGTTCTTCGTCTTCGAGATCGACGAGAACATCATCGCCTGCGTCACCCTCTATTTTTACCCGGAGATGCCCAATCTCGCGGAGATCGGCTCGCTTTACGTGGTTCCCTTCTACCACAACCGGGGAATCGGCCACAAGATGGTGGAATACGCCTGCCTCCAGGCCAAGGAGCGCGGCGCGACGTCGGTCCTCGCCCTGTCCACGCAAAGCTTCGCCTTTTTCACGAACGTCTGCGGCTTCGAGGAGGCCACGAAGGAGGCGCTTCCCGAATCTCGGCTCAAGTCCTACGAGGAGAGCGGGCGGAATGCGAAAATTCTCTTGAAACCTTTGGCCTGATTCATGCGTCAAACGTGTTGGTATGAGCGCTCGATACCTGCATTTCGCGGCCGTGCTGGCCCTCCTTCCCCTGGGCGCGTGGGGAGCCTCTCCGTCGGATTCCGGGACGGCGCAACCGCCAACTGCCGCGAAGGCGGCCATTCTCAGGGGATTCAACTACCAACTCGGCCCTTCCCCGAGGATTGCGCTGCCTGTCCTGTCGGCCACCGGGCAATCCGCCACCGCCGACGATGTCGGATCCGTCAAGCTGGCCGCCTTTCAGGTGAATGCCCGGCCGGACGAGACCTACCGAATGGTCAATTTGGGCCTCGCGGACGAGGGCAATGCCCGTCCCTGCGACATTTTCGTATGGAAATCCAGCTCCCTGCTTGAATTCAGGGCCCTGGGGGCGCCGCTCCAACCCATGGACGTGCCGACCCCCGACGGAAGTTTTAATGCAAGAAGCAATCAGGCCAACTTTCCCCTGGTGACCATCGCCTGGTAGGCGGGGTGTTGTTTAGATCAGGAAGGTCGGGAAGAAACGGGAAGGTCCGATCTCAATGCCTTCCAAACGAGTCCGTAACCAGGAAAAGGGATTCATCCCTTCCCTATCGGGCCCCTGCTTCCGTGCCTTTCCGATCTTCCCGACCTGTTCAAACTGCATTCCTCCGGGAACGTAACACCAACGTACCCGGCCCCTGATTGACAATCCCGGCCAATCCTTCCCATTTTCCCCGCAAGCGACTCCAATTGATGAAACCAACCGCCCCGCGCGTTAACCTGAACTGGATTGTCGGAAAAAGGATCGATCTTGCCTGTTTTATCGGCGGGGCGCTCGCCGGATACATGGTCTTCATCATGCACGCCGGGCTGGGATGGGACATGCTGCTGATCTACCTGCTCTTCGTCACCTTCCTGGACACCCCCCACTTTTTCGGCACCTACCTGAGGACCTACCTGGACAAGGCCGAATTCAAGGACCGCCGCCGGCTGCTCCTGGGAAGCCTGTCCTGGCTGGCGGCAGGGCCCCTGGTTCTCCTGGTCTGCTACAGCCTCTACGCCGGCGGGGTCGCCAATTACATGGTCCCCTTTGAGGCATTCGCGCTGGCCGTGGGCATTTGGGCCTATTGGCACGTCGTCCGGCAGCACTACGGGTTCATGCGGCTCTACCAGGTGAAGAACGGGGAGAACACGCCGGCGGACCGCCGGGGCGACGGGCTCCTAATGCACCTGGGCCTCATGCTGCCCTTCGTCGTCTTTGTCCTGCGCCATCCGGAGAGCCGCCAGGCGTTCGGCCTCGATCCGCGGATGCCGGCCGTTCCGACCCTCGGCACGCTCGGTTCGACGAGCTGGCAGTACCTGGTGATCGGCGGCTGCACGCTGGCCCTCATTTACCTGATCGCCGCCTTCATCGTCCGCCAGGCCGGCAAGTGGCGGCGCGGCGAGCCGATCAACGGTCCCAAGGTCCTGCTCTTCACGGCGGTCCTTTCGCTCCACATCGTGGTCTGCTACTCGGCCTCCGTCCTGACCGCCCCGCTCATCACGTTCAGCGCCTTCGTGACGATCTACCACGACATCCAGTACCACGTCCTCGTGTACTGCCACCAGCAGAACCGCTACCGGGATCCCGCGGTGGCGAGGGCGTCGGGTTTGGCCCCCCTGCTCTCGCGCAACATCCTTGTGTTCGCCGCCACGGCGCTCGCCTTCGGCCTGGTGGTCCGCTGCATGGGCTGCGGAGTCCAGATCTTCAACGGTTCCCAGTGCTTTTCCCCGCGCATCGTGGGCAAGGTTCACCTCTTTGGCACGGTGTCCAGCGACACCCTCCTCGGGGCGTTCTTCCTCGGGTTTCCCTGCCACCACTACTTCGTGGACCAGTTCATCTGGAAGCCCAGCCGCGACAAGGGACTGCGCCGCGACCTGAAACTCGATCAGGGGCGCGCTCCGGCCTGAACGAATCCATTTTCGGATTTGAACAGGAAGGCCGGGGAGATCGGAAGGGCCTGAATAAAGTGGCCCAAAATCAACTTTGGAACCAGTTGTGGCTTGGGAACCCGGTTGAATTTCCGAAAGCGGCTGGATGAAGACGGATCGAGCTCCCCGCCCTTCCCGATCTTCCTGTTCAAAGTGCAGTTCTCCTCCGATGCCACGCAGCCCCTTTGCTTGGCATTTCACAGTTTGTAGCTATGTCTTTCCTGTGAAGATCCTCATTTCCCTCTTCTGCGTCGCGGCGGCCGCAACCCTCCTTTCCGCTGAAACAACCATGAAATCCACCTCCGTTTCCGCCGCAGCCGCCGCCTCCTGCAAGGTTGACGGGCCCAAGTCGGCCTGCGGGCTCCCGTCCAACGTGGTCATCGACATGTCCCGGGCGTCCGTCACCCATACCGACGAGGAGTGGCAGAAGCTCCTGACCGACGAGCAGTACCGGGTCGCGCGCAAGCAGGGAACCGAGCCGCCCTTCCACAATGCATACTGGGACAATCACGCCGACGGCGTCTATTTTTCGATCTGCAGCGACACGCCGCTCTTCGACAGCCGCGACAAGTTTGACAGCGGCACCGGCTGGCCGAGCTTCACGAAGCCGATCGAGCCGCTCTTTGTCGGCGTCCAGTCCGACGAGAGTTACGGAATGACCCGCGACGAGGTGCACTGCAACGTCGATGGAGCCCACCTCGGCCATGTCTTCGACGACGGTCCCGCGCCGACCTACAAGCGCTTCTGCATCAACTCGGCATCCCTGCGCTTCATGCCCCGGAAGGAATACGACGCCTGGGTGGCAAAGCACGGAAGCAAATGAATTGAACAGGAAGGTCGGGAAGATCGGAACGTTCGATCCGTCACAATCACACCACCTCCGGAGTCACGACCAGGTTCACGCCCGCGATTCGTTCCCGATCTTGGTTTGGGGCCCTGCCTCCCAATCCTTTCCGATCTTCCCGGTCTTCCTGTCAAGAGTGCATTGGCCGGGCTATTGGGTTACAATTTTCCCTCGTAGGACCTTGCGAGGATTTCAATTGTGTGCACGACCGGGATCGGCCGGCCCAATTCCCTGAGATGCGCCTGGATCTGCGTCAGGCAGCCGATGTTTCCGCTGGCGATCAGTGAGGCTCCCGTGTCCAGGAGGTTTTTCGCCTTCCGCTGTCCAAGGAGGGCGGCGGTCGCCGGCTGCTCAAGGTTGTAGGTCCCCGCCGAGCCGCAGCAAAGCTCCCATTCGGCCGGCTCGACCAGCTCCAGCCCGGGCACCTGCCCGAGGAGCCGCCGCGGCGCCGCCCGGACTCCCTGCGCATGCGCCAGGTGGCAGGCGTCGTGGTAGGCGACCTTGACCACCCGGTTGGACGGCGGCGGCGGGAGCAGTCCCAGCTTGTCCAGGAATGCGCAGATATCCGTCGCCAGCCCGACAAATTTCCGCGCCCGGTCCGCATCGGGACCGTCCTTGAAGAGCATCGTGTACTCGCGCAGGCCCGAGCCGCAGCCCGAGGCGTTGGTCAGGATCGCGTCCACGTCCAGGGGAAACGCGGCGAGGTTCCTCAGGGCGGCCGCCCGCGCGGCGTCCTCCTCGCCGATGTGCATCGCAAGGGCCCCGCAGCAGCCCTGGCCGCGCGGAATGAGCACCTCGACCCCGTTCTCCGCCAGGACCGCAAGGGTCGCGCGATTGATCCCGGGGGAGAGGACCTGCTGGGCGCAGCCGGCCAGCAGCGCGACCCGGGCCCGCCGCGGCCCCTTGGCCGGATGGACCTCGGGCAGCGGATCGGCGGGCGGAAGTGTCGCCGGCGCGAGGTCGATCGCCGGCCGGAAACCGGCGGGAACCAGGGAGCGAATCGGGCGCAGCAGCCGGGCCGCCCGGGCCGCAATCCTGAAGCGCCCCGGATAAGGCAGCGTCGCCAGGAGGATCCGGCGCCGGACCCGGTCCAGGAAGCCGCGGCTTCGCTTGGGTTCCGCCCAGGCCCGGTAGGGCGTGATCAGGTCCCGGTACGGGACCCCCGACGGGCAGGACGTCTCGCAGGCGAGGCATCCCAGGCAGCAGTCGATGTAGGGCTTGATTTCATCGACCCCGAGCGTCCCCTCAAGCGCACCCTTCATGAGGATGATCCGGCCCCGCGGTGAATTCATCTCCTGGCCCAGGACCGCGTAGGTCGGGCAGGTCGGCAGGCAGAACCCGCAATGCACGCAGGCCTCGACCGCGTGGATCATCTCCCTGGCATGCGGGCCCGCCTTCTCCGTTGATATCGTGTGCTGCATGGTTTGCCTCAGTGGTACCCGGGGAAGCGCCCCTCGGGATCCAGCGCCGCCTTGACCCGGTTTCGGAAATTGTCGCCGCGCGTCGCGCCCAGGAGCGGTGTACCCGCGGCGCCCTGGATCACCAGCCCGGCCAGCCGCTGCGTTCGCAGGAATCGGTCGAGCTCCGCCGCGGTCCCCGGCCACGTTATCCATGCGACGTTGCCGCCGGCCCCGTAGCGGCGATCCGCCCCGGCCTGCCCGAGAAGCCGGTCCAGTTCCGGGATGGCCATCGCGGTCACGGGCACCTTCACCAGGAGTGCGGTCGATCCGGGCGGCAGGAGTCGCAGTTGAAGCCTCTCCCATGCCGCCTGATCCGACCCCTCTGTCAGGACCGTTGTCACGCCCCCGGTGAGCCGCGCCAGGCGCTCCATCCGCTCCGTGAACGTGTCGGCCGATCCACCCAGCCGGACCCAAAGGACCCCGGGGGCCTCCAGGTCGAGCGCCTCCACGTCGAATGCCGCCTGGTTCACCCGCACGAGCGCGCCGAGCGCCGGGCCCAGATCGGGAAAGACCGCGCGCAGGGTCGCCGTCCGCGGGGGGCGCGGAAAAACCTTGAAGGAGACCTCCACGATAACCCCGAGCCGCCCGAGGCTCCCGGCAAAAAGCTTGGGCAGGTCGAATCCCGCCGCGTTCTTGACGACCTTGCCTCCGGCCCGCGCCAACTCCCCCGCCCCGGTCACGAAGCGGACCCCCAGGATGAAGTCCCGCACGCCGCCATAGCGTTGGCGCGCGGCACCGCTCAACCCGGCGCCCACGGCCCCGCCCAGGGTCGCGCCGGCATCCGCGAAGGGCGGATCGAAGGGAAGGTACTGGCCGTTCGCCGCCAACGCGGCCGCCACTTCGCTCAGCCGCGTCCCCGCCAGCGCCGTGAACGTGTACTCGCCCGGGTCGTATTCGAGGATTCCGGAAAGTCCGCAAAGGCCGAGGGACGCGCAGCCCGGCGGGGCCAGCGAGAGCGCCGGCTTGGTTCCGCCCCCGAACGGCAGCAGGCGCGGGGTTTCGCGAACGGCGGCGACCACCTCGTCGATCGTGCGCGGCTGGAGCGTCGGGGCCTGCGGGGAGGCGCTCATTCGCGGCTGATGACGCCGGCCTTCTCCAGCGGGTGCATTCCATGCGCGGTGAGCGCCGGCGCCGAGCCGTCCGGGAACATCTTCCCGGGATTTGAAAGCGCGCGCGGGTCGAGCGCGCGGCGGAGCCGCTGCATGACCGCAAGGTCGGCCGGCGCGAACATTTCCGCCATGAAGGCGCGCTTCTCCAGGCCCACCCCGTGCTCGCCGGTGATCGACCCGCCCAGCCGCAGGCAAAGCCTCAGGATGTCGCCGGCGAGCGACTCGGCCGCCTCAAGCGCCCCGTGCTGGCGCCCGTCGTACAGGATGAGCGGGTGCAGGTTTCCGTCGCCGGCGTGGAAGACATTGGCCACCCGGATTCCCCGCTCGCGGCCCATGCGCTCGATCTCGCGCAGCGCCTCGCCCAGCTTTCCGCGGGGAACCACCCCGTCCTGGACGATGTAGTCGGGCGAGAGCCGCCCGACCGCCGAGAAGGCGCTCTTCCGCCCCTTCCAGAACAGCAGCCGCTCGTCGTTGTCGCGTGCGATCCGGATATCATGGGCGCCGGTCCCCCGGATCACCTCGTTCAGCCGCGCAAATTCAACATCCACCCCGGCCTTCTCGCCCTCCAGCTCGACGATCAGGATCGCCGTCGCGTCCCGGGGATATCCCGGGTGGACCGCCGCCTCGGCGGCCTCGATCGCCAGCCGGTCCATGATTTCCATCGCGCCGGGCAGGAATCCGGCCGCGACCACCTTCCCGACCGCGTCGCCGGCCGCCTCGAGCCGGTCATAGGCCGCCAGGAGCGTCCGGTAGGTTTCCGGCATCGGGAGCAGGCGCAGCGTGATTTCCACGGCCACCCCGAAAAGCCCCTCGTTGCCCACGTAGACGCCCGTGAGATCGGGCCCAACCGACTCCAGGCTCTCCCCGCCCAGTTCGGCCACCTCGCCGTCCGGAAGGACGACGGTCAGGCCGATCACGTGGTTTGAGGTCATGCCGTACTTGAGGCAGTGGGCGCCGCCCGCGTTGAAGGCGACGTTGCCGCCGATCGTGCAGATCGTCTGGCTGGAGGGATCGGGGGCGTAGTAAAGCCGGTGCCGCGCGGCGGCCTGCGACACGGCCGTATTGATGGCCCCCGGCTCGACCACGGCGATCCGCTGCACCGGGTCCAGCCGAAGGATCCGGTTCATCCGGTTGAGCGCGATCACGATCCCGCCGGCGACCGGCACCGAACCGCCCGAGAGGCTCGTCCCGCTTCCCCGGGCGACAAAGGGCACCCGGTTCTCCCAGCACCACTTGACCGCGGCGACCACCTCCTCCCGGGTCTCGGGCATGACCACGGCCAGCGGCCGGGCGTGAAAGGCCGTCAACCCGTCGCATTCAAAGGGCGCCGTCCCCGCGGCGGAGGCAAGGAAGCGGTCTGGGGGGAAGATCTTGGCCAGTGATGCCAGCATGGGAATGACCGCCACAGGATCAACGAGCGCGCCTCATCGCACAACCAAATGCGTAAACGGCGCAAGAGAGGCCTCCGCCTGCACGAGCAGCCCGGCGAGGATCGCCAGGGCGACGCTGTGGAAGAACACAAAGCGCAGGATGCTTCCCTCGTGGCCGTACCAGTTGGTGACGGTGCTCACCACGACGATGCTCTGGGCATCGATCATCTTGCCCATCACCCCGCCCGTGCTGTTGGCGGCGCTCATCAGGACGGGGCTGAAACCGGTCTGTCGCGCCGTGATCGTCTGGAGGCTTCCGAAAAGGACGTTCGAGGCGGTGTCCGAGCCGGTGAGGGCGACGCCGAGCCATCCCAGGAGGGTTCCAAAAAACGGGTAGAGCGATCCGGTGCGCGCCAGCGCGAGCCCGAGCGTCGCGTCGATTCCCCCGTAGCGCGTCAGGTATCCCAGGGCCAGCATCGCGGCGATCGTCACGAGCGAGTGCCGGGCCCGGTGGATTGTCGCGGCATAGGCCCTCAGCAGCCTGAGGGGCGAAAAGCGCATCACCAGGCCGCTCACAAGCGCCGCGCAAAGGATCGCCGTTCCCGTGGCCGAGAGGATACCCTGCTGGAATACGGCCTTTTCGAGCGTCGGCAGCGCGACGACCGGGGGCATCCGCACAACGTGCCCCTGCAATCCGGGAACGGCAAAGGACACGGTGGCCAGGCCGTCCAGGAACCTCTTGACGGGCGCCGCGCCCCAGAGCCCGACGAAGACGGTCAGCAGGATCCACGGCACCCAGGCGCCAAGCGCCTCCCGCGGGCGGCGGGACGCGGTCCCACCCTCCTCCGCCGGCCCCGGCGCCGTTTCGGCGTCCAACGGGGCGGGCTTCCAGAAAAGAAGCAGGACGAGAACCGACAGCAGCGAGACAATCGACGCGGCGATGTCGACCAGCCATGGGCCGTGGAAATTCGAGACGGCGTACTGGACGACGGCAAACGAGCCGCCGGCCGCAAGCGCCGCCGGCCAGACGCCCAGCATTCCCCGCCAGCCGGCCTGCGCCCAGACCACCCAGAACGGGACGATCAGCGAGAAGAAGGGAAGCTGCCGGCCCACCATTGCCGCCAGGACGCGCACGTCGATCCCCGTGACCCCGCTCAGGGCGATGATCGGCGTGCCCAGGGCGCCGAAGGCCACCGGCGCCGTGTTTGCGATCAGCGAAAGCCCCGCGGCGGACAGCGGCTTGAACCCGAGCTGGATCAGGATCGCCGCCGTCACCGCGACGGGCGTGCCGAACCCGGCCGCACCCTCAAAGAACGCCCCGAACGAAAAGGCGACCAGGATCACCTGGATCCGAGGGTCGGGCGTCACGTGCATCACGCTCTGGCGCAGCACCGAGAACCAGCCCTTTTCCACCGTGAGCTGGTGGAGAAAGAGCAGGTTGACGACGATCCACCCGATCGGAAAGAAGCCGTAGGCCGCGCCGTCGGCCACCGCGCCGGCGGCCGCCGATCCCGGCATCCCATAGACTCCCAGCGCGATCGCGACCGCCGCCGCCAGGCCGAGGAGCGCGGCCACATGCGCCCGCATTTTCAGGAATGCGATCCCGCCCAGGAGCACGACCACCGGGAGCGCGGCCAGGGCGGTCGAGAAAAACCGGTTGTGGAGGGGATCGTAGACTTGATGCCAGGGCATGCTATTTCCCCTCGCCCATGATGCTCAATCCCATCAGTCCGACCACAACGTCCTGCGACAGCGCCTCCAGCGTCACCTTTTCCAGGACGACGCCCGGACGCAGCCGGGCGGAGAGCAGCATCGCCCGGCAATTGTCGCCAAGCCGCACCGTCTGCGGCGGCACTGCCGGAATGCAGAACGCGTCCGTCCTGGCCGTGTAGTCGTCGCGATTCTCCTGGCCCGGGGCCAGCGTCTTCACGCGAATCGGCGAAAGGTTCCAGTAGTTCACCGGGGGGACCAGCTCCAACCGCTCCTCGACCCCGTCCGCATAGCGCAGCCGCAGGACGGCATTTGCAATCCGGCACTGCATCGGATTGGTCGATCCGCAGACCAGGAACCAGGCCGCCTCGCCGGCCAGTCCCACGCGCGCCGATACCCGGGTCGGCCAGTTGTCCCAGCGCGAGGCGAAGGCGACGTTGCGCTTTCCCGCCGGCCAGGCGAAGGGGACTCCCTGGGGCGTGCGCAGCCGCGGGCCGTCCGGCGATTCCTCGAGAAGCGCGGGAACCCCGTTTAGCGAGATCTCGGGAGGATCGCTCTGCCAATACACAAAGGTCCACGGCGAGTAGCCGTCCAGGCCGATTCGGACCGAGATGGTCTCCGGGCGGGGAGACAGGTAGCGCTGCTTGTAGATCGTCCGGACATCGCCATTGGTGACACGGGCAAGGTTCACGCACTCCCAGGCGGCCCGCGCCGGTATCCTGACCGGCGCCGGTGCCCGGTCCCGCCGCGCCTCGGCCACCTGCACCCGGAACAGCCTCCACTGCGGCATCGTTCCAAACTCGACCAGCGCCGCGACCGTATGCGCACCCGGCGTTCCAATCAGCCGCCCGGAAACGGCCTGCCCGGAAAAAGCGGCATCGCCCAGCACCGCCTGCCGGTCGGAAATGGAACGGATCACCGCTTCCTCGGCCCGCAGCCGGACCGTTTCCCAGCGGACCCCGGCGACGGCGACCGGGGCAAATATTCCCCGCGCACCCCGGGTCGTCACCTCGACCGTGGCGCTGGTTGCGGTGACCGGCGCAATCCGGACAACGGTGTGGCCAAACCCGGGGTCGGGAAACCACGCGACCTCCCCGCCGTCCACCGTCACCGACAGGATCTCGCGGGCACAGACGGAAATCCGGACGTCCAGCGCCCCGGGCCGCGCGACTTCCACCTTCAGCCGGACCGCATTCTCCCGCCGCTCGAACTCCAGCGACACGTCCGCCGTCCGAAGCCGCGCGCGGTCCCAGGAATCCGGAAATTGCGGGGCGACCCGGACGATGCCGTTGGGGTAGTCGGGCGAAAAGCCGAAAAGGCCCTCGATGAGGGTCCGCGCGAACATGTGCGTGCTGTCCCCGAAGTCCGTCCCTCCGAGGGGATGGCCAAAGTCGCCCGGGACCCTGCCTTCGAAGGCGGTTTCGAGGAAGTTGCCCCTGAAAATGTCCCATCCGTCGGCCGCCAGGCCCGTCTTGAAATACGCCAGCGCCAGGTGGTGATTGTCGCCCGGCCACGCCTCGCGCACCGACCAGATGCCCGGGACAAAATTGGAGGTCCATACCCGCCGGCCGCCGAAGGGCAGCGGGTCGTTCTGGAGCACCGCCTCGCTGTAATGCAGCGAGGCTGCCGCATCCTCCGGGTCCACCAGCCCGGCGTCGATCGGCAGGAAAATGCTGTAGAGCCAGGCGTCCTCGTGGAGCCGCCCAAGCCCGCCCATCTCGCGGTAAAGTCCGGAGTGCCCCTTGGAGCGGATCCAGAGCCGGTTGGCGAATGCCCTGCGGATCCGGTCGAGGACGGCGCCGTGACGCCGGGCCGCCGCCCCATCCCCGGCCCGCAGCGCGAGTTCCCGGGCCGCCCGGTGCCCGGCGTAGGCGTAGGAAGTCGCCTCGGCCCCGCCGCCGCCGCCGTACCAGACCGAGTCGGTCGGCCAGACGTTGATCACGCTCTCATAGAGGCCGTCGCCCTCCGGATCAAAGCAGTCCTTCATCCACTCCAGGTGCAGCTCGAGGGCCGGCCGCAGCCTCTTCTCAAGGTCGGCGTCGCCCGTCCACCGCCAGGCGTGGATCAACTGGTCGAAAAACTGCGACTGCATGTCGTAGACACCCTGGTCCTCAAGGATCCGTCCGCGCCCGTAGAAGCGCGAGTTCCTCGCCGGGATGGTGGACCGGGACGCCGGATCGGCCTTGGCGGAGGTTTTGCGCGAACTGCTGACCTGGTGCCCGCAGTAGAACTCGGCCTCGGCCCTGACCCGGTCGTGCCACCCCGCCGCGGTTCCGCCGCACATCGTCCTCCAGCCCGGGTAGCGGTTGTTCCAGAGCATCGCCCCGTGGCGGAAGACCGGCGGATACCAGGCGCCGTCAAGCGCGGCGGCGACAAGCGAGGCCGCAACGTTGAGCTGCGCGTCGGGCGTCTCCACCTGGATGCGGGCGCCGAGCGTGAAGGAGCGGCGCAACCCCGAGGCAAGCGCCGCCGCCGGCTCCGGCGCGGGCGCAAAGGGCCTGCTCTCCCGCCGCGCAAATGAAAAACCCACCGCCGGATGGAGGTCGATCCGGACGCTGCCCCTGGCGATCGGGGCGGCCCCGGCGGCGCGCGGTCCGGCCCGCAGGTCGTGGGCGTCCCCGATTTCAACCCGGCCCGGCTCGCTGCACCTCCCCAGGGTCGCGCAACCCGGGGCATAGGGAGCGGACACGCTGAACCATCGCCCTCCGGCCCGGATCCGGTTGCCCTTGCAGAGGGCCGGATCAAGCGGGGTGGAATTGATCGCCGGCCTCGGGTGCGGATCGAGGTCCCAGTTCGCATTCTTCCCTCCGCCGGGCACGGGCGCATTGCCCCCGAAGGCCCAGACCAGCGTGTCGCCCTTCCGCGCCCCGTTGAATTCCAGGCGGATCGCAAAGGCCAGGTCGTCGCCCAGGGCCACGAGCTCGGCGCCCACGGTCAACCCGGCGAAGAGGGGATCGCGGACCACCCAGCTCAGCCGGGCCGAGCGGTACTCCATCCCGATATCGGCCGCCTCGTGCAGCCAGCGGGTGCGGCCGCTCCTGCGCACCCCGGCAAGGAAGGTGCCGAAAATGGAGTCCCTCCCGCCGAAGCGCGCCACCGGGAGGTCGCCCCCGATCACGAAGGCGTTCGTGTTGGCGACATAGAGCGGCCGGTTGAAGAGCCCGCCGAGGTTCTTCCCGGCGACGGCCCCGTCGCGCGCGCTGTAGCGCGTGCTCCGGCAGGCCGCCCCGATATCCTTCTTTTGTCGACTCACGCCGCAACAATCACGGACGCGGCCCCGGAGACAATGTGAAATAGAAGGTCGCGCCGGCGTCCCGGCTCGACTGGGCCCAGATCCGGCCCCCGTGCCGCTCCACGATGCGCCGGACGGTTGCCAGGCCGACCCCTGTGCCCTCGAATTCGCTCGTGCTGTGGAGGCGCTGGAACACCCCGAAGAGCTTTTCGGCATCGCGCATCTCGAACCCGACGCCGTTGTCCCTCACGAAGTAGACCGGGCCCGGCTCGTCCCTGACCGCCGCCACGCCCACCTCGATCACCGCGCGATTGCGCGGCCGGGTGAACTTGATCGCATTGGAGACAAGGTTGACCATGACCTGGCGCAGCAGGAACGGGTCGCCCACGGCGGACGGCAGGTCGCCGACGCGCAGCTCCACGCGGCGCCCCGCGTGCTCGCCCCCCAGCCCGGCGAACACCTCCCGGCAGAGGGCGCCGACATCGACCGGCCCGGGCTCGAGCGCCTTTTTTCCCATCCGTGAAAAATCCAGGAGCCCGTTGATCAGCCGGGCCATCTCGTCGGCGCCGGCGTGGATCAGCTCGACGCGGCGCCTGGCCTCCGGGGGCAGCGCCGCCGCCTCGCGCGCAAGCAGGAGCTCCGCAAAGCCGGTGATCGTCCTGAGCGGGGTGCGCAGGTCGTGCGACACCGACGAGGAAAACGCCTCCAGCTCCCGGTTGGCCGCCTCAAGCTCGGCCGTGCGCTCCGAGACCCGGCTCTCCAGCTCCGCATTTTTTTCCCGCAGGCGCCGCACGGTCAGCGCCCGCTCAAGGGCCGGGATCAGCGCGTTCAGCCTGATGGGCTTCAGGACATAGTCGATCGCCCCTGCCTGCATCGCCTCCACCGCGGTTGGAATCGAACCGTGCCCCGTCATGATGATCGCGACGAGGTGCGGGTCGATCCTGAGGGCCTCCTCCACCAGGCTGATCCCGTCCTGCCCGGGCATGACCAGGTCCGTGAGCACCAGGTCGAATTTCTCCTCCCCGAGCGCCGCCAGCGCCCTCGCCCCGGACGTGACGCCGGTAACCCGGTAGCCCTCGTCCCGCAGCGTGTCGCGAAGGGCCCCCATCAGCGATAGTTCGTCATCCACGACGAGGATGCGGCCGACCGGTTGCTTGGGCATGCGTGAACCGGTATCAGAAGGCTACACGGAGGCCAAGGCTTCGCGCAGCTCGCGGAGCTTGGGCGGCTTGGTGAGCATCCGGTCAACGTTCTCCGGCGCCCTTCCCTCCTCCGCCATCCCCTGCCCCCAGCCGGTGAGGAGAAAAACGGGGGTTCCGGGCGAGACCGACTTGACCGCCGCGGCCACCCTCAGGCCGTCGACCTCCGGCATGCCAAGGTCGGTGATGACCACGGCAAAGGGCCGGCCCGCGCGCTGGCCCGCCAGGAATTCGTCGATCCCCCTCTGCCCGCCGTTGGCCGTCACGATCTGGTGCCCGTCGTACTCGAGGGTCTCGGCGATCGAGTCCAGAAGGACGCGGTCGTCGTCGACCACAAGGACCCGCAGGCGCTTGGCCGCGGCGGGCCCGGACGCGGCGGGCGGGGCCAGCTCCACCGGCTCCGCCGGCAGCGGGAAGCAGAGCCTGAAGGTGGTTCCCCGGCCCGGGGCGCTGTCGATCTCGATTGCTGCGTCGTGCCGGCGCATCGCGCCGTACACCATGGCCAGGCCCAGTCCCGTCCCGCCCTCGCCCTTCGTCGTGAAGAAGGGCTCGAAGCAGCGCCTCTTGGTCTCCTCGTCCATGCCGATGCCCGTGTCCGAGATCTCGACGGTGGCGTGCGCCGGCGCGCCCGATCTCCCGTCGGCGCCGCCCGGACCGGCCACCCGCGTGCGAATGGTTATCGTCCCCCCGTCGGGCATCGCGTCGGCGGCGTTGAAGATGATGTTGGCGAGCGCGTCCCGGATCTCGCTCTCCACCCCGAGCACGACCGGCAGCGCGGGAAGCAGCTCCATCCGCATCTCGACGGAAATGCCCGACTGCTGGGCCATGTCGGCCCAGTGGGCGCGGGTCAGGTCGGCCATCTGCCCGACCAACTGGTTGAGGTCGACGGGCGTGAGCGTGATCTGGGGTTTTCGCTGGCGATAGAACTCCCGAAGCCGGCTCACCGTCTGCGCCACGTCGTCGATCGCCCGCTGGATGGTCGTCAGGTAGGAGCGCGCCCGGGCGCTCAGGTTGGGCTCCCTCTCGAGGAGGGCCTCCGCGTAGAGTGACGCAGGCGAGATGGCGTTGTTGATGTCGTGGGCGACGCCGCTTGCGATCTGACCGAGGGCCCGCAGCCGCTCCTGCTGGAGGATCGCCTGCTGCGTCTGCCTCAGTTCGTCGTACGCGCGCTGCAGCGCAAGGTTCTGCTCCTGGATCTGGGCGAGCATCTCGTTGAAGGCGGCGGTGAGCGCCCCCGTTTCGTCCCTCCCGAAGGTCCGCGCGCGCACCGAGTAGTCCCGCCGCTCGGAGACGGCCTTCGCCGTCTCCGCCAGCGCGAGGATCGGGCCGGAAATCTGCTTTTGCAGCTTCCGGGAAAGGACGTAGGCGACCATCGACGATCCCCCGATGACCAGGACCGAGATGACGGCGTACAGCCGAAGGCGGTCGAACAGCGCCGCCATGTCGGACCTCAGGTAGAGGGTTCCAAGCCGCCGGCCCTTCACCTGCACCACCGGGGCAAAGCCCGCCAGGTGGTTCTTCTCGAACCGATAGCCGTCCGCGCCCGGAAGCGCGGGGAACACCGCGTCGCCCGAGCCGGACGGATAGCGGGCGAACACCCTGCCCTGGTTGTCGTACAGGCAGGCGGCCACGATATGGCGCTCCGCGGCGAGCGCCGCCAGCACCTCCGAGGCGTCGTCGCGGTTGTCGAACGCGAGCGCCGCGGTGCTGTTTGAGGCGATCACCTCGCCGAGCGTCGAAAGCTGCTGGACCGAGGATGTCCGGAAGGTGAAGAACTCGTAGCCCAGGAACACCGAGCAGACCAGGAGCAGGACGACCCCGCTGGTGCCCAGCATGATCGTCATCAGTTTCCGCCGGATGGGAAAATCTTCAAACGACATGGCTCACTCCTCCTCCCTTGTGACGATCGCGGCCGCCCGCAGGAGCTTGGAACTGATCGTCAGCCCCGCCGAGCGCGCGGCCTGCACATCGATCTTCAGCCGGATCCTGCCCTCCTCCATCACGAACCGCACCATCCCGCCGCTGCGGCTGAAGTTGGCGGCGTCGCCGACCGTCAGGATGTTCCGTCCGCCGAGCCGGGCGATGATCCCCTCGAGCCGGCCCTCCTCGGAGCCGCTGATGAAGAGGACCTGGCAGTCGCCGACATCCTCAACCCTCCGGTACCGCCGCACGACCATGGGGTGCCCTCCGATCTTTTCGCCCAGGACCGTCGCGTCCAGGTAGTCGCCGAACGGATCATTCCCGAGGACCCCGACCACAAAGGGAGCCTGGGCGTCCCCGAGCGAGCCCGCCGGCCAGGCGACAAATTGGGAGAAGTTGAATAGGAAGATCGCCTTGAGCTGGTACTCGCGGGACGGCGCGGCGGCCCGCGCCTCCGCCGCGCCCAGCAGCGTGATCGCGAGCAGGCAGCGGGCCAGCCGGCGCAGCGCGCCGCGACCTTTGGGCCTCAGAAATGCCATTCCACCTTTGTGAAGATCGAACGGCCGATCTCCCGCCGCGAGCCGGCCGGGCCGAACTCCGCATGATGGTCATGGAGGAGGTTCTCCCCGTCGATCGACAATTCCCACGCCGGGAGGGGACGCCAGCCGACGCGCAGGTCCCCCTCCGTGTAGCCGGGAACCGCCCGGTTCGTGATCGGGCCGACGTAGCGCAGCGCCGCATCGAGCTGCCAGGCGGCGGACAGGTCCAGCATCGAGCGCAGCTGGCCCTGGTGATTGGGGTCGAGCGCTATGCTCTGGCCGCTGACCCTGTCGATGCTGCCCGGTTCCGGTTCGCTGTTGACCCGCAGCTCCGTCCAGCCGGCCCGAAGCCGCCATGCCGCCGTCACGCGCCAGTCCGCCGTCAGCTCCCCACCCGCGGACTCGCCGCGCAACCCGCTGGCGACGTCCACGGGAAAGGCCGCCGGGGGATTCAGCGGCTGCAGGCCGCGAAGGTTGGAGTACTCGTTGTAAAAGGTCGCAAGGGATACGGCGACGTCAGGCGTGACCTGCCTGCGATAGCCCAGCTCGTAGGCGTTCACCTTCTCCGAGACAACGCCCGGACCGCCGGCGACCTGGTAGGGCGGCGTGGCCGGCTCATAGAGGTCCAGGTCGATCCGCGACGGCACGCGCACCGCGCGGGAGACGGCGCTCCACACGGTCTGGTTTGAGGACGGGGTCCAGGCGACCCGCGCGCTCGGCTCAAACTCAGGATCGGTGAAGTTGTAATGCTCGTACTTCGATCCGAGCGTCAGGTGCAGGCGGTCCCTTACCAGCGTGATCTCGTCCTGCACAAACGTGTTGAATGTCCGTTCGGAATCCTTTGCCGGGAGGAACGCCTCCGCGGGCGTATTGGTGATGTCGTCCGCTTCCAGCCGGTAGCCCAGGCCCCAGGTGATGTCGTTCCGCTTGCCCAGCGGCAGCCGGTGGTGGAAGTCGAAGTCGTAGGTGTTGAGCGTCTGGGTGAACGAATTGGGAATTTTCCGGTACGTTTCGTCGTAATAGGCCTGGGCCGAGACCTCGGACTGGTCCCCGAGCTCGCGCGTCCACCGACCGATGAGGTTCCCTCCGCTCATGAGGATGTCGGCCGGACCCATCCGGGTGACCGTGCCATCATAGTAGTCGCCCTGGAGGGTCGCCACGGTGCCGTCCCCCTTGTCCGCATCGATCCGGAATCCGGTCCGGCCCATCCGCCAGGCGTCGGTCGCCGAAGCCCCGTCCGGAAGGTCGGAGTTCCCGCGATCGAAGTACTTGGCATACGCCCGGTAGTACACGCCCGGCGCGAGCTGGCCGCCGTAGCGCACCTCCTCGCTGTCCTCCAATTCGGATCCTCCGCCGACGACGACCAATCCGCCCTGTGTGTCCTTTGCGCTCTTGGTCGTGATGTTGATCACCCCGTTGACGGCGTTCGCGCCCCACTGCGTCGCCCCGGGCCCGCTGATGACCTCGATGCGGTCGATATCCTCCATAATCGTGTCCTGCACATCCCAATAAACCCCGGCATAGAGCGGTGTGTAGACGCTTCGCCCATCCATCAGCACGAGCATCTTGTCCGCGAACAGATTGTTGAATCCGCGCGCGGCGATCGCCCACTGGCGTGAATCGATCTGCGCCACCTCAAGGTTCGAGGCGAGCCGGAGCGCCTCGGGAATGCTCGTCGCCGCCGAGCGCTCGATGTCGTCGGAGGTGATGACCTGGATTGCGGACGCGGTCTCGGACAGCTTCTCGGCGTGCCGGGAGACCGATGTCACGTCGATGTCCATCAGCTCCTCGACGCTCAGTTTCTTGAGGTCGCTGGGCTGCAGGAGCGGCTCGGACTGGGCGGACGCGCGGGGGCACGCGGCGGCGAAGGCGAGCAGCGCCGCGGCAACGGCGATCGCGAAGCGCCCGCCGGCTCCGCCGGGACGGAAAGGTTTTGCATCCTGCTGGCGGGCTGGAGGATTCATCGGGCCGGACCGGAATCCCATGGGTATTCCCCGAAAAGGGCAAACTTGATGTTGCGCGGCGATCCGCGGGCGTGCCTGCCCCGGACTAAAGACCCCGGCGGCTGTCCTGCCAGAGCATCGCCTCGCGCATCAGCTCGGTCACATTCTCCAGGCTCAGCTTCTCCTTGATCCGGGACTCGTAGGACCCGACGGTCTTCACGCTCACCCCGAGCCGGTCGGCGATCTCCTTGGCCTGGAGTCCCTCGCCCCTCATCCGGAAAACCTCCATCTCGCGGTCGCTCAGGAGCTCGTCGGGCGATCCCCCGCCGCGTGCCGAGCCGCTGAACATCCTGCCGGTGAGCTGGGCCGTCAACGACGGGCTCGCGTAGAATTTGCCCTCAAGGACCGTCCGGATCGCCTCGATGATCTTCTCGCCCGACTCGCGTTTCACCACGAAGCCGTGGGCTCCGGCCCGGAACGCCCGCTCCGCGATCGCCGCATCGTCGTGGGTCGTCAGCACCAGCAGCCGGATCGCGGAAAACCGGGTGCGGAGCTCCTTGATCAATTCCAGTCCCGAGCCCCGCGGCAGGGTGAGGTCGACGACGACAATGTCCGGCTTGGCCAGCGGCAGCGCGGCGGTCGCCGTGACCGCCTCCTCCGCCTGCCCGCAAACCTCAAGGTCGCCCTCCAGCGCAATCATGCCCGCGAGCCACTCCCGGACAAGCGGATGGTCGTCCACCAGGAACACCCGGGACCGGGCCGATTTCTTCGACTTTCCGGCCGCCTTCATTCGCCGGGGGACCGATTCCGGCGGGGCGAATCGCGCCACAGCCGCGGATGTTGCCTGCGTGCCGATTTGAACACGGGCGGAGATTGTCATGCTTTGGCGCGGAGCGCAAATTTTTCCCCGCGCCGGATTTCATTCGCCACGAGTCGTCCGGAAACAAGGATCCGGCCATGCCGTTGAAATCGGGGCTCCTCTGCCTGCTCGCGCTGCTTGCCCCGGGCGCGTTCGCCGCGACCGCCCCTCCGGCCGTCGAGTGCGATCTTGCCACCGGAGCGACCGGCTCGTGCGAGTTGAGCGGCGGCCCATCCCCAAGGTCCGGGGGGTCGGGCTCAGTCTCGCTGTCATGGCTCGGACGGCACGCGCTGGCGCCCAGCGGCTGGTACTGGTGCGGCGGCCTGGAGGCGGACAACTACCTCTTCCCGGGCGGCGCGCCGGGGCTTGACCGTCTTCAGGACTATGCCGCGCTCCTGAGCATCGATTACTTCAGGGACGGCGAGGAGGTCGGGGAACTTGCCGTCCATCCCGGACTGTACTTCGAGCATCAGGCGACGTCCCAGGCCTGGGACATGCCGGTTGACCTGACCGCCGGAGTGCCCATCGCCGGCCCGGTGAACGGCGTCGTCGGTTTCAGCAACGGGCGCTTCTATCACCATGCCCTGCCCATCTTCGGCCTCATCTGGACCGTGAATTCACGGGTGCGCGTCGAGTTGGCGTACCCGGAGCCCGCACTGGTCCTTGACCTGGGGCAATCCTCCGAGCTGCGGCTCGGCGGCGAGATTGTGGGCGGGGGCTTTCTCAGCGATCCCAAGCCGGTTCGCACGGTGGTGGAATACGACAGCTACCGGGTCGGCGCCCAGTGGACTCGGACCTGGAAATCCGGAATCAAGCTGGCGCTGGTCGCGGGCGTCGAGGCCGAGCGCAGCTTCGACTTCTTCAGGCAGGGCCGGCGACTTCACGGAAGCGGGGCCGGCTATCTCGAATTAAACGTCACCTACGCCCGGTAACCGGGCCTGGTTGGCGCAAGAGCCGCGGCTCAGGCGGCCACCGTGCCCACCTGCATCACCGTGGCGGACACTTCCTTGATAGCCCGAAGCTGATTCACGATGTCGGTCACCGTCCTGATCTTCTCGATCTCGCAATCGGGCATCGCCACTCCGAAAGCCTCCTCGATCTCAAACATGATTTCCAGGGCGCCGAACGAATCCACACCCAAGTCCTGGGCGAGCAGCGTGTTCGGAGCGACCTTGGCCGGGTCAACCTTGAGTTTCTTCGCAATAATCCCGATCACCTTTTGCTGAATATCGTGGTCGCTCATTGGGTAGTGTGTGGCCTAACCCCGTGACTATACATGAAATACCCCCGGCTTGATGCAGGGGCAATTGGAAGACTTTTGCCGGGTTATATCCTACACGACCGCCCCTGACGCTCCCCGGGGTTTCGATCAATCAGGCATTCGCCCTAAAAATCATATCTTAACGATCCGAAAAACCCCCGCCGCATTCCATACTGCGCGGCGTTCACCCCGACGCCGGAACCGTTGCGCAGTTCGTAGGACTTGTCGGCGAGATTGACGACGTCGACGTGCATCTTGATCGCATGGCCGCCGCCGAGCCCAATGGACCGTTCTCCACCGATGTTGAGCGTGCTGTACGGTCGAACAGTCCCGCCGTTGGGGATGTTGGACCCATCGGCGGCCGTAGCATCGGTTCTCAGCCCGGTTCCGTAAAGGACGTCCGCATAGAGCAGCGTGTCCCCGTGCTCCCGGCCCCAGCGATAGGCTGTGCCGAAGGAACCCGTCAGTCGCTGGTCATGGTCGAGGTATATCCAGTGGGTCCGGACGTAGGCGAGGTCGGCCGGATCAAATAGGAACTGTGCTGAGTTCCAGTCCTCACCTTTGGCCACGGAATCGGCGAGGTTGCCATACGCCGAAAAGCCTCCCTTGGCATACGAGCCTGTCAGTTCCGCTCCCTGAACCCTGCCCCGGGCATAATTGAACGCGGAAAGGATCAGCGTCTGCACGAACAGGCCGTCATCGAGCTGGTTCTTCGCCCGCTTCGAGTATCCGTCCAGGCCGACCTGCCAGCCGGGTGTTAATTTCCTGCTGATCCCTGCATCGAAATAATCGGAGCGTTCAGCCCTCACGGGGTCGTCCTGGTCGGATGCCGCCGCATTGGAAGTCCCGTCGAATCGCGCAACGGCTGTTCCCGAGACATTCTCGACGGGCGGGGGGGTGAAGTACCGCGAGTAGCCCGCGTGAATCGTCGTCGCATCCGTCGGCTGGTAGATCACATTCAAGCGCGGGCTGAGTTGCCGCTCGTTGTCGAAGGATGACTCAAAGTTGTCCCACCGGGTTCCGGCGTTGACCGTGATCCCGCCGCCAATCCTCCATTCATCCTGGACATAGAGCCCGGCCGAGAGCCCGTGGAGGTCCTGATGATCCGCGATCGGGAATGCCGGTCCCGTGGGGTTCCCGTAGCCGTCGACGGGAAAAACCGTGGTGGTCGAAGTGGCCGCGACCGCCTCGTTTAGGAGAAAAGCACCGCCGCGGAGCGTGTTGCCGTCGCCAGACCCGTAGCTCCCGTCGGCCTGAAGTCCGCCGGAGCGCAGGGAGCGATCCACATCGCTTGCCACGCCGTTGAAATAGAGGTCGCCGACCGGATCGGGGATGAAATGCACGCTGCTGGCCCGTCCGAAGGCAGAGGCCTGGAGATTAAGGTCGCCGGCCGACTTCTGGTACATGACGACCCCATAGCTGTTCTCCTCATCCTGTTTCTCCTTCAGGGTCGACGAGTTGAAATTTCCCGGAATCCATTGGGCGCCATTCGGCGAAGTGCCCGCGGGAAGACCTGGGGTATTGGGCACCTGGTAGGTGCTGGAGGACAGGCTTCCCATGAAACTGACCCTGCTTGTGCGGTCCAGGATGAGGGACAGGTAGGCGAACGCCTTGTACTGGTCGCTGCTGTCGTGAATGGGCACGGTGCCGGGGGTTGGATTTTCGATCCCGATTCCGGTGTGTTCGGAGCTCGCATCGACGTAGGCTCTCAGGTTTCCCGAATTGGCCGACTCCTCAACGCTCGGTCGAATTGTGTCAAAGCTTCCGGTCTGGAGCGCCACCCCTCCTCCGCCATTGGAGCCGCCTCCCTTTGTCTGGATGTCGACAACGCCGGCCGTTCGAAACCCGTACTGCGCCGGGAGCGATCCAGTGACAAGCTGCATGCTGCTCACAAAGCGGGGATCCAGTTCCAGACCGAACCCCGTGATTCCCTCGGGCAGGAGCACGCCGTTGATCCGGTACTGCAGGTTGGCGTGCTCCCCGCGCACGTGGAGGTCCCCGTTTGCCGCCGAATCCTGGGCGACGCCGGGTGCCCTCAGCAGCACCTGGTTGAAGGGTGCGTCCTCGCCCTCCGGTTGATCCTGAATTTGCTGGGCGTCGATCAGGAAGGAGGTTGCGCCGAGGTTTGGGAGGATCAATTCCCGACCCTGGTCGAGCTGTCCGGTGACAACGACCGGGTCGAGCGTGACTGCCCTTCCCGAGGATGGAGCCGATTGCGCCTCCTGGGCCGCCACAACCGTGGCGACCGAAAAAAGTAATACGAACGGACGAAAGCATGAATGCATGGTTAGCCTGGGCTGAACTGTTCAGGGAAATGCCGCATCCCGCGCACAAGGGCGCGCGAGCGGCTGTGAAGCGGTCCGGCGAGAATGCGCCGGCCGCGGATTAACCGATCAACTCACCCCGCTGGCGGTCCCCGGCCCGGCGGAAGCTGGAATCGGCGGGCCGCCAGGAAAAGGATCCGCTGTGCCGGCAATTCGTCCGCCAGCTCGCGCAGCCCAATGGCGATTGCAACAATCGCGGCCAAGGCGGGCGTGACGCCCTGGACAAAGAGGACGACCGCGCAGTCATCATCGTCATCCAACTGCTTCTCCCCGTGCAGCCACGCGTGGAGAGCCGGGCAGACCGCCAGAATCGCCAGTGTCAGGACCAGCGCAGCGCAAATCGAGGCCACCATCCTGAAAAATAGATCAGGGCCTGCCGTGCGATAATTCATGCTCGTTCGGCGTCACTTTAGCAAAGCTGTCAAGGCCCGGCAATCGGGCCACGGCGCCGCCAAGCGGCAGGAAGGTCTGTTGAATTCGGCAATTGCAACTACATCATTGGATTTTCAGTTCCCGGTGCGACTCCAACCCCGGTGCTGCTTAGGGCTGTTGGACCGTCGCTGGTGCCGTTTGGAATATTTTCCAATCCTGTCAAGCCGTTGGTCGAACTTCACGGATCCCGGAGGGCTGAGGAGAGCATGTCACGAAACAGGGCGGCTGTTGGCTGCCAGTCCCCGCGCATTGAGGCTTCGCCCGCCGATGCATATCCGCCATCTGGGCGTGGTCGGAGCTTCGCGTACGGTGGCAACCCGTATCGCATTGCCAGGCTGTTCGCCCAAAGCCGCGCGATACGGCCGTTTCCATTGGCAAATGGATGAATTCTCACCCACTCGGAGTGTGCCCAGGCGCACAGATCGATGACTGCCGCCAATTGGTCTTTGCTGAGATCGCCGCCTGGCGGAATCAGTGCGTCCAGTCTCTTTGTCGCTTCCTGCATCCGGCGCTCGAAGGCGGCGAGAGCCCACACGACGTCTCCTGAAGAAACACCAAAGTGAGGGCCTATCCTCATCTCCACACCCACAAGTCCTGGTTCGCCCCGAAAAGTTCCCACCATGGCAGGCCGCGGAACGGCAAGTCCCCGCAGGAATTCCCGATGCCAGCCCCGCGCGGATTCCAGACTCAGGACCCGACGGGCCAAAGCCTCATTGCGCACCCTCCGAATCAGGCTGGCGAGATTACGGCGAAGGATCGGACTGTCCTCCTCCCAGTCAGGCATGGAGAACACTGCGCAGCTCCGACTGCACCGCGCCAGCGGGTCGGGCAATACGTCCTTCGATCGGGTCCTCGCCAGCGTGCGCGGCCTCAGCCTCTGCAAATTTGCCTAACGCCTTCTCGAAGTTCGGATCCTTTTTGCGATACGCCCTCAGGGCCCTAAGCGTCGCCTCCGTCGTCTTTTCCATCTCAAGGCTCTTCTCCTGCACATATCGGGCCACAGCTTCGTTGATCAGTTTGTTCTTCGGGCGACGCAGCACTCTGCTCAGGAGGGACAAGCCTGCCTGAACATCGGGCTTCAGTCTGTGGGTGGATGCCTTTGTCGCCATTGCCCTACCCTATAGCTCGGCACATTGATGTCAAATCATCAAAATGATACCATAATTGAATTCGCCAAGTGAAATCCTATCGTTGGAGAAAATCATCTAAGACTTCAAAAATTGTGCCCAGGGGCTGATAGGGGAAAGTTATCGAAATTCTGCTAGCCCTGCGAAAATCTTATTGGGGTATGCAGTTGGGTGCCACTCCTTATGCGGAGCGACCCCTAAGTGATTTTGGCGGAACGAAAGACCTGATGCGTCTGGAAGACATCACGAGAACCCCATCGTACATGTTGTTGGCGCTTTGCGGCCTTCTGCCCGCCGGACGCGCCTTTGGCGACGACGTCGTCGCCGACAGCAACCCCCTCAGCGTCGATGTTGTCGTCGATTTGACTGAACCGGGCAAAAAGGTCACGCGCCCCACTCCGGCGAATCCCGCCTACTACTATCCCGTGATCAAGGGGTACACCCCCGGAGGGACGATTCTGGCCTACGAGAATGCGCCGCCGCCCGTCGCCGTGGTCGAACACCTGGCCGCTGTCGAACTCGCAAAGCAAGGCTACCTCCTCGCCCGTAAAGGTGCCCCGCCCACCCTGCTCCTCATTTTCTGGTGGGGCTACAAGGCTCCTGAGATGATGAACGACGACCTTTTGATGCCGGGGTTGAACGCGGGTGGAACGACCAGCTATGGTGGGGTGCAGATTCCCAAAGCCGAGTGGTTGGCCATGACGGGCCAGCTTCCGACAGGTACCTCGGTCAACGCGCAGGAGATGGAGACACTGGTCATGGGCTCCAAGTACGACCCGGGGGCCTTCCACAACCACCCGAATCCGCGGCAGGAAAGGGCAAAGAGCGGAGCCCTCGCCCCGCGGTATTACTTCATGGTGTCCGCGCTCGATTTCAAGTCGGCGGTCGAGCACAAGCAATTTGTGGTGCTCTGGACCGCCCGGATCAGCACGGAACTCTCCGGGCACACGCTCGACGAGGCGCTCCCCACCCTGATTCATGACGGCGCCCCCGCCTTCGGTCAGGACACGAACGGCCCGCAGTTCACCGCCGGACCCGTTCTCCCCTCCGTCCGCGTCTACGCCGGCCCCCTGGTCGTCAAGTCCACCTCCTTCACTTCCGAGCCACCCCCTCCCTCCTCGCCCTCCAAGGCAACCAAGCAAAATCCGGGAAAGCAGTAATTGGCAAATTGGCCACTCTCAAATGTTCCTAAACCCACCCATTTTCGAACAGTGCAGTCAGGCTAGCGCCTTGAGCTTCGATCCCTTATCTTCTGTTCGAGATCCAGTCGAACCTTGGGCCATTCGTCAGCGATGATGCTGAAAACGGCCAAGTCATGAATTCGGTGCTCGGAAGTCCGGCAGCGGCGCAATGTTCCCTCAAAAGTTGCCCCGATTCCGATCATGGCCCGTTTCGACGGCTCATTTGTTGAATCGGCCTTAAATTCTACCCGGATACAACCCCACGCCTCGAAGGCGTGGCGCAACATCAGGTACTTCGCCTCCGTGTTCACACCCGTTCTCTGGCGCAAAGGGACGATCCAGGTAAAGCCAATCTCCACCCGCCTATGCTCGGGGACCAGACTGTGAAAGCGAGTGGTTCCTATGACAGTCTCCGCTCCTTTTTCGACGATGACGAACGGCAGCGTCGTTCCCGCGGTTTGGCCGTCCAAGGCGGTTGCGATGTATGCTTCCATCTCTTGGCGGCTCGTGACCCGAATGGTCGTAAATCGCCACAGATCCTGGGAGAGCCCGATAGCGCTCAAGGGATCGAGGTGCTCCCGCGTCAAGGGAATCAGCCGGATGGCCGATCCTTCGAGGGTTAGCGCCGAAATAACCATGAGACGTTTAATCGGCGTTGCACGACCGCTGCAGGCGAAAGGGATTCGGAACTCATTTTAGCAACGCCGTTTAACGGACAAGGACTGAGCTTGCCGTTTCCGGGCGCCCGGGCACGGGAGGGCCCGAGGTCCGAGTACGCCACTCATCCCCCAGGAGGCTATAATAGGCAGACGAGCGAACACGGCCGGCCCAGGTGATCAAATCGTGGCGGCGGATGCCTTCAAACTGCGCCCCCAGTTTCTCTATCGCCCGCCGGGATCGCAGGTTCAAGGAATCGGTCTGCAAGGCGACGCGGTTAACCCCGAGATCGTTGAAGGCATAGCCAAAGAGGAGATCTTTGCACTCCCGGTTGATTCCCATTCCGTGAAAAGCCAGACCTAGCCAAGTCGAGCCGATCTCGATCGAGCGGTGCTTGGCGTCGTAATTCCACAACGACGTGCTGCCGATGTGCTCGCTCCGGCCCCGGTGATAAATAGCAAAGGGAATACGGCTTCCGGCATCCCGGCTGGCTAATGCGGCCTCCACCTCCCGACGCATGACCGTAGCTTCAATTGGGGGCTCTCTAATCCACCAAGTCCAAAGCGAGGGATCGGCGCTGTGCCGGCACAGCGCCTCGACCTGCTCCAGGGAAAGCGGTACGAGAGAGACCTGAGGGCCATCAAGTTGGGGAGTGCGGTTCAAGGCGGATGCGTGGGTCATTATGATGGTGGCTCCGGCGATGACGGCAAGATCCTGTTCCAAAGTGGACCCTCTCTCTAACACCTGTGTGCTTCAAACATGCGGAGGTTTCGGCTCTCGGTTCTTGCGCTTTGGATACCCAGCGGCAAAACGTAGTTCCCGAATTAGGGACGCCATGATAAGGACGCCTGAAGATCATTTTTCGAAGATCGCCGCTGCCTATTTGAAGGGTCGACTTGGCTACCCTTCTTCGCTGTTCGACTATTTGGCCGGGATTTGTGATGAACACGAACAGGCTTGGGATTGTGCAACTGGGTCTGGTCAGGCGGTGCCGGGACTGGCGTGCAGATTTCGGTCGGTTTTTGCCACCGACATAAGCGGCGATCTGCTCGCAGGGGCGAAGCAGTTTCCGAATGTGCTCTATTCCAAAGCTCCCGCCGAGGCGTCCGGAATCGACGGGCACAGCGTCGACCTGGCAACGGTGGCCCTAGCCATTCATTGGTTTGATCTGGAGAGTTTTTGGGGCGAGCTAAGGCGGGTGTTAAAGCCGCGTGGCATTTTTGCCTTTTGGGGCTACACTTGGCCAATGGTCGATACCGGCGTGGATTCGCTTCTCGACCAACTTCGCCTCGCCTTGCAGCCCCATTGGCCCGAACGCAGCGCCATCCTACATGCGGAGTATCGGACAATCGAAGCACCTTTCCCAAGGCTGGCTGCACCATCTTTTGAGATGAACGTGTCGTGGACCGCATCCGACTATTTCGCGCACGTCCAATCCTGGTCTGCAGTACGCTATTGTCGTGAACGTGGCCAGGATGACATAATAGCCGACTTCAAATCGCGATTGGTCGCCGTTTGGCCGGAGCATGAGGTGCGCGAAACCCACTGGCCGTTGCACCTGGGCGTTTATCGATGCCGGTGATGGCGGTACTTGGTTCGCCGGAAAAACCCACGCGATCAGGGAATTCCCAAACCGGTGGTATTTCGAACACAACCAACTCCATCGAAGGATCCCCTTGAGTGTTGCTGACATGCGTGCGGAAGTCCGACTAGCCGGAACAAGCTGACTTGTTTCATGTCTGCAAGGTGCTTGCTCGACGTGCGTTTGGGAATGATTAGAGTCGTACTATGAGGCACTGCCTTATTGTCTGGTTGTTCCTCGTCACGCGTTTTATCGGGCTTTCTGCGGCTGCGACTACTGACGAAGCGGGGATCCGCGATGGCTCACTCGGATACATTCTTAGGAATGGTTCGACGAACCGAATAGCGATGCTCGGCTTGTTGAACCAGATGGCGATGAGCTTTCAGGCCGTCTCAGGACAACCGCCGGCGACCACGCAGGATTGGATAGATAGTTTCTATCGTCCGGAGGTGCATCTGACTCCTGCCTTCTCTGCAATGGCACTCGATCAGCGCGGCTTTGATCAATCCAACCCAGCGGACGGTTACGCTGAAGACATCCTAAAAGCTGACCACGCGATATTCCCCGGATATCAATTTTTGAGGGGAGACGAAAAAGCGATGGGTCCGGTTATTGTTCGTGACCGGGAGTGGATTGCGCATTTCGCGGATGCATTAGGCACGACCTACCTTGAACGGCGATCTATGGTCTTTACTTTTAGCGCTCCGATTAGGTTCTGCGACAAGGACGGGAAGACTATTCTCAGTCTTGAAATTCTGCCCGGGTGGATCCGCATCGACGAAAGAGACTACTGGCTGGACGCACAAACTAGGTCCGAGTTAGTCAAACTGCTAAAGGAGAAGGGCGCGTAGGTTCCCAGATGGTTTCTTCTGACTTGTCGTGCTCGGCTTTTGGCTAGGGTGTTTGAAAACCCACCCATTTCGGGACATTGCGCACGTTGATGAAGTGGGGGGCTAGACGCTTATACGGTTATGATAAACGTCGCGCAGTTCATGCGACCGCTCGCCGATAATCCTATTTTTGTTCATGAGGATGGGGTCGTCCGGCAAATCGCGGTTTTCTTAGGCCTCATGGACCTGCTTGTTGAGCATCGGCCTAACCCCGAGGGAATGTGCCATTTGGTCGGGTATACCCAGCACCCCACCCATTGGATCGTCGTGGGCCGGTGGTGGAGCTTCACGAATGACTCTGACAACGGTTGGTCCGCTTGGTTCATGCCGAAGAGTGTTCACCAGACTTCGGACGCCGCTGAAAGGTGGCTTCGTCAGCGATTTTGAAATCTTAGATGATTTTCTCCATGTCGTTGCTGACTGTCACTCCTTCACCGCGTTAATCACGACTTTCGGGGTAAGGATTTCCGGAAGCAGGACGGGGCTGTCCCGGCCCGGGAGCCACACCAGGTTGAAGGGGACGGCGCTCCGGTTGTACTTGGCCAATTCCGCGGTGATCTGGGCGTCCTGGTTGGTCCAGTCGCCCCGCAGGGTCGCAACATGCTTTTCGCGAAAGGTCCGGAGGACATCGTCCGAGTGGAAGACGATCTTCTTGTTCGTCTGGCAGGTGGCGCACCAGCGGGCGGTGAAGTCGACGTAGACGATCCGCCCGTCGGCCCGGAGCTGGGTCACCGCCTCGGGGCTCCACTTGTCCCAGGTGATGTCCCCGGCCGCCGGCTGGCCCGGCCAGCCCATCCAGCCGCCGAGACCGATCATTGCCACGCCGGCAATGAGTCCGAAACGCGCGCGGCCCGCGGAAGCGCCCGGCGCGCGCCACCGGCCGTAGATCCAGGCGCCCATCGCGACCAGGACCAGCCCGAGCAATGCGGACAGAAGCCCGTACTCCTGCACCTGGCCGGCGAGCACCCAGAGAAGGTAGCCGACCGTGCCATAGAGCGGAAACGCCATGAACTGCTTGAAAGTTTCCATCCACGCTCCCGGCCGCGGCAGGATCCTGACCGCCCCGGGAAAGATTGAGAGGAGCAGGTAGGGCGTCGAAAGCCCGATGGCGATAACCGTGAAGATCGTGAACGAGGCCGCCGTCGAAAGCGTGAGCGCCTCGCCCAGCGCCGGGGCGAGGAAGGGCGCGCTGCACGGCGTCGCCACAAGCGTCGCAAGCACTCCCGTGAAGAACGATCCCGCAAATCCGGACTTGGACTGCAACTCGCCGCCGACAGAGGTTGCGGTCAGCCCGAAATCAAAGACCCCGCTCATGTTGAGCGCGAAGACAAGCATCACGCCCGCGAGCCCAAAGATGAACCCCGGCGACTGGAGCTGAAATCCCCAGCCGAGCTTGTCCCCCCCGGCGCGCAGGACGGCGAGCACGCCCGCGAGGATCCAGAAGGAGACGAGAACCCCCGAGCTGAACACCAGGCCGTGCGCGGCCACCTTTCCACGGGAGTGGCCCGCCTGGTTGACGAAGCCCAGGATCTTTATCCCAAGGACGGGAAAGACGCAGGGCATCAGGTTCAGGATGAGACCGCCGATAAATGCCAGGAGGAGCGTTCCACCCAGCGACGCCTTCGGCGCGGCCGCGGGGGCAACGGTGCCCACCGCTGGTGTTGATGCGGCGCTCGCCTCGCCAAATGAAGCGTCGACCCGAAGGCCCGGGAGCGAACCGTCGGCGCGCCAGCCGATGTCCGAGGAGAGGACGCCGTGCAGCCCGGCACCGGGCGCGACGTTGTCCGCGAGCGTGAGCTTGATCACCTCGCGGCCGTTGCCGTCCTCGGCGACCACCTGCGGCGCATCGTAGGGAACCGCGTTGTCCTCGGAGAAAAAGTGGGGACGGCGCTGACCGGGGCGGGCGGAGCCGCCGGCAACGACGGTGAGCGTGGCTGTCTTTGCGTCGCGGGAGGCGGAAACCGCCCACACGGAATCTGCCGTGGGAAGATCAGCGACAACCGCCCGGATAGCCGGTCCCCATTTGGGATCGGACGCCGGCGGTTCCGACGAAACGGGAAGCTCAAGCGTCAGATCCGCGTGCCCGGGTTTGCAGACGTCATGGCACATGAGCCAGCGCACGGCTGCCTTTAGGACCACCGTGGAGCCCGGCTTGAGGTCCGAAGGCGGAGTCAGGGTCACGGGGAGCAGCAGCTCGCCGTCATAGCCGCTGCCGATCAGCCCGCCGAATCCATCGCCCAGCAGTTTTGGCGTCGGCCATTGGATCGCGCCCGCCTTCCACCCCGGAGGGAGGGTCCACGCGATACTGGTGGGAAGCCCCGTGCCCGGGTTGGTCCAGTAAGTGTGCCAATCGGGCTGGTGGACGAGACGGAGCGCCACGGCGACGGGCTGTCCGGGCTGAACCGATGCATCCGCGGATACAAGCGAGACCGCCACCTGGGCCCGCGTTCGAATCGGCAAAAAAACCGCGGCAAGGGCGATCGCCCAACAGGCGAAAATTCGTCGAAACTGCATCGTGGGAATGGTGAATACCTTATACGAATACGCAACAGGGTTGGATGTTGGGCGTGAGGAAGGGGCGATCGCGATCTTTGTTCCGACGCGGCCCCCCGAGGCGGATCAAGCCTTCCAAGCCAAGATTCAGACGATGAAGAATCCGGAAAAGCATCCGATTAAGTATCATTTAAATATCATTAACAATTAATAATTAATATGTTAATATCATACTAGTTAAATATGTATTTACATTGTATGTTTTTGATGGTCTCTACCCCGTCACCAACAGGCAGCGACCAGACGACTGGAGCAGTCATGCAGTTCCCAGCTCCAGCTATTGTCGTCGCGTTGCCTCCGGTCGGGCTATCGGCCCGGTTTGAACGGGGAGGGATGAAAGTTCCTGACGGAATTCTGGCAGCCGCGCGGGCTGCGGATTTTTCCCGTCATGAACACACCAAGATCCCTGCACTCCTTTCACCTAGTCGCCCTTGCCGTGATAGCGGCTGGGCTGGGCGCCGCCTCCCGCGCCCGCGCCGACAATGCGCCCGACACGCCGGCACTGGCCGTCTCGGCCCCAGCGGCAAATGCGCCGCAGGGGCCCGCTGGGCAGTCCGGTGACCATGTCGTAAAGCTTGAGGCCTTCGAGGTCACCTCGAAGGTCGAAACTGAAACCACGCTGCCGGACCGGGACGTCACGGGGCTCTACGGGTTTCCCACGCCCTACCTCGACGTCCCGCGAAGCATCGCGCAGATCACGCCCGAGCAGTTTCACAACGACATCATCAACAGCGTAAATGACTATGCGCGCTACAGCCCCTCGACCAGCCTGCTGACCGGCGCGGCCGTCAACGCCGGAACGCCCTACTTCCGCGGCTCCCAGGGGGATCTCTACCAGAACGGGGTCAGGCTCCTCACCCGCGGCACCAACAACCGGCCGTTCACCCTCAATCCCTACGAGTCGGCGGACCTCGTGGCGGGCCCGGCAAACGTGGTCTTCGGGCCGTCCGCCCGGACCGCCGGCTACGTGAACTACATCACCAAGCAGCCCTATTTCGACCAGGCGCAGGGCACCGTGACTGTCTCGGAGGGCCGCTGGTTCGATGACGCCGGATTCAAGCCGCAGACAACCGTCCAGGTCGACGTGGGCGCCCCCATCGTCGTGGACAAGCTCGCCTACCGCCTGAGCCTCGAGACCGACACGACCGACTCCTATTACCAGAACACCCGGGATCGCTATAACAATTTCTTCGGCGCGGTCGGCTGGCGGCCCAACAGCTCCACCGCCCTGGATTTCAACGTCGAGTACGGGCACTACGACTGGATCGTGAACAATTTCCAGAATCGGGTCACCAATGACCTGATTCGCAATGAGACCTACCTTGCCGGCCCGTCCACGCCGATCATCCAGGTGGGCTCCAGCTACTTCTCTCCCGTGCTCTCCGCGTCGGGGGCCCCGACCGGCAACTGGATCACCCGGGCCAAGGTGACCGGATCGAACGGGCTCACCTACTACAACGCCGGCGTCGCCACCGCCAATCCGACGAGCAACTCGACCGCGGGCGCAGGGACGATCGTCGGCTACGTCCTCGATCCGGCGCTCGTGCACAACCAGAAGATCTCGCGCAGCGCCTCCCTGAATGCGCCCGGGTACCATTCCCTCAGCGATACCTTCAATTTCCAGTCGCGCCTGAAGAAGGAGCTCTCCTCGGAGGTCACCCTGGCCAACAACGTGACGGTCGGCCAGTACATCACGGACAGCTCCTCGAACGGCGGGTTTTACAATTACATCAAGGCCGACTCCTTCGAGGACCGCTTCGAGGTCCGCGGCCAGCTTTTCTACCGGCTGCTCGGGCTGGACGTCCAGCATGACAGCAACACGGGATTCGCCTACCGCTGGGAGCCGAGCACGAACTTCAAGGACACGCAGAACACGGGCTATGGCCCGACGGGCGATTACTACGACCTGACCGGGGATCCGAACGGCTGGTCCCGCGACGCCTTCTTCGGAGCGACCGTTTATCCCTTCACGGGGCTGGCCACGACGCCGGTGGCGACGAATTTCGGATATCTGAAGGGATTTTGGCAGTACCTTCCCGTCTCGCAAAGCGTGACCGGGGGCGCCACCACCCCGGGTGGCAGCGCAAGCGGAACGGCGGCAGGGACCCTGGGCACGGCCGACTACCACACCCTCGAGCAATGGGGTAGCCTCTTCACCGAGCAGAGCTTCAAGCTGGGTTCCCACTTCACGCTCGACCTCGGGGCGCGCGCGTCGCTCGCGTGGGCGAATATCAACAATCCGATATCCTCCCCGAACGTCGCCGGAAACAACCTGCTCACCGGCTCGGTCCGCCAGTCCGAGCCGTCGGTGTCGGCCAGCCTCACCTACAAGCCGGTCCCCCGCCTGAGCACCTACCTGACCTATGACCGTGTCACGGCCGTCAACGGAAACACCAGTGGCGCGGCCGCCTGGTCGACGAACGTCGCCGGGGCGGCGAATGTCCTCGATCCGTACAACTTCGACAGCGTCAGCGAACTGCGCGAGGCGGGCCTCAAGGCTGAGCTGATTCCCGACCAGCTCGTCTTCACCGCTTCCGAATACCGGCAGACCCGGGCGCTGACGCTCACGCTGCCCGCAGGGGCGTCAAACGCGGCAAATCCGATCCAGGCGACCGGCCTCTACCAGGGCTCGGAACTGAGCCTGCGCTACCAGCCAAACCCCAACTTCAGCGCCGGCGCGAACTACACCTATCTTGAGGCGACCAACCTTGATTCAACGTACAGCGCCCCGGCGCCGATCGTCGCGGACAACTCGACGAACATCCTGGGCGCCACCACCTCGGTGAAGGGGGTCAACTACCGGGCGGTGAACCTCCCCCACAGCACCGGCTCCCTCTACGCCACCTACCAGTTCCATTCCGGCTTCGGGCTGAAGGCGGACTATTCGGTCCACAGCCAGTACTATGTGGCAACGGACGGGTCGGTCACCGTACCCGGCGAGTACCAGCTCAACCTGGGCGCGTTCTACGAGCAGCCCCGCTACCGGGTCGCCTTCGACGTCCAGAACGTGACCAACCAGCTCGTCCACGCCGGCGGCGGCACGCCGCTTCCCGGAATCAACTTCGGGCTCAAGGTCACCTACCGGTTCTAAGTTCAGCCACTCAACGTCAAAACCCAACCCTACCATGAAATCCCGCCGCCAGTTCCTCCAGCTCAGCGCCCTGCTCGCCACCGCCACCGCCGCCCTCCCCCGGAGCCTCCGCGCCCAGTCCGATGCCACGCCTCCGGCCCAGCCCGGCGCGGACAGCCCGGGCAGCGGCCTCTTCGACCTCCACAACCACTGGATCTCTCCGGCCGCCTTTGATATCCTCTCCACGAAGACCGTCGGGGTCCGCTATGTCACCAATGCGAAGGGAGAGCGCACGCTCGTCCATCCCGGCGCCCCGGCGAGCGCGCAGCGGCCCCCGGGGCCGCAGGGCCCGCGCGGCACCCAGATGTTCGATGGCGCCGAGAAGCGCCTGGCCCACCTCGACAAGCACGGCGTCCAGCGCCAGCTCGTGTCCTGGCCGACCACGTCCAACGTCGACCCAGCGCTCACGGCGGAGGAGGCCCGGCTGCTGTGGACCGCCTACAACGACGAACTGTCGGCGTTGGTGCGGCAGCACCCCGAGCGCTTCACCGGCGTGGCCGCGCTTTCAACCCTGGACATCGACTGGTCGGTCCGCGAGCTCGCCCGCGCCCACGAAAAACTCGGGCTGATCGGCGCCGTCCTTCCCGTGAACGGCTTTGACACCCTCGAGGGCGCGAAGGTCTTTGCGCCGATCTTCGAGGCCGCCCAGAAATACAAGAGCCACATCTACCTGCACACCGGCTACGCGAACGCCCGGGTCCCGGGCCAGCCGCCGCTGCCGAACCACCACGACTCCCAGCGCGCCCGCTCGGCCCTGGACAACCTTGTGAACTTCGCCGCCGCGACGATCACCCTGGGTTTCTCCGGGTTCCTCGATGACTATCCCGACGTGACCGTGCAGGTGGCCCAGCTCGGAGGCTCGGGTGGAATCGGACTCGTCGCCGAGGCCGTGCAGCAGGCGGCCGGCCCGGCCAACATCGTCGACATAAAGTCGAAGTTCCGAAACATCTACCTGGACACCGGCGCGGGGGGACGCGGCCCGGAGGCGATCGCGCTGGCCGTCCGGGTGTTTGGCGCCGAGCAGATACTCTTTGGCACCGACTACGGGGCCGCGGCCTCCGTCGTGCCGGTGATCGAGAACGTCGAGCGCTCGCCGATCACCGCGGAGGACCGCCGGAAGGTCTTCAGCGACAATGCCCGCAACCTGCTCGCCTCAAAGGGGGTGGCCGTATGAACGCTCAGATATTCTGCCCGTAGGCGATGAAACCCCGGTAATCGGCCAGGATCGCCTCGAGCGCCGCGACCGCGGCGCAGACCTGGCGCTCGAAGGCCGCCTTTGCCGGGGTTTCAAAGATCAGGTCGAAGGGCTGGGGACGCTGCTCGGGCGGCGCCGATAGGATGCCCTGGAAGCAGTCGCAGATCACGCTCTCGCTCGCCGAAAAGCCGTCGATGACGTCGCGCCGGTCGCAGGGCAGTATCTTTTCCGCGGCCCGCAACGCGGGCTTCAGGAGCGACTCGTTCAGGACCCGGCCGTGGGTGTAGCCGTAGAGCCCGTCGCTCGTGTCATCGGCATGCAGGGTGATCAGGCCGTCGAAGCGCCGCTCGCGCAGCTCGGTCTCAAGGATCCGAACCTCCGGCTGGTCGGAGTCGCGCCAGAACTCCCGGTTCAGGTCCCGGCCGGCGGCATTTTCCCGGGTGCCCGCCTCGCAGCCCGTGGGATTGCAGTAGGGATAAAGAAAGAGCTCATAGCCCGCCGCGCGCCCGGGGCCGGCAGCAAGCGACGCGGCCAGCGCGGCCAATGCGGCGCAACCGGCCCATTCGTCCCCGTGCAGACCCGCGAAGAGCCCGATCCGGATCGGCTCGTGACCCGCATCCGGCCCCACAAACCGGAACCTCGGCAGGGTGAACGTCCGCTCCCCGGACGAAAAACACCCGGCGACCGCCGCAGTAAGACCGGAATAGCCCCGCGCCAGCTCGAATAGGGGGTCAACCAGGGCGCGCAGCCTGCGGCCGTTCGGGAATGCGCCCGGGTGGACCGTGCCTCCGCTCACAGGTGTTGCCCGTAGGCTTGGAAGGCGCGGTAACGCCACACGAAACGCTGGAGCAGGACGCTGGCCGCACGCTGGTAGAGTTCATCGGGCCACGCCGCGGGGATGCGCAGGGTGAGCTCAAAGGGGCTGAACGGGAGGTCGTCGGCGACCGACAATGGGCCCGCGACGGCGTTCCTGACCGTTCGATCCGCCTCAAAGCGCACCGGGAACGGATCGGTGTCCTCGGTCGTGATCACCTCCAGGTCCGGTGAGAGGTGATCGACCGAGGCGCCGTTGATCCGGATGACGGCGATCTCCTCGCTGGAGGATGCTGTCTCGATCCGGATGAAGCCATGATAGCCCTGCAGGCGGATGTCCTTCTCCAGCAGGTCGATCTCCGGCGCCTGGCGGCGACCCCAGTGGCAGGCGGCCAGTCCGCGGTACGGGGCCCCGAGGAACGCGCCGGCCGCGTCGACCAGCGGGTAGAAGGTCAGGTGTAGGCCGTGACCGGTCTCCGACTCCCGCTCCAGGCGCTCGATGAGCGACAGGGCCGCATGCGAGCCCCGAAGGTCCCTCTGGTCAAAGCCGGCGAGAAACGCCAGGCGCCACGACTCTTCGGAGGCATGCGGTCCGAAAAAGACAAACCGCGGAAGATAGGCCTCCGAGCCCCCGAAGTGAAACGGCCCCAGCGGCGAGGCGAATACATTCTGGGAACCGTGCGCCAGCGCGTAGACCGCGCTCAAGTGGGTTCTAAGGTTGTCGGCGGCGGTATCCGCTGCCCCCTGCCTTTGGCGGGAAAGCGCGAGCGCTCGGAGATCGGGGGACTTCAATATCATGACTTTGGCGACGACGCGTCCCGCGAGGCAGGCAGCCGCACCTTTTCGGTTGTCTCTATCTGGGTCACCCTGCCCTCGTGGACGACCAGTTGAACCAATCCGAATCGGAGGCTCTCCACCTGGGCCTTCACCAGCTCGAGCCAGTCCCCGTGGGGGGAGTCGGGACTTGCGGTTTTTTTTAGGTCGGCGGACATGGATGCGCGTGGTTTGAACGCTTGTTATTTATTAATGTAGATTAAATTGATATGGATTAAGCAACCGCTATCTCATTGATTGATGTTTCACATTTATCATTAGTGAGTTACGCACTTTTTACCCGGGTGGATAAAATGCCGATCCCGGCGCCCCTGGGCGCCACACGCCATGACCGCGCCGGCCCCCGCCGTCCGTTGCGTATCTTATATTTAGATACACGGCTTCCCCGCCTGGCCGCATGGATACGGGGTCATGAAACCCTTGACGACCACCTTCCCCCGGCTACCGTCCAAGCTGCTTGCGCCAGGGTAGCTCAGTGGTAGAGCAGAGGACTCATAAGCCTTTGGTCGCGGGTTCAATCCCCGCCCCTGGCATTTTTTTTCGGTAGATTGGGATTTGACGCCGCCCCCGACGGTGGAAGTATCCGCCCCGATGAATTCGCTTACGATCCTGCTCGTCGACGACGATGCGGCCCAGATGAAGACCCTCAAGGGGCACCTGGAGCCCAAGGGCCATCGAGTGACCGTGTGCTCCACGGGGGCGCAGGCGGTGGCGATTCTCGAAAAGCAGACCTTCAACCTGGTGATCACGGATGCATACATCCCCGGCAGGGATGGGATCGAGGTCATCCTCGAGCGGGGCAAGACCGACGCCCATGCGCGCGTCATCGCCCTGTCCGGCGACGGCCGCTTCGGAACCGACCAATACCTCCTTTTGGTGAAAAAGCTCGGGGCCGACGCGATCCTGAAGCGGCCGTTTTCCACGGAGCAGCTCTTCGCGGCCATCGAGGCGGCGGTCAAAAAATAGGCGGACGGCGACCTACTGCCGATTGGGCGCCGGGAAGGGCGCGCCCATTGACGGCTGCTCAGCCTGCTGGGCCGCCTCCTTTGCGGCGGCCGCCTTCGCTGCGGCGGCGGTCGAATCGTCTATCTGCTTTTTGATGAACTCCTTGACCACCGACGGGAATATCGCGGCCTCATAGACCACCAGTGCGGGCCCGTCACCCTGATCGACCGTAAATCGGTATATCCGCACGCTGTTGTCGATCTCCCGAAGCCAGCGCAGGCTCTTCTCTTCGTAGGCCACGGCGGGACAGGCGTATTCCCAGTGGCCATTCTTCAGGATCGGACTGCGGTCGTCCACCCAAAGCGTTGGCTCGTCGTCGGTGACATCCTCGACGAGCACCCTGCGGGGGATGCCCCCCTTCTTTTCGAAGAATCCAAAGATATAGGATCCCTTGAGGTCCTTCCCTCCGGAGAAGAGGGCCTTTTCGATCCGGATCTGGTCGGTCTCCGAGTTGACCACGTTCCCCCGGTTGAAATTGATCGGGACCAGCTCCCCGCCGGAGATGGGCATCTTGAGGGTCACCGTGCCCGTTGAGGTTCCGATCGAGCAGCCGGCAACCGGCAGGAAAATGAGGAGGGCGAGGAGGCGCGGATGCATGAAGCCCATTATCACCCCCGGCCGCCGTAGGCCGCCAGAATTTTCTTAACAATGTCGGTGGTCGACCGGCCGCGCACGAGCGGGGCCAGGACGACTTTTCCGCCCCGGGCGGTGACGCTATCCGCACCGCTCACATAGTGGGCCCAGTCCTCGCCCTTCACCAGGACGTCGGGCTGGAGGCAGGCGATCAGTTCCTTGGGCTCGGCCTCGCTGAAAATGACGACATAGTCGACCGGCTTGAGCCCGGCGAGCATCGCCGCGCGGTCGGCCTCCGGGACGATGGGCCGTCCGGCGTCCTTGTAGCCCTTTACCGAGGCGTCTGAATTCAACCCGACCACCAGGCAGTCGCCCTGCTCCCGCGCGAAGCGAAGATAGGACAGATGCCCGGTATGCAGCACGTCGAAGGACCCGTTCGTGAAGACGACCTTCTTCCCCGCCGCCTGCAGGCGGACGACTTCACGCCGCATCTCCTCCCGAGTGAGTATCCCGTCAGCCATGCTCATTTCCGAGGATGGTCCATGGGGCCGCCCGGGTCAATCCTGCCTGCCCTGCCGCATCCGGTCGATGAATACCGCCGCGATGATGACCAGCCCGATGATGATCTCCTGGAAATAGGTCGGCCATCCCATCTGCTGGGAGCCGTTGCGCAGGACCGACATGATCAGGGCGCCGATCATCGACCCCAGGACGCTGCCCACGCCCCCGTTCAGGCTGGCCCCGCCGATGATGACAGCCGCGATGATGTCCAGCTCAAGCCCGATCGCGACCGTCGGGTCGCCCTGCCGGAGCCGCGAGAGCTGGAAGAGCCCCGCCAGCCCGAAGAAGCAGCCGGCCACCCCGTAGATGGCCAGCTTAAGCCAGGAGGTCGGCACCCCGCAGAGCCGGGCAGCCGACTCGTTCGACCCGATGGCGAAGACATACCTGCCAAAAACCGTGCTCCGAAGGACAATCGCGGTGAGGACCGCAAGGATAACGGCGATCCAGACCCCCGCGGGGAGCGAGTACCCGAAGGGATTGGTCGTTGTCATCCAGGCGTTGATCGGGGACGCGTCGTAGTTGACGGTCTGGTTGTCCGCCAGCCACTTCGCCGCCCCGCGCGCCACCCCGAGGGTGCCCAGCGTGATGATGAACGGCGTCATCCTCAGCCCGGCGATCGCCGCCCCGTTCGCGAGCCCGATCAACCCGCCGGCGGCGATTCCCGCCGCGACCACCGCCGACGTGCTCCAGCCGCGCTGGACCAGGAGCGCGCCGACCACGCTCGTCAGCGCGATCGCGGAGCCGACGGAAAGGTCGATCCCCCCGCTGATGATGATCAGTGTCATCCCCAGCGCCCCCACTGCGACAATCACCGTCTGTGTGAAGATGATCTTGAAGTTGTGGTAGGTCAGAAAGTAGTGCCGCGTTTCCTCTGGGAGCGAGAAAAGGACAATCACCAGCACGAGGCCCAGGAAGGGTCCCGCCTTGGAAAGAAACTGCCTGGCGGTGCCCTTCATTGCGTGGCCGTCCCCGTTGCAACGCGCATGATTTCCTCCTCCGTCCACGCCGCGCGCGGCCGAACCTCGACCAGTTCGCCGCGGCACATGACGCCGATCGTGTCGCAGAGCCCGACGAGCTCGGGAAGGTAGGAGCTCACAAGGAGGACGGCGCGCCCCGCGGCCGCCAGTTCGGCCACCAGCTTGTAGATCTGCGCCTTGCTGCCCACATCGATGCCCCGGGTGGGTTCGTCGAGCAGGAAAATCCGTGCGGGGTGCTCGAGCAGTCGCGCGAAGGCGACCTTCTGCTGGGTGCCCCCGGAAAGCTCCCGGACAGGCTGCCCGGCGTCGCGGCACTTGACGCCCAGTTCGCCAATCCAGCGGCCCGCCGTGGCGCGCTGTCGCGCGGCGCCCACCCACCCGAAACGCCCAAAAGCCCCCATTTTTGTCATCGTGATATTGTCGGCAATCGAGCGCCCGAGCATCAGGCCCTCCTCCTTGCGGTTCTCGCTCAAAAATCCCAGTCCCTCCCGCCAGCGCTTCCGGGGAGCCGCCGGCCCGCGCAGGCCATTGACCACGCAGACCTCGCCGGAATCGAGCCGGTCCAGGCCGAAGATCCCCCTGAGCAGATCCGTCCTACCCGCCCCGATCAGCCCGGCCAAACCGAAGATTTCACCGGCCTTGAGCTGGAGATCGGCGCGCCGAAGCCGCGGCAGCCGCGCCGCGGCCCTGACCTCCAGGACGGTGGAACCTCGCGAATGTGCGGGCCGCGGGTAGAGATCGCTCACCGCCCGCCCTGTCATCAGCGTGACCAGCCCGTCCATACCCGTGTCCTTCATCGCGCCCGTGCCGACGGTCTCGCCATCCTTCAGGACGGTGTAACGGCCGGCCACCTGCCGGCACTCCTCGAGAAAATGGCTGATGTAGATCACGCTCACCCCCTGGCGGTGCAGGGAGGAGATCACTGAGAAAAGTTTTTCCGTGTCGGCCTGCGTGAGGCTGCTGGTGGGCTCATCCATGATCAGGACCTTGGGCCGGGTGAGAAGCGCCCGCGCGACCTCGATCACCTGCTGCTGTGCGATCGTGAAAAATCCGGCGGGGCGGTCCAGCGGGAGGTCGGCGTGCCCGAGCTGCGCCAGCGCATTGCGCGCGCGCTCCCGCGAAACACGCCGGTCGATCCATCCCAGCCGGGACGACTCGGCCCCCAGGAGGATGTTCTCCTGGACGCTCAGATGCAGGGCGAGGTTCAGCTCCTGGTAAATCATCGCCACACCCTTCAGGCGGGCATCGTGGGGATTCTCAGGGCAATAGGGTTCGCCGGCGATTTCCATCGAGCCCCCGTCGGCCCGGTGCGCGCCGCTTAGGATCTTCATCAGCGTGCTCTTGCCCGCTCCATTCTCCCCGATGAGCGCGTGCACCTCCCCCTCCCCGACCTCAAGGGACACCCTCCTGAGGGCCGCCGTCGCCCCAAAACTCTTCCGAATATCGGTCAGGCGAAGCATCAGCGGTCGGCCGGGGGATGCAGCAGCGACTTGACCGCCGGTTCGTTTCGATTTTCCGGCGTGGCCAGCACAACGCCCGTGTCCGTGAACGCCGGGACCTTCTCACCCCGCAGGACCGCGACGATGGTCTTCACCCCCAGGTAGCCCATCTTGAAGGGATTCTGGACCACCAGGCCCTGGATGTCGCCGGCGTCCAGCCCGCGGTCGAGGGTTTCGCCCGAGTCAAACCCGACAAACTTGACCTTCCCGCCCGCCAGCCCCGCGTCGCGGAGCGCAAGCAGCATTCCCGAGGCGGCCGACTCGTTGGACGCAAAGACCCCGGTCACCTCGCCGCCGAAACGGTTCAGGAGGTTCTCGGACACGCGGCGGGCGGTGTCCCGGGTCGCCCCGGCGTGCTGGTCGGTTGAAAGCAGCCGTATCCAGGGTAAACTGCCCTGCATCACCTCGAGGAATCCCGCCTCGCGCGCCTCGGTGCTCGCCGAACCGCCCGCGTACCGGAGCATGATGACCTTGCCGCGGCTCCCGAGAAGCACCCCCAGGCGCCGGGCCGCGATCCGCCCGCCCTCGCGGTTGTCCGTCGCGATGAATGCGGCCTGCGCCTTGGACTCCAGCCCCGAATCGATGATGACAACGGGAATGTGCGCGGCGGCCGCCTCCTCGACCGGTGCCACGAGCGCGCGGCTGTCGAGCGGCGCCAGGACGATCCCGTCCACCTGCCGCCCGATGAAGTTTTCCACGACCTGGACCTGCTGCTCCCGGTCGTCCTCGCGGAGCGGCCCCTTCCAGGTGATTTCAACAGGGATGCCCGCGGCCGTGAGCTCCCGGGCCGCCTCGCGCGCCCCGGCGTGCACCGACTTCCAGTATTCGTGCGTCGTTCCCTTGGGAATGACAGCGATTTGATAGCCGGCGGCGTTGGCGGCAGCCGATGCCAGCGCAAACGCGAAAAACGAAACCAGGGGTAGTCTCATGGGGCGTCCAAAGCCAAACAGGATGCGTTTCCGCTTTCAAGAAGTGTTAGGCGGCATCGCTTGAGGGTGGAGCGCGATCTCCGAGCGCGCTGAGCGACGATAGCCCAAACCAGCGCGCTCGGAGATC
>CAITEC010000013.1 GCA_903891325.1 uncultured Opitutaceae bacterium
AAGCACCGCCAGGATCGCGATTTTTGCCAGTCTGCGGCGCATCGCCATCGCTTCTCAGGGGGCGGCCATGAAGCCGAGATTGGGGGTGGCGAAGCGCCCGATATTGGGGAGCACCACGGGCAGGTTCGTCCCGCTCACGCCGAACCAGGACGCGAGCGTGGCGCTATACTGGTCGACGCTGGTGGTCGGTATCCAATTCCCGCGCCCGGTGTCATCGGGTCCGCCAATTACCAGCGAGGGCATCTTGCCGTAGATATCGCCGCCGTTGACAGCCCCGCCCATCACCAGATGGTGGCTGCCCCAGCCGTGGTCCGCGCCGTTTCCGTTGGTGTTGTAGGTGCGGTTGAAGTCCGAGGCGGTGAAGGCGGTCACCTGGTTGGCGACGCCCAGCTCAATGGTGGCGCTGTTGAACGCGTTGAGCGCCTGGCTGACCTGGACGAGGAGGGGAGCCTGGGTGGTGAGTTCAACGGTGTGGGTGTCGAATCCGCCGAGGCTGGCGAAGAATACCTGGCGCTTCAGCCCAAGGCTCGGTGCGGCTGAAATGAGCCGCGCAATCATCTTGAGCTGGTTGCCCAGGGAGGTGTTCGGAAAGACGGTCGCAAGCGTGGTTGCGCCGGTCAGGATGGTGGTCAGGAGGTTCGAGTCGCTGATCGCCGTCTTTGTTATTCCGGAGAAGGCTGCCTGGAAGAGGTTGGACTCCTGCTGGTTCAGCAGGGCGAGCTGGTTTGAGTAGCGAACCGGGTTGATCGACCCGCCCGTAGCGCCGTTCAGCGTCACCGCGCCGGATGAGCTGACGGCATACTGCGAGACCACGTTTCCGACCTGGAAGGAATTCTGGCCGGCGAGGCTGATCGACATCGAGATGTTCGAACTGGTGTTCAGCGCGTTGACCATGTCGGCCAGCCTTCCGCCCCAGCCGGTCTGGAAGGGCTGGTCGGGCACGCTGCTTTGCCACTGGACCTGCTGGTCGGCATGCGAGAAGAGCTGGGGAGGCAGGCTGGCGGAACCGGACTTGTACTGGGTGAGGTTGGTTGGATAGGTCAGGGTCCCGGTGTTCGCCATCAGAGCCAGATGCCCGCCCGAGAAAAGCGACTGCATCTCCACCAGCGAGGGGTGAATGCTGTACTGGCGACCGTCGCTGTAGGTCTTCGGGGTGATGGAAAGCAGACTGGACTGCGGGATCGCTAGCGCAGTCCTCTGGGAGGCGTAGCTGGCGTAGCTGGTCGTGTCGCTGGGAATTATGAGGTTGTTGGCGTCGTTACCCCCGTAAAGAAAGATGCAGACGAGGGCCTTGTAGTCGGAAGGGGCGGTGTCGGCGGCGACCGCGCCGATCACGCGGAGCTGCGCAAGCGCTGAAAGAATGCCGGTGGCGCCCACGGCCGCGCAGCAGTTGCCGATGAATTTGCGCCGGGTAAGGTCGAGGGGTGTCATTGGGCTGCGGGGTTCACTGCTGGATCGCGCCCTCGGTGGAGGTCACGACCAGCTCGAGCGCGAAACGCGCCCGGTCAAGGGGTTGGGCGCTTGTGGGCAGGGCGGCGAGGCCGCTGGTGATCTGCTGCTGCATCTGGGCGCTCATCGAGCCGCCGCAGAAGAGCTCATTGAGGGTGCCAATGAGGGCGGCCGTGGTGTTTCCCTGCACCGAGGTAAGCGATGAGAGGTCCAGCACGATCGTCGAGGCGGACGGGGTGCCGGATGTGTAGATGGCGCTGTAGAGGGTGTTTGCCGTGCTGATCGCCGTCGTCGCCGTGGTTATGTCGAATTCCGGCCCATACAGCCCCGCTGCGGCAAGGATGCCCGGCGGAACGTAGTCGGGCTGGAAGAAGTTGAACACGGTGGGGGAACTGAGAGCCATCTGGCCCAGGTTGGCCGTTGAATTGAAGATCGGGAACCGGACCTCCGCTGACGCGGCATTGAAGGCGCGGTAAAGGGCCGCCTGCCGGAGCAGGGGTTCCTTCAGCTTGCCGCTGCCCGCGTCGCCGACCAGGGACGGCGAGCGAGCCTCATAGTCCAGGAGGATGGCCCTGACGACCGCCGCCAGGTTTCCCCGGGTCCCGGTCCCGTCGTTGGCAAATACCTGGGCGACGCGATAGACGTAGGCCGGGCTCGGGTTGCTCGTGACCAGTCGCTGGATCAGCCGCCGGGCGAAGAACGGCGCCGTGTTCTGGTGATTGAAAAGCGTAGTGAGCAGCGCAGCCAGGTCGGCGGTTCCCCCCGCGTTCGCGGGCAGGATGACCGGGGATCCCGTGGCGGTCATCGGGATGATCGTTTTCTGGGTTTTGTCGTGGTACGAGGGGTAAAGCTGCATCGTATCGTACCAGTCGGCGGGCGTGCCGTAAAAACTCGGGCTGGCCGCGGTGGAATAATAGCCCCAGCCGGTCAGGACGTTGGCCACCTGAAGGATCGTGGCGTTGTTGTAGGTCGGAATCGGCTGGGCTGAGGAGCTGAGCTGGAGGCTGCCATCGGGATTGAGGAAGTTCAGCCCGATGCTGAAGAGCTGCATCACTTCCCTGGCGTAGTTCTGGTTTGCCGAGGTCCCCTTCGACGGGTTGGCCGCGGCGTTCTGGAGCATGTTCAGGTAGTTTCCCATCACCGGGCTCAGCGTCACGTCCTGGAGCAGCTGGCGGAAGTTGCCGAACGCGTCGTTGGCCAGCATGTCGTAGTAGTTCGCCAGCGCTTCGGGCTGGCCGGAAAGCGATGCGGCCTGGTCCGAGGCGACAAAGATTTCGCTGAGCGCCAGGGCGATCCGCTGGCGGAGCTCGTCGGGGGCCGTGAGGGAGACCTGCCACCACGCGGCGTAGCGGTTGATGTTCAGGATCGGTGTTGTCCCCGCGTTGGGAAACGCTGCCGCGTCGGCCCGGGTGGCGAGAAGATGGGAGGTCGCCGGAAGCGCCATCTGGGCGGTGATCCACGGGCTGTAGCCCTGGGTCATGACGCTGGCCACGTCGGCCGGGGTGGGGCCGAAGCTCGCCTGCTCCAGGAATCCGGCGGACTGGTTCGCCGTGGGGTTGGCGAGATTGATCGCGGGCGGGGGCCCGGGCGGGGTGAACGACTGGCTGCCGCTCGACTGGATGAACTGGGCGACCAATTCGCCGGTGGGATTGGTGGCGGTGTCAATCTCGACGGAGAGATTCCCTGACTGGAGCGCGGCGAGCAGCGCCAGGCTCGAGTAGGTGCCGGCCGGGACGATCGTCCACGGGGTGTTGACAACCTGGTCGTAGGGCAGGCCGAAGACGAAGTTGGAGGTGTTGCCGGTCGCGCCGACCACCAGGTGGGCGGACACCTCCGCGGAGGACAGGTTGCTGAACGACAGGTTGACAACCCCGATTGTCCCCCCGGCATTGAGCAGGATCGTGGCCGTTCCCGAGGCGGTCGAATTGGTCCCGCTCGCCGTTCGCAGGGTGGCGACGTAAAGGCTTGCCGGCTCATTGGCGATCGTGACGGTGGCCGAACCGCTGCCGGCAACTCCGTAGCTGGTGCTCGGGGAGAGGGTCAGGACAACCGTCGAACTTGGGGCCGCTGAAAGCGTCGGATTTGGGTAGACCGTGATCGTGGCCGAGGTGGCGCCTGCCGGAATGACGAGCAGCCCGGAAAGCGAATTGTAATCGCCCCCGTTGTTCGCCGAACCGCTGACCGCGTAGGGAACGACAAGGGGCGCTGTCGGGCTCGGGGAGCAGGTTATCGTGAAGACACCGGGATTGCTGCCGCTCGTGTCGGCGTTGGGCTGGGTTGCGGCGATCGACACGACCTGGATCCCCGAAGGGGGGGTCACGTCGTAGACCTCGATGAGCGCCAGTCCGGTGGTGCCGCCGTTTCCCGTGACCACGGCCGTGTAATTGCCGGGGGAAAAGATGCCAATGAGCGCGGCATCCCTGCTGCCCGGCGTGAGGGGAAAGGCGCCGGATTGGGCGGCCGCGGCGGCCAGCACGGTGGCGCTCGCCGCGGTTCCCCCGACGGGAGTGCCCCAGTCGTCGTTGCTGGCGACCGGCGCGCCCGCCGAGGTGACGACGTTCAGGGCGGGATCGGCGAGAAACCCGGTGATGCCGAAAGTCGGCTGCAGCGACGGGCCGACCGCGCGGATCAGGAGCACGCGGCCCCCGCCGGTCCCGGCCACCGCAAACCCGGAAATACCCACCTTTGATCCGGTGCCGACCTGGACCCGGGCCGAGATGTTGGTCAGTTCCGAGGCGCCGGCCGCAGGGGCGATCTCGTAGACCTCGGTCAACGCGATTCCCGTGTCCCCCGCGGCGCCCGTCACCTCGGCGGTGTATCCGCCCGGCGGAAGGGTGGCGACAAACGCGCAATCCTGGCTGCCCTGCAGAAGCGGGAAGGCGCCGACCGAGGCCATCGTCGGAGCGATCGACGGGGTCCAACCGACATGGTTCGACATCGGGGTGCCGGCCGAATTGAAGAGGGACACCGCAGGGTCCGGCAGGACGCCCGTGAGCCCGAAGGTCGACGCCATTCCGGGACCCACCGCGCGGATCAGGACGGATTCCCCGTTGCCCGGGCCCACGGTAAAGCCGCCGATCATGAGATTGCCCCCGGTGCCGACATTACCCCGGGTCGAGAGATTGACCAGCCGGACACCCTGGCCCCAAAGGAGACCCTGGGCGGACCCTATCAGGGCCGCCATGACCAGCATACGGGTGAGGAATCCGGATCGGAGACCCATTGGGCTTAACCTAGGGGGCAATGGGGGCACTCCTCAAAGACGCCCTGGTAACGTCCTTGTTACACCAAATTGCGCCCTTGCACGCTTATTAAAATCAGACGATCTCGTAAAAGGGCGAACCCTCGCCGTGGGCCACGATCGCAAAATCGCAATTCAGGGTCGCCCGAAGCCCGGCGAGAGCGGTCTCCACCGCGGCGAGCGAGTTGCAGTCCCGGGAGAGATGAGTGAGGTAAACCCGTCGCCAGCGCGGGTTTGCCGCCTTGGCGAGCAAGTCCCGGGCGTCCTCGTTGGAAAGATGCCCGTGGCGGCCGCTGATCCGCTGCTTGGTGGACCAGGAGCGCCGGATATCGCTTTCAAGCAGGCGGGGGCAGTGGTTTGACTCGACGGCAACCACGTCGCAATCGCGGATTCTCTCGTGGAGGCTGGGGGGGACATGGCCGAGGTCGGTCACCCAGGCCAGGCGCCGCCGCGGCGCAAAGAGGTCGCCGTCCGCACCGCTGCTGAAGAGGTAGCCCACGGGATCATGGGCATCGTGGGGCACGGAAAAGGTCTCCACATCGATGTCGCGGAAGCGAAAGGATGAACCGGTCTCGAAGACCTGCCACTCGGGCCGGTAATCGAGGTCCTTCTGGACCGCCCGGGCGGTTGCCGCATTCGCGAAGATCCGGATCCCAGGGTACTTCTTCAGCCCGTCCATTCCGGCAATATGGTCGCCGTGCTCGTGGGTCAGGAACACGGCGTCAATCCGCTCAAGGGATTCCCCCACCGCAGCCAATAGTTTTCCGAGCTTTCGGGCGGAGAATCCGGCGTCCACGAGGATTCGGGCCCCCTCGGTGACAAGAAGGGCGCTGTTGCCGGAGCTGCCGCTGCCCAGAATGCAAAACCTCATCGCGATGGGCCGAACCTTGGGGGCCCGGACGGGAGCGTCGAGAGGAAAGGGCGGAATTGTGGGCGCCCGTCCCAATCCCTATTGCAATGATGCGTAGAACTACTAATATGCCTACACGAATGGCCGACACTGCAGGAGAAGGTGCCCGAATCTTCATCGTTGACGACCACCCCCTTGTCCGGGAGTGGCTGGCCGGCCTGATTCGAAAGGAACCGGGACTGGTGGTGGTCGGACAGGCCGACGACGCAGCCGGTGCGCTCGCGTCGATGGCGGTGGCCGCCCCTGATCTGGCCATTGTCGACCTTTCGCTGAAGACCGATTCGGGCCTTGAGCTGATCAAGCTGATGCGCACGCGCTTTCCGAAGACGGCGATCATCGTGCACTCGATGCATGAGGAGAAGTTCTACGCGGAGCGGGCACTGATCGCCGGTGCGAGCGGCTATGTCACGAAGGCCGAGTCCACGGGCCGGATTATCGAGGCGATCCGGCATGTCCTGGTGGGTGGAGTTTACGCCAGCCCGGAAGTGATCTCGCGGGCGACCGCGCCGGTTCGCGCGCGCCGCGCGGCGGCCGGACCGCTCTCCGTCGCGAGCCTGAGCGACCGGGAGATCGAGGTCTTCCAGCGGCAGGGCCAGGGACACACGACCCGGAAGATCGCCGCGGACCTGAAACTCAGCATGAAGACCGTCCAGGCCTACAACGCCCGGATCAAGGAGAAGCTGGGGCTCTCAAGCGGCACCGAGCTCACGCGCGAGGCGGTGAGGTGGGTCGAGAATCGGCGGCGGGGATAAGGCGCGAATGATCGACTCAGGTTTCAGGTCTCAGGTCTCAGGTTTCTGCAACGAGCGGTCTCAGGTTTCTGCAGCCTAGAGATCTCCAGCCTGCGGCCGGAGCACGATCTCCTCGACGACGGTCCGGCGGCTGAGGCGGTAGATGTCCAGAAAGGCGCGGGCGACATCCTCGGCGGGCATGAGCCGCGCCGGCGAAATGCCGCTGCCCTTCCATGAGGGTGATTGCGTGGCGCCCGGAAACACGCAGCAGACGCGGACACCCCGGCCCTTGAATTCCGCCCGCATGACCCTCGACAGGCCGGTGACACCGAACTTGGCGGCGCAGTAGCCGGCGTCGCCCGGGAACCCGACGAGGCCGGCAACCGATCCCATGTTGAAGATGTCGCCGCGGCGACGGCGCAGCATCGCCGGTGCAAAGGCCCGGGACACCAGGAATACGCTGCGGAGATTGGCCGCAATCATCCGGTCGAAGTCCGCCGCGCTCGTCTTCTCAATGGGGGAGGCCGCGAACTGGCCCGCGTTGTTGATCAGCACGTCAACCGCGCGAAAGCGCTTCCGGACGGCTGCGGCGAGCGCGGTCACGGCGGCCTCCTCGCTGACATCGCACGGGAAAACCTCGGCGGTTGCCCCGGATTGCCGGCAGCGCCGGGCCACGGCCCGCAGGTTGGGCCCGCTGCGCGCCACGAGGGCGAGACGGACGCCCCGGCACTCGCGGGCAAAGACCCGGGCAATGGCCTCCCCGATGCCCTGCGAGGCTCCGGTGATCAGGACGACGGGGCCGGGCATGGCGGGCCTCAGCAGACCAGGGAGCGGAAATCCTGGAAGTCGGCGGTGAAGCCGCCCTTGACCCCCTTGCAGATGACGCTCACCGCGTCGTGCGAGTGGAGGGACTCCAGGTGGGCGCAGGCGATCTGGAAGTCCTTTATCCGCCTGTCGCCGTCGAATTCGCGGTAGAGGAGCCTGGCGGCGTCCTCGACGAACTTCAGGTGGGCGCCGTTCAGCTCGGCGAACGCCTGCTCGTCCTCGCGCTTGACCATCACCTGGGTCTCCGTGCTCAGGGCCCTGATGCAGTGCGCGCGCACGTCCTCGATCCAGATCTTCCGGCCCGCGGCCTCCTCTAGGATGATGCGCGCCTTGCTGCGCTGCGAGTGGGGGACGGAGTAGACCCCGCGGGTGTCGCGGGCGTGCTCGCTCAGCTCCGCGGAGCAGGGGCAGGCCGAGGAGTAGACAAAGTCAAAGTCGATGTAGCGCCGGTATTCGCCGTCGCTGGTCATCACACCCTCGAAGGATACGTCGTAGTACTGGTAGCCGTGAAGCCCGCTGCGCAGGCTCTCCTGGAGCACCGGGTAGGAGAAGGAGACCTTCAGGCGCGCGGCCTTGCTGTCCACCTTGCGCAGGTAGGCCCTGAGGATCGTTCCCATGCGCTCCCCGGTGAACACCTGGTCCTTGTGGTCGTAGAACGAGCGCACGATCCGGCTCATGTTGATCCCCTTCAGTTCCGCCTCCAGGGAAACGGTGCCCGTGATGCTCGTCTCCAGGGTCAGGATGTCACCCTTCTTGGTCCGGTATTTCAGGGGCAGCTTGAAATTTGAGACGCCGACCTGCTGGATCGGGACATTGGCCCCCAGGAGTGCGTCGTGGGCGACGTCCATCATGTCCGGAAGGCTGGCGCGGTAGGCCTTGGAAGCGCGAAAGGCGCTGTCGTATCCCCGCTTGATCCGGGGGGGCTGCCCATCCGCGGAGCGATGGAGGTACATCGGTTTCTTATTGCTCATTTATTTGCCGGGTTCGGACTCGCCGAAGTATTCGACGTAGTTGCGCGGGGTCTCGTACAGCCTGATGCAATGAAGCCGGCCGCCGCGGATGAGCGGGGCCACGCGGTTCCAGAAGGCGATCACCAGGTTCTCCGTGGTCGGGTTGATCCCGCGGAGGAAGTCGACCTGCTCGTTGAGGTTCCGGTGATCGCAGGGATCGACGATGGCCTCGTTGAGGATGTCCTTCAGCGCGGCCAGATTGATGACAAACCCGGTGTGCTTGTCCGGGGTGCCCGAGACGGTGGCTTCCAGGACGTAATTGTGCCCGTGCCAGTGGGGGTTGGTGCACAGGCCGTAGGTCTTCTCGTTCCACCGCCGGCTGAATGCCGGGTTGTTCAACTGATGGGCGGCGTTGAAATGCACCTGGCGGGTGATGTAGACGATGCCAGCGGGAGCGCCCCCGGATATCGGGTGCTTGGCCTTGGTGGATTTCTTGGCCTTGGCGGGCATGGAAGGTCCATCGTTAGCCAAAATGAAGGGAGCGTCAACCCAATGGCGAGAGTCAGAATGTAGCCGGGGTCCTAGACCCCGGTGCTTGGAGTCCTGCATTCGAATTCCGGCCCCTTCGGGTCCGGCCGGGGTCTGGGACCCCGGCTACATCGGAGGTATCCCGGCTGCAACGGACATCAAAGCAGGTTTCCCTGCGCACCCCCGGGCCTCTTGATCCCGATGGCGGCGTAGCCTCGCTCCGTGAGCATGCGCCCCTGCGGGGTGCGCTGGAGATATCCCTCCTGGATGAGGAAGGGCTCGTGGACCTCCTCCAGGGTCTCGGCCTCCTCGCCCACCGAGACGGCGATTGTCGTCATCCCGACGGGTCCCCCGGCGTAGTTCTCGGCCATCGAGCGGAGCATCCGCTTGTCCATCTCGTCCAGGCCGGCGCCGTCGATTTCGAGCAGCTCCAGGGCGGCCGCGGCAACCGGCTGCGTGATCCGCCCCTTCGCGCGCTCCTGGGCGAAATCCCGGGTGAAATTGATCAGGTTGTTCGCCACCCGCGGGGTGCCGCGGGCGCGGGTCGCGATCTCGCGCTCGCCACCCTCGTCGATCGCCACATCGAGGAGCCGGCAGCTGCGCCGGACGATGCCCGAGAGGGTCGCGACGTCGTAATAGTCCAGCCGGGTCTGGAGCGTGAAGCGGGAGCGAAGCGGCGCCGTCAGCAAGCCGCTGCGGGTCGTGGCGCCGATCAGGGTGAACTTCGGGATGGAGAGCCTGACGCTGCGCGCGTTCGGCCCCTGGTCGATCATGATGTCCAGCCGGAAGTCCTCCATCGCGGAGTAAAGGTACTCCTCGACGGTCTTCGGGATGCGGTGGATCTCGTCGATGAACAGGATGTCGCCCTCCTCAAGGCTGGTGAGCAGCCCGGCCAGGTCGCCGGCCTTCTCGATGACCGGTCCGGATGTCACGCGGACGTTCCGGCCGACCTCGTGCCCAAGGATGAACGCAAGCGTCGTCTTCCCCAGCCCCGGGGGGCCCGAGAGCAGGATGTGGTTGAGGGGGTCGCCGCGGCGCTTGGCCGCGCCCACCATGACGCGCAGCCGCTCGATGGTCTTGGGCTGCCCGCTGAAATCGGCGAAGGAAAGCGGGCGAAGGGCCGCCTCGGCCGAGCCCTCGGGCGCGGCCAGGGCTGCGCTGATGAATCCGACGCCGGTGGCTGCCTTGGGTTTCTCGGGGTCCTTCATGCGCGCTCCTCAGTCCCTCCACTCGAGCTCGGCGCCGAGCGAGCGGAGGTTTTCGACAAATCGCGGGTGGGCCCGCTTGATGATCTCCGCATTGCGCACGACGCTGCGGCCGGGAATGGACGCGGCGACCATGGTCAGGGCGACCGCCGCCCGGATCACATAGGGGGAGTCGACTACGGCGGGCCGAAGCGGGGTGTCGCCAAAGACGATGATCCGGTGGGGGTCGGAGACAACCACGTGCGCGCCGAACTTCGCCAGCTCCGGGATCCACGCGAATCCGTTTTCATAGACCTTGTTCCAGAAGTGGATCGTCCCCTTGGAGCGGGTGCTCAGCGCGATCATGAGCGGCAGCAAGTCGACCGAGAAATAGGGCCAGGGAGCGGCCTCGATCTTCGCCAGGAGATTGCTCGTGAAGGGCGCGGTGACCGCGAGCTTCTGGCCGCGGCGCACGATCGCCGTCCGCCCCTCGTGCTCGACCTGGACGCCGAGCTTGCCGAAGGCCCGGGTGATCAGGTCGAAGTGCCAGGGGAGCGACTTCTCGACCCGGACCTCCCCGCCGGTTATCGCCCCGAGGGCAAGGAAGGTGACGACCTCATGGTAGTCGGTGCTGATCGCGATCGTTGCGCCCCGGAGCCGGGGAACGCCGGTGACGGTGAGCTGGCTGGTCCCGATCCCCTCAATGCGGGCCCCCATCGCGACAAGGGCCGCGCAGAGGTCCTGCACGTGCGGCTCGCTGGCCGCGTTCACCAGGACGGAGGTGCCCTCCGCCACCGCGGCGGCCATGGCGAAATTCTCGGTGGCGGTGACCGACATGTAGTCCAGCCAGTGCCGCGCCCCCCGGAACTTCCCGGGCAACCCGATCAGGAGGGACTCGCCGGCCTGGACGGTCGCGCCCAGGGCGCGCAGGATGTCCAGGTGCGGATCGATCTCGCGGACGCCCAGCGAGCAGCCCTTGGAGTTGAACGGAATCCCGATGCGGTGGAAGCGATGCAGGAGCCCCGGGTAGAGGAGTACCGTTGAGCGCATGTCCTGCGGCAGATCGCCGTCCCCGGGGGCCGCGTTGACGCCGGAGTGGTCGACCCGCATGAGGCCCGCTGAGCGGTCCCAGTCAATCCGGGAGCCGAGCGAGCGCAGGTAGGTGACCAGCTTGTCCAGGTCCGTGATGTCCGGGACATTCTCAAGGGTGACCGGCTCGTCGGTGAGCAGCGTCGCGCACAGGATCGGCAGAACGGAGTTCTTGTTGCCCGACGGGGTGATGGTGCCCGAGAGGGGGATGCCGCCGTTGACGAGAAGATCGGACATTTTTGAGGTGGAAAAAAAGGCGCCCGTGGGAACGGACGCCTTGAAAATGCGCGCACACCGGCGCGACTTGGCAAGAATTAACTCGACGAACCGGGCATTGGCCGGGGCGCGTTAGATTGCGCCGCCGCCCTGCTGGCCCTCGGAACGGGGGCCGCCCCGGCTGTCGCCGCGGTGGTCGCCGCGTCCGCGGCCGCCCCGATGGCGCCGCGGGCGATGGCCGCCCTGGTCATCCCCCTGCCGACCCTCGCCGCCTTGCATGCGAGCCTCGCCGCCGCCCTGGGGCTGGCCGCGCTGCTCGCCACCGCGATCGGAAAAATTCCGGCCGCGTCCTCCGCGGCGCCTCCGGCGGGGGCCGCCGTCGTGCTGGAATCCGCGTTCGCCGGGGCGATCCTCGCGGCGGGCCTCCGGGCCGGCCTGATGGGCGGGCTTGCCCTGGAAAAGCGCCTTCAGCCATGCGAAAAATCCGCGGGGCTTCGCCGCCTGCGGGGCGGGCGTGCTGCGCCGCTCATCGTGATCGCGGCGAAATTCCCTCTGCTCGGGGCGCGGCTCGCGTGTTTCCGGGCGGGCCTCCTGGGCTGCGGGAACCTGGTCGCGGCGGGGCTCGGGCTTGAACACGGGCCGGTCGTCGCGGATGTCATCGCGCTGCGAGCGGGCCGGGTAGGCCGGGGCGCTGTCGCGCGAGGCCGACGAGGGGCCGCGCTCCCAACTGACCGCCGGGCGCTTGGTCTCGGCCTGGGGGAGGATATTCAGGACGGGCTTTTCCGGGGCCTCTTCGGCAACGGGCTCCTTCTCGGGGAGCGGGGTGGGCGGGACGATCACGGCCGCAACGGGTGCGGGCTGGATCGGAGCCGCCGGGGCCGCGACCGGCTCGGGCTTGGGCGCTGCGGGGGTCTCGGCGACCGGCGCGGGGTCGCCAAACGGGTTCTTGTATTCCCTCTCCGGGACGATGACCTCGAGGGCCGTGGGCTTGTAGTCGCCGGCGGGGGCGTCCTGGGTTGATCCCGCGGTCGGGACGGTGCTGCGTTTTCCGCGTGCGAGGCCTGAGCCCCGGTTGCTGAATGTGCCGAACTGCGCGGCGCTCCCGCTCTCGGGGGCCGACGTGCTGTCTCCGGCAGCCGGGGCATTGCCTCCGGACTGTACTGGATCTGTCATTTTATGTATCTTCTTTTGATTCAGGCACTCCCGCATGGGGAGCGGCCTTGGTTTTTTATGATGGGCATCCGGAGCGCGGTTGAACGGGCTCAAACGGATGCATGAAGGGTGTACTATTGCCGCATTCCCCCTCGGGGGCAACCTTTTAAAGCACCTTTGCACTTGTGTACCGGGGGGCACGTTGCCCAGCTAGGCGCATGGACAAACTCGAGGAAATCTTCCGCATGCAGGATGCATTGAACCGGCGCATCGGCGTCACCCTTCCCCCGGAGACCGAGGAGGAGAAGGCGAAGTGGACGCTCAACTACACGCGCGCGATGCAGCAGGAGCTGGCGGAACTGGTCGATTCCGTGCCCTGGAAGTGGTGGGCGAAGTACCAGAAATACGACGAGCAGAACGCGCGGGTCGAGGTGGTCGATCTCTTTCACTTCCTCGTTTCCCTCGCGCAGACGCTGGGAATGAGCGCCGAGGACGTGTACCAGGCCTATCTGAAGAAAAACCAGGTGAACCACCAGCGGCAGGACAGCGGCTACGTCAAGAAGGACGAGGCCGACTCCCGGCACATCTGAACGGGCTAGAGCACGACCCGCTTCCCCGTCCGCGCGGCCTGGTAGATCGCCTGGACAATCCGGATGTCGCGCCGCCCCATTTCGCCGGGCACGGGCGTCTCGCGGCCGGTCAGCAGGCAATCCGCAAAATCGTCCATCTGCGCCGCCTGCTGGTACGGATAAGCCGCGATCGGGAAGGACAGCGGCCCCCGGCTGGTCGCGCAGTACTTCACCTGGTAGCTGTACGCGGAGGCGGGAAAGTCCATCCAGCCCTTCTTTGCGCGAAGCCAGAAGCGGTCCTCGGGCCTGTCGTAGTTGGACCCTCCGTGCATGACCGCGCCATTGGGGAACTCGAGGGTGAAGCGCATGCTCTCCTCGACATCGACGAAGCGCTCCGGGTTCTGCTTGGGCTCCTCGTAGGCCGTGACGGCGACGGGGACGACCTCGTTCTGGGCCATCAGGGCGCCCTGGATCACGTAGATTCCCATGTCCATCATCGGTCCGCCGCCGGAGAGCGCCCGATTGCTCCTCCAGTTGTCGAAGCGCATGCGGAAGCTGTGCTCGGAGACCATGTCGTCGAATCCGCCGAGCTCGCCCGAGCGGGCCAGGCGCATCAACTCCCGGTGGTAGGGGTCGAAGTGGAGACGGTATCCGACGGAGAATTTCACCTTGGCCGCCCTGCACGCCTCGATCATCGCGTCGCAGTCCGCAACCGTGGGTGCGAGCGGCTTTTCGGAGATCACGTGCTTCCCGGCCTTGGCGGCGCGGACGACGAACTCGCGGTGGAGCGAGGGCGGGGTGACCACGTAGACAATGTCGATATCCGGGTTGTCCGCGACCCGGTCGATGTCCTCGTAGCGGTAGACGCTGCGGGCCGGGACGTCCCACTTGCGGGCCCAGGCGGCGGCCTTGACGGGGTTGCCGCTCACCAGCCCGGCCAGCCGGCAGAGCTTGGTCCTGGCGAGCGCCGGCGCAAGTTGGTGCTCGGAGTAGTTGCCGAGGCCGACCAGCGCGACGCCAAGCTTTCGCCGCGGCGCCAAGCCGTCGGCAAGCGAGAGCAGGGGGAATCCCGCCGTGGTGGCGGCGGCGGCGGTCGACGCCATTCGAAGGAAGTTGCGCCGGGTGAGGGTATCGGGGGATGGGTTCATGGGTTTTTGGAAAATAGCACGCAAATGGGCTGGTTCAAATCAGCGCGGAAGGGTGTGAGCCGGAGGCGGCCGGTCAGCGGGTCAATCCGCAGGACAGTGACCGAGTTGCTCGCGCGATTGGCGCAGACCAGCCAGCGCCCGTCCGGCGACAGGTTGAAATTTCGCGGCTGCCGGCCCCCGCAGGACACGATCTCGACCAGCGAGAGCGCGCCGTTGGCCGCATTGCGGGCGAAGACCGCCAGGGTGTCCGGCCCCCGGTTGGACGCGTAGACAAAGCGTCCGGCCCGATCCAGGCGGATCTCGGCGGACAGGTTCACAGCGCCGAATAGGGGCGGCAGGGTGGAGATCGTCTGCGTGAGGGCGAGCGCACCCCGGGGGTCCCGGGCGAAGACGCAAATCGACCCGCCCATCTCGTCCACGACGTAGAGAAACCTGCCGTCGGGGGAAAGCTTGCTGTGGCGGGGACCCGATCCCGGGGGCGCCGCCGTGAAGGGCGGGTCGTCCGGGGCGAGCCCCGCGCGGGCCGGATCGATCCGCCAGGTGAATACCCGGTCCAGGCCCAGATCGCAGACGTAGGCCAGCCGGTTGTCGGGGGAAAGCGTCACCGAGTGGGGATGGGCGCCGCGCTGGCGGTCCCGATTGGGGCCGACCGGGCCCCGGTCGTACACCCGGGCGCTCATCGCGCCCAGGCTGCCGTCGGCCCGGATCGGCCAGGCGCAGACCGTGCCCGCGGCGTAGTCGGCGGCGATGAGCATGCGGCCGCTCGCATCCACGGCAAGATGGGGCGGCACGCTGGTGCCGCTGCGCTGCTGGTTGAGGTAATCGAGCCGGCCGTTCGCGGAGACCGCGAAGGCGCTCACGCCGCACTCCCCCGGGCGGAGTCCCGGGCCGGGCCGGAGCTGGCCCACGGCGTAGAGATGGGACCCGGAGGGATCCTGGGCGAGGAATCCGGGTTTCAGCGCGTCGGCGGCGAGCTCGGGCCGGGATAGCGACCCGTCGGCCGGGTTGAGTTGCAGCAGCCAGATTCCCCGGCTGTCCGTGCCGACGTAAATTCGTTCCGTGGACGCAGCCTGCGCGGAGAGGGTGAGGGCGCCGACGCCCAGCAGGGCGAGCCAACGGTGAAACCGCATATGGGGGCGAAGAGTGGAAGGTGACCGCGCCGGCGGCGAGAGCATTTTCCGGCGGTGGTACACTCTCGGAGAAATGCCTCTTGAACAGGAAGACCGGGGAGATCGGAAAGCCCCGACGGGAAGGGCCCAAATTCAAACTTCAGATCCAATTGCGGGGGGGAAATCCAGTCATGATTCCGGAGGCAGTTGAATTGCGACGGATCGAACTTTCCGATCTTCCCGGCCTTTCTGTTCAAAATGTATTGGTCTCAGACTATACCACTACCCACCTTTCTGAAAGGTTGCCGCGCTGAAGGCGGGCCCCATAGTTGCCGCGACCATGGCGAAACCCGACGAACCGAAGATCATCTTCTCGATGCTGGGCGTCTCGAAGAAAATCGAGCGCAAGGAGATCCTCCGCGACATATCGCTGTCATTTTATTACGGCGCGAAGATCGGCGTCCTGGGATTGAACGGCTCCGGCAAGTCGTCCCTCATGCGGATCCTGGCGGGAAGGGACACGGACATCGACGGCCGGCTGCACTTCGAGCCGGGCTACGCGATCGGGCTCCTCGAGCAGGAGCCGCAGCTTGAGGCCGGCAAGACCGTGCGCGCGTGCGTGGAGGAGGGGGTCAGGCACCTGACCGACCTCGTGGCCGCCTACGACTCGAGCTGGGACGAGCTCAACGAGGCCGCCGACGACGCCGCAAAGGAGCGGATCATGAAGGCCCAGGGGGAACTTCAGGAGAAGATTGACGCGCTCGGCGCCTGGGACGTCGCCTCCCATGTTGAAATGGCGATGGATGCCCTGCGCTGCCCGCCGGGAGACCAGCTGGTCGACAAGCTCTCCGGGGGCGAGCGCCGCCGGATTGCGCTCGCGCGGCTCCTTCTCCAAAAGCCGGCGATCCTTCTCCTCGACGAGCCCACCAACCATCTCGATGCGGAGAGCGTCCAGTGGCTTGAGCAGCACCTGGCCCGCTACGACGGCACGGTGATCGCGGTGACGCACGACCGGTATTTCCTGGACAACGTCGCCCAGTGGATCCTCGAGCTGGACCACGGGCACGGGATCCCGTGGAAGGGAAACTACTCCTCGTGGCTTGAGCAGAAGCAGCGCCGGCTGGCCGTCGAGCAGCGCACGGAGGACCGCCGGCAGAAGGCCATGGCCCGCGAGCTGGAGTGGATCCGCCAGTCGGCCCGCGCCCGCCAGGCCAAGTCCCAGGCGCGCATTTCCGCCTACGAGAGCATGCTCAAGGCCGGCACGGCCGAGCGGGAGCGCGAGCTCGAGATGGCGATCCCCCCGGGCCCGAGGCTGGGCACCCTGGTCGTGGAGGCGAAGGATGTCTCGAAGGCGTACGGCGACAACCTCCTCTTTGAAAACCTGACCTTCTCGCTTCCACCCGGCGGGATTGTGGGGGTCATCGGGCCGAACGGCGCGGGCAAGACGACGCTCTTTCGGCTGATCACCGGCGCGGAAAAGGCCGACACCGGCGCGCTGCGGGTGGGGGAGACGGTGAAGATCGCCCACGTGGACCAGTCGCGCGACTCGCTTCCGGACGGCGACACGGTGTTCCAGGGCATCAGCGGCGGGGAGGAGATCCTCCGCATGGGAGGCCGCGAGATCAACGCGCGGGCCTACTGCGCCCAGTTCGGCTTCACCGGCCCCGACCAGCAGAAGAAGATCGGCATCCTCTCGGGCGGCGAGCGGAACCGGGTCCACCTGGCGCGGCTTTTGAAAAGCGGCGCGAACCTGATCCTCCTCGACGAGCCGACGAACGACCTGGACGTGAATTCAATCCGTTCCCTCGAGGAGGGGCTGGAGAACTTCGCCGGATGCGCGGTGGTGGTGACCCACGACCGGTGGTTTCTCGACCGGGTGGCCACGCACATCCTCGCCTTCGAGGGCGAGAGCACCGTCCATTGGTTCGCGGGGAACTATTCGGGCTACATCGAGGACTTCCGCCGCCGCCGCGGCAAGGACGCCGACCAGCCCCACCGGCTGAAGTACAGGAAGCTGACCCGCGGGTAGGGCAGCCACAGAAAAATGGCATTTTGGGCGGAAAGGGCTAGCTTCCTGGGATGAAGTTTCTTCTTTGCGCTTTTGCACTTCCTCTCTTGATTGCGTCCGCGATGGCTGAGACCAAAACCGAATCGATTGTCGTTGGCGGGGGCTGCTTCTGGTGCACGGACGCCGCCTACAAGCTGCTGCCGGGTGTCACCCATGTGACCTGCGGCTATGCCGGCGGGACCGCACCCAGCCCGAGCTACGAGGATGTCTGCACCGGAACAACCGGGCACGCGGAGGTGATCAAGATCGATTTCGACCCGGCCAGGGTCTCCCTGGACAAGCTCCTGGCATATTTCTGGAAGGTGCACAATCCCACCCAGGTCGGCGGCCAGGGGGCGGACACGGGCACCCAGTACCGCTCGATCATCCTTTATGCCGGCGCCGCCCAGAAGGCCGCCGCAGAGAAGTCCCGCGCGGAGGCGCAGCCCCGGTTCAGCGATCCGATCACGACGGAGATATCCCCCCTGCTGAAGTTCTGGCCGGCGGAGGACTACCACCAGGACTATTTCGACAAGCACCCCGACCAGGGGTACTGCAGCGTCGTCATCGCGCCGAAGATCGACAAGTTGAAGAAGGAATTGGGCTCGGGCGCGAAATGACGGCGCGCCCTAACGGGGGCCGCGCATGGCCTGGCAGATCTGGTAGACGATCAGGGCGATCATGAGCAGGACGTAGACCCGGAGCGCCCAGAGAAGGACGATCTTTCCGCGGGACAGCGGGGCCAGCCCGTACCGGTGCTTCCCGGCGGCGATTTGGTCGGGCTCCAGCGCCTCGCGCGCCCATATCTCTCCGTCTGCTGGCCCGGGTGGGGGTTTGTCTTCGGCCATGGTCGGTTGGATGTCCTAGGTCGGCAGCAGGTGGGGGAAGATGGACGTTACCCCGTAAAACAGCCCGGCGAGGACGAGCAGGACGGTCACGCTGATGCCAAAGAAGTTCTCAATTGGGGAATTCGCGTGCTTTCCCATGATCTGCCGGTCGTTGACCATGAGCAGCAGGAAGACGATCGCGGGGGGCATGGACAGGGTCGCAATCACGTTCACGACAAGGACGATGTACACCAGGGGGGCATTGGGAATGAGGACCAGCGCGGCGGCGATCGCCGCGGCGGCCAGGAGGGCGGCGTAAAAGGGCCAGCCCTCCCGGAGCGAATTGTTCAGGCTGTGCGGGCGGCCCATCACCTCGCCGAAGGCGTAGGCCGATGAGGATGAAATGGTGATGGCGGCCACCAGGCCCGCCTCGAATATTCCCACTGCAAACAGGGTCGCCCCGACATTGCCGACAAAGGGGGCCAGGGCCTGGGCAAAGTCGGCCCCCTGGAAATTGGAGGCTGCTATATGGTGGACAAAGAGCGGCGTCGCGGCGAGCACGGTCGCGACGGCGGCGACCGCGGCGACGACGGCGCCCACCGCGGTGTCCAGGCGTCCGTGGCCGATGTCGGCGGCGGTGAGTCCCTTGTCAACGACCGCGCTTTGCTGGAAGAAGAGCATCCACGGGGTCACGGTCGCCCCGATGTCGGCCATGATGAGAAGGACAAACTGCGCATTGATCCCCCCGGGCAGGGGGCTCCAGCTGAAGAACGCCCGGACAACCTGGGTGCTCACCGGATGGGCCATGATGGCCACGGGAATGAAGATGAGGTTGAATACGGCAAAGCCCAGCGTGATCCGCTCCCAGGTCCAGTACCGCCGCGAGAGCACGACCCCGCCGACGACCAGGAAGGCGCCGAGCACCGCCAGGGCCGGCGGAACGCCGAAGAAGCCCAGCCCGGCCCGCACCGCGATGAACTCGGTGACCAGGGTGAGCAGGTTGCCCAGCACCAGGTCCGCCATCGCGAAGAATCCCCAAAAGCGCCCGAAGCGCATGTAGATGAGCTCGGCGTGCCCCAGCTTCGTGACCGCCCCGAGCCGCACCGTCATCTCCTGGACGATATAGGCCATGATGAAGGTCAGGACGATGAAGGGGAGGAAAAACCCGATGCCGTAGGATGCTCCCGTCTGGGCGTAGGAAATCATGCTCGGCCCGTCGTTTTCCCCCAGCATCACCAGTACACCGGGGCCGATCAGCAGCCAGAGGAGCATCCAGGGCCTCCTCCGCGGGCCCGACCGGGTGGCGTTCACCCGCCTGCGATCCTCGGCCCGTCGGAAGTCCTCGGTCGTGAGGGGCGTCGGGGGTTGGCGGGCGGATTCCACTATTGTGAATCATAGAAAAACTTAATTTGACTAGTCAAAATAATAAACGATTGTCGTCAAAAAGAGGCCCGGTCCATCCCTTCCCATGCCCACGAGCACCGTCGAGAATTACCTCAAGGCAATCCTGCACCGGACGGCGGCCGGGCAGGCCATCGTGAGCACCGGCGACATCGCCCAGGACCTGGGCGTCACGCCGGGCACGATCACCACCATGGTGAAGGCACTGGCGACCCAGGGGCTCCTCGACCACCAGCCGCGCGAGGGCGTCCGGCTTACCGCGGAGGGGCGGGCGCTCGCCCTTGCGGTCCTGCGGAAGCACCGGCTCGTCGAGACCTTCCTCGTCCAGGTCCTCAAGATGGACTGGAAGGAGGTCCATGAGGAGGCCGAGAAGCTCGAGCACGCGATCTCCGACCGCGTGCTGGCCCGGATCGACGAGCTGCTGGGAAGGCCCGCGGCCGACCCGCACGGCGACCCGATCCCAAACCCGCGGCTGCCCCCGGCCAACCCGGCGCGGAACATCACCCTGGCGAACTGCGATACCGACAAGCCCTTCCGGGTCGAGCGGATCCTCGACCAAAGCGGGCCTTTCCTGGAATTTGTGCAGCGCAGCGGGCTCAAGCCGGGCGCGCGCGTGAGCGTGCGCACCCGCGAGGCCGCGAGCGGGGTCGTCCGCTGCGACCTCGGCGTGGGAATGGCGACGCTTGGGCTGCCCGAGGCCTCGAAAATCCAGGTCGGATCCGCCTGATCAGGCCTTGGCCGGCGCGAGCAGGTCGTCGATCGAGTCGCTTTCCACGTTGATGTCCGCGAAGAGCCAGGACGAGAGGTAGCGCTCGGCCGATGAGGGAATGATCACCACGATCTGCTTTCCCTTGTTCTCAGGCCGCTTGGAGACTTGCAGGGCCGCCCAGACGGCGGCCCCGGAGGAGATGCCGATCGGTATGCCGTCCAGCTTGTTCACCTGGCGGCTGATCGGGCCGGAGTCGTCCTCCTTGACCGTGATCACCTCGTCATAGATCTTGGTGTTGAGGACGCCGGGGACGAACCCCGCGCCGAGACCCTGGAGCTTCTGCGGGCCGGGGGACCCGCCGGACAGGACCGGTGAGCCGGCCGGCTCAAGGGCGATGATCTTTACCGTGGGCTTGCGGGCCTTGAGAACCTCGCCGATTCCCGTGATGGTCCCGCCGGTGCCGACGCCGGAGATGACGATGTCGACCTTGCCGTCGGTGTCGCGCCAGATTTCCTCGGCGGTCGTGCGGCGGTGAACCGCCGGGTTGGAGGGATTGGCGAACTGCTGGAGGATGACGCTGTTGGGGATCTTCGCGGCCAGCTCCTCGGCCTTGGCGATCGCGCCCTTCATTCCCTTGGGCCCCTCGGTCAGCACAAGCCGGGCGCCGAGGACCTTCAGGATCCGGCGCCGCTCCATCGTCATCGTCTCGGGCATCGTGAGGATGAGCTTGAGGCCGCGGGCGGCCGCGACGAAGGCCAGGGCGATGCCCGTGTTGCCGCTGGTCGGCTCGATCAGGATCGTGTCCTTGTTGATCCGGCCGCTCTTGAGCGCGTCGTCGATCATGGCCGCGCCGATCCGGTCCTTGACGCTGGAAAGCGGGTTGAAGAACTCCAGCTTGAGCAGGATTTCCGCCTGCGCGCCGTGGGTTGCGGCCGTGCGGTTCAGGCGCACGAGGGGCGTGTTTCCGATGGTTTCCGTGATGTCGTTGTATATTTTGGACATGTCAGTGGTTGGTTTTGGTTTTTCGGGCCAGAAAGGGAAAGTCCCGGGTGTCAGTATATTGCATTAGTCGGAGTGTACTGCAAGGCGAAGCAGGATGTCATTTTGCTGCGGTCCCCCAGCGGTGGCGGAGCATCCGCTCCCAGGGGGAAAAGAAGACCCGATCGGCAAGGAGCCCGATCAGGAGAAGGACGAACATGATGCCGATCACCTGGTCCATGGCATTCAGCTCGCGACCGTAGTGCAGGAGGGAACCCAGCCCGAATCCGCTCATGACCGTGACGTAGATCTCCGCGGCCATCAGCGAGCGCCAGGCGAACGCCCAGCCCTGCTTCATTCCACCGACGACCGCCGGGAGCGCCGCGGGCAGGATGACCCGAAGCCAGGTGTGGAGGCCGCGCGAGCCCATGGTCCGCGCCGCCCGGGCGAAAATGGGCGGAATATTCCGGACCCCGGTCTCGGTGGCGATGATCACCGACCACACGGTGCCCATCACGACCACGAAGAACATGGCCGACTCGGTCTCGCCGAACCAGAGGAGCGCCAGGGGCACCCAGCACACGCTGGGAAGGCCCTGCAGGCCGAGGGCCGCGAGTCCCAGGGTGTCGCGGACCAGGTTGAACCGCGCGGTCAGCAGGCCCAGGGGAAGACCGATCGCGATCCCGAAGGCGTATCCGGTCACGAGCCGGCGCACGGTGACCAGCGTGGCGCTGGCCAGCGTGCCGTCGCGGGCGGCGTCGATGAGGTAGCGGGCGACGCTGGCCGGGGAGGGCACGAGCACCGGCGACCAGATGTGCGCCGCGTAGATCCCCTCCCAGATGAGGACCAGGGCGATGAAGAAGATCGATGCCTTGACGATGCGCTTCATTCGGCAACCTCCCGGGGTTCGCCCACGGCGTGGCCCTTGAGGGCGGCCGTGATCGACGTTGAATAACGGGCGAGCTCGACGGTGTTGATGTCCCGGGGTCGGGGGAGGCCGACCTTGAACTCCTCGCGGATCCGGCCCGGGTTGGGCGAAAAAAGGATGACCCGGTCGCCGAGGCAGGCGGCCTCGCGCACGTTGTGGGTGACGAAGATGATCGTCTTCTTGCGCTCCTGCCAGATGTGCTGCAGGTCGCCGTAGAGCTGCTCGCGGGTGAGCGCGTCGAGGGCGGCGAAGGGCTCGTCCATCAGCAGGACGCGCGGATTGGGGGCGAGGCAGCGGGCGAGCGCGACCCGCTGCTTCATCCCGCCGGACAGCTCGTGGACGTGGGCCTTGCGGAAGCGCTCGAGCCCGACCAAGCGCAGGTAAAAGTCGGCGATCTCCAGGCGCTCCTTGCGCCGCAGGCCCGGCTTGAGCTTGAGCCCGAAGAGCAGGTTTCCGCGGACGTCCAGCCAGGGGAAGAGGGCGGACTCCTGGAACATCATCATCCGGTCGCGGCCGGGGGAGGTGATCGGCTGTCCGTCGGCGAGGACCTGCCCGGAGTCGGCGTGCTCCAGGCCGCCGATGATGTTCAGCAGGGTCGTCTTTCCGCAGCCGCTCGGTCCGACCAGGCAGACGAATTCCCCCTCGCCCACCTCGAGCGAGACATTGTCAAGGGCCTGCACGAGGTGGCCGCGCGAGCGGAAGCGCTTGCTCACGCCCTGCACGGAGAGCTTTGAAGGCTCCTCGTTCCGAAGTTCGTCGGGCAGCGTCATGGAACCCGTGGAAAAAGCAGGTCCAGGGGGATGGCGTCGCGGAGGAAGCCGACGGACTGGGCGTCGGCGACCAGCGCGGTGAGCTGCGCCGGGACGACCGTGTCGGTGAAGCGCACCCTTCCCCAGGCGGCCGCGACGGAGGCGACGGGCGTCTTCCGGCCGGTCGCCGCGCCGAGCCCGTCGGCCACCAGTTTCTGGGCCTTCGCCGGGTTGGCGTTCACCCAGGCGGTCAATTCGACATGCGCGGCCCGGAAGCGCGCGGCGAGGTCGGGGTGGAATTTGAGGAACGCGGCGGAGGTGACCAGGATGGTCGCGACGGCGTCCTTCTGCTCGAGGTAGACCCGTCCGCCGCCGTCCTTCACCAGCCGCGAGACCCAGGGCTCGACCGTCCACACGGCGTCCACGTAACCTCTCTTGAAGAGGGGAAGCTGCTCGGCGTTGGCGATGGGCAGGACGGTCACGTCGCCCCCGGTCAGGGTGACCTTGAATCCCTGGCGCTTCAGCCAGCAGCGCGCGGCGATGTCCTGGGTGTTGCCAAGCTGGGGCGTGGCGATCCGGCGCCCCTTGAAATCCGCCGCCTGATGAATGGGCCCGTCCGCGGCCACGACGAGTGCCGCGCCACCCTCGGCGGAACCGGCGAGGATCCGGACCTCGTCGCCGGCCGAGCGAACGTAGGCATTCAGGGCCGGGCTCGGCCCGACATAGGTGAGGTCGATGCTGTTCGCGAAGAGGGCCTCCATTGCGCTCGGGCCCGCGTTGAAGGCGAACCAATGCACGGATACCCCCGGCCCGAGCCGCTGCTCAAACCAGCCGTGGCCCTCGCGGGTTGTCTCGCTGCCGATGACACCCTGGGCGTGGGTGATGTTGGGGAAAAAGCCGACGCGCAGGACAAGCTCCTCCGCGCGGAGCGCGGAGGCACCCGCTGCGACAAGCAGCAGGGCGAGAAGACGGCGGAGGGGGGCGGGGGTGAACATGAAGGCAATCGGCGGTCAGATCGTGTATTCGCCAAGGAGCTGCTGCACGATCCCCTCCGTTGGCGAGGGCTTTGGCGCCTTGGCGCCCTTGGCGAGCTTCCGGGCAAGGCGGGCCGGAACCCGCGCGGCCGGGGCGGCGGCGGCCTCGTCCGCTGAAAAGGGAAGGGGGACGCCGTCCCGGCGCATCTTACGGATGGTGATCCCGACGACGTCGGCAAGTGTGTAGCGGTCCAGGATTCCCGAGATCGCGTTGCGGACATCGAGCATGAGCATCCGCAGGCCGCAATGCGCCTCATCCGGGCAGGTGCACTTCTCGTAAGCCGTCTGGCTGACGCAGCGGATGGGGGCCAGGGGGCCGTCGACCAATCGGACAACGTCGCCGATGATGATTTTCCGCGTGGGTTTTGCGAGTCGGTACCCGCCGAATTTCCCCCGTTCGCTTTCGACGTAGCCCGCCTCCTTCAGCAGCTGGAGAATCTGCTCCAGGAACTTGATCGGGAGTTGTTCGTTTTCAGCGAGTTCTGATACCTGGACTAGATTCCTTTTTGCCTCGGCGGCAAAGCCGAGGTTTATAAGCGAACGGAGGGCGTATTCGCCTTTCTTGGAAACTTTCATTGGGGATGTGGCCTAATCTACAGCAAGCGAATAGGCGTTAAACGCAAGTTGTTTTCGATTTGCGGATCCGAGCCCGGACCAGGGGGTGGCGACGCTCAAATGGCGTAGCTGTCGTCGAAGGAGTGCGCCTGGCGCAGCCGGAGGCGGACCAGGTCGTTGACCCGAAGGTTCAGCGCGCCGAGCTCGGGGCGGGAAATTTCCGCCTCGACGACCTCGCGCGACTGGACCTGCTCGAGCGTCAGGCGGGCCTGCGGCCCGGCCGCGTGGATGTGGCGAACGATCGCCGAGAGCCCGTCGCGACCCTCGTGCGGCACAATCTCGATGTCCTGCGGGCGGACATAAATCCGGCCGTCGCGCATGACCCTCCCAAACGAGGCGTCGCCACCCCCCGCGGCCGGGGCGCGCAGGATGTTCACGTTGCCGACAAACTGGTGGACAAAGGGGGTGGCCGGCCGGTCGTAGACCTCCTGGGGCGTCCCGACCTGCTCGATCCGGCCCTGGTTCATGATCACGACCTCGTCGGCGATCTCGAGGGCCTCCTCTTGGTCGTGGGTCACGAAGAGCGTGGTGACGTTGATCTCGTCGTGGAAGCGCCGCAGCCAGCGGCGCAGTTCCCTGCGGACCTTGGCATCGAGGGCCCCGAAGGGCTCGTCGAGGAGCAGCACCCGGGGCTCGACCGCGAGGGCGCGCGCCAGCGCGACCCGCTGGCGCTGGCCCCCGGACAGCTGGTGCGGGTAGCGCGCTTCCAGGCCGGGAAGCTGCACGAGGTCAAGCAGGTGCCGGACACGGTCGGCGAGCTCCCGTTCCGGCGGGCGCTCCCGCCGGCGGCGGACGCGCAGGCCGAAGGCGATGTTCTCGAAGACCGTGAGGTGCCGGAAAAGGGCGTAGTGCTGGAAGACAAACCCGACCTTGCGCCTTCCCGGGGGAAGGTCGGTCACATCCTCGCCGTCGAAGAGGATGCGCCCGCTCCCCGGGTCGGCAAACTCGAGCCCGGCGATGATGCGCAGGAGCGTCGTCTTGCCCGATCCGGAGGGGCCCAGGAGCGCGACCAGCTTTCCGGGCTCGACCTTGAGATCGACCCCGGCGAGCGCCGCAAAGGTGCCGAAGGCGCGGCGGATATTTTGGGCTTCAATGCTCATGGCGCAGATGGCTCAGGTGGAGGCCGAACGGCTTGCCGCATGGCGCCACTCGACAATCGTCTTCAGCACGAGGGTGACCAGCGCCAGCAGCGTGAGGAGCGAGGCCACCGCGAAGGATCCGACAAAGTTGTACTCGTTGTAGAGGATCTCGACGTGCAGGGGCAGGGTGTCGGTCTCGCCGCGGATGTGGCCGCTCACCACCGACACGGCCCCGAATTCCCCCATGGCCCGCGCGTTGCAAAGGATGATCCCGTAGAGCAGCCCCCACTTGATGTTCGGAAGTGTGACCCTCCAGAACGTCTGCCAGCCGCTGGCTCCCAGGGTAGCCGCCGCGTACTCCTCGTCGTTGCCCTGGGCCTGCATCAGGGGGATGAGTTCCCGGGCGACAAAGGGGAACGTGACAAAGGTCGTCGCGATGATGATTCCCGGCACGGCGAAGATGATGCGCACGTCGTGGTCGATCAGCCAGGAGCCGAACCAGCCGTTGGCCCCGAAGATCAGGACGTAGACCAGCCCGGCAATCACCGGGGAAACGGCGAAGGGCAGGTCGATCAGGGTGATCAGGAGGCTCTTGCCCCGAAAGGGGAACTTCGCGATCGCCCAGGCCGCCGCCACGCCGAAGACGGCGTTGGCCGGCACCGCGATCGCCGCGGTGAGCAGGGTCAGGCGGATGGCTGCGAGGGCGTCGGTGTCGCGGAACGATGCGAAATAGGCGGCGACACCGCGGCGGAGGCCCTCGGCAAACACGGCGGCCAGCGGCAGGGCGAGGAAGAAGGCGAGGAAGACCAGCGCGACCGCCGTCAGGGTCCACCGCACCCACGCCGCGTCCCGGGAGGCCCGGGGCAGGGGGTTGCGGGATCCCGCGGTTGTGAGGGGGCTGGCAACGGCGGCGGGCATGGGGGCTAAACCGCCTGGAACCGGCGGCTCCACTTCTGGAGCAGGTTGATCAGGAGAAGCAGCAGGAACGAGGAGACGAGCATCACGACGGCGATCGCGGTCGCGCCGCTGTAGTCATACTGCTCCAGCTTGGTGATGATGAGCAGCGGGACGATTTCGGTTCGCATCGGCATGTTGCCGGAAATGAACACCACCGAGCCGTACTCGCCCAGGGCGCGCGCGAAGGCCAGGGCGAAACCGGTGAGCAGCGGCGGGACAAGTTCGGGAAGCAGGACGCGCCGGAAGGTCTGCCAGCGGGTCGCGCCAAGGCTCGCGGCCGACTCCTCCATCTCCGGCTGGAGCTCCTGGATCACCGGCTGGAGGGTGCGGACGACAAACGGAAGCCCGATGAAGGTGAGAGCCACGAAGACCCCGAGGCGGGTGAACGCCACCGGGAATCCCAGCGGCGCGAGCCAGCGGCCGATCCAGCCGTTGGGTGCGTAGATGGAGGTGAGGGCGATGCCCGCCACCGCAGTGGGCAGCGCGAAGGGGAGGTCCACCAGGGCGTCCACGACCCGCCGGCCCGGAAACGGGTAGCGGGTGAGCACCCACGCAACGATGAGCCCGAAGACCATGTTGACCGCCCCGGCGGCGAGGGACGCGCCGAAGCTGAGGCGATAGGCGGCGAGGACCCGCGGGGAGGTGACGGCGGCCCAAAAGGAGCCCCAGTCCATGCCCGCCGCCCTGATGAAGGTCGCCGAGAGGGGGATGAGGACGATCAGCCCGAGGTAGGCCAGGGTGAAACCCAGCGTGATCCCGAAGCCGGGAAGGGCGGAGCGTCGGGTGCGGGCGGTCGCCACGGGGCCTATTTCTGGTAGATCTGGTCAAACACCCCGCCGTCGGCAAAGTGCGCGTGCTGGGCCTTGGTCCAGCCGCCGAACACGTCGTCGATCGTGAAGAGCTCGATCTTCGGGAAGACGTCGGCGAACTTGGCGGCGACCGCCGGGTTGCGCGGCCGGTAGAAGTTGCGACCGGCGATCTCCTGGCCCTCGTCCGAATAGAGGTACTCGAGGTAGGCCTTGGCGACCGCCTCGGTCCCCTTGCGCGCCACCACCTTGTCCACCCAGGCGACCGGCGGCTCCGCGAGGATGCTGCTCGACGGGACGACAATCTCAAACTTGTCGGCGCCGAATTCCTTCAGGGCGAGGAACGCCTCGTTCTCCCACGCCAGGAGGACGTCGCCAATCCCGCGCTGGACAAAGGTCGTCGTGGCGCCGCGCGCACCGGAGTCGAGCACCGGGACGTGCTTGTAGAGGGCGGTGATGAACTCGCGGGCCTTTTCCTTGCTCCCGTACTTCCTCTCCGCGTAGCCCCAGGCGGCCAGGTACGCCCATCGGGCTCCGCCGGAAGTCTTCGGGTTGGCCACCACGATCGACACCCCCGGGTTGATCACGTCGTCCCAGTCCTTGATCCCCTTGGGATTGCCCTTGCGGACGAGGAGGACGATCGTGCTGGTGTAGGGCGTGGAGCGCTCCGGCAGGCGCTTCTGCCAGTCGGCGGGAAGCAGGCCGGCCTTCTTGTGCAATGCGTCGATGTCCGCGGCCAGCGCCAGGGTGACGACGTCGGCCTGGAGGCCGTCGATCACGGAGCGGGCCTGGGCGCCCGAGCCGCCGTGGGACTGCTTGACGACGACATCGTCCCCGGTCTTCGCCTTCCAGTAGCGGGCAAACGCGGGATTGAAGTCGGCATAGAGCTCGCGGGTCGGATCGTACGACACATTGAGCAGCGTGATGGTTTCGGCGGTCGCGGCGGAGGCCAGCGCGAGCGCGAGGAGGGTGGCTGTCAGGCTTTTTTTCATGGGTTGATGCGGGAAGGGTGGTGCGCTGCGGTTCCTCAGAAGGCGTACTTCAGGCCGAAGGTGGTGACGCCGTGCTTGAAGTCGCGGTAGGCCGGGTCGTAGGTCGCGGCCAGCGTCGTCAGCGCGTTGAAGCCCTTGTCGTACGTGTAGCCGACATTGGCGGTCAGGTGCGGAATGAGAGTGTAGCTGACGCCGGCGGAGCCCTCGTACTCGGCGTCGTCGCGCAGGCTGGGCGCGGAGCCGGCGATGTCATTGCCCAGGGTGTAGTTGGACTCGAGGTACTTTGCGCCCAGGTCAATTCCGAGCTTCCTGGTCGCGTTCCAGTGGTAGGCCAGCGTGTAGGAGATGTCGTCGTAGGGGACCAGCCCGGTGCTGGACACGAAGATCTGCTGCTTGTACTTGAAGGTCAGCGACTGGCTCTTGGAGAAGGTGGCAACGGCCTGACCCTCGCCATAGTACCGGGTTGTCTTCAGGTCGCTGATCGCCGCATTCGGGTTGAACTGCCGGTAGTCGGGGCCGGCCGAAAATTTCACGTTGAGCCAGGATGCGACCTTGCCGTCGAATCCGAAGAGCAGGCGCTGGTAGTGGTTGGACGAGTAGTGCCGGTCGCTGTTTATCCCCAGCGAGAAGGGATCCTGGTGCTGGAAGCCGTCCCGGTATCCCGCTGTCAGGGCGAAATCCGAGGTTACCCGGTAGCCCAGGTCCGCGCCGCCATTGACGTCCCAGCGGTCGACATAGTCCTGGTAGCCCAGGTAGGGGGCCTTGGACGTGTTGAACAGGTAGGTATTGAGGTTGTAGTAGGTCAGCGACGAGACCGGCCGGAGGTAGAGGTGGGCTGTGGTCCACTGGACCTGGGCGGTGTAACGGTCCTGGTACTGGCTGCGGCGCTCCCGCGGGACCGAGTGGGTGAAGTTGTTCCGGTACTTGTCGAATTGGTTGGCGCCGGTAACCTGGCTCAAGGCGTAGGTTTCCGCCAGCTTGCTGCCGTCCACATAGAGGAAGGCGTTGTCCAGGCTGTAAGAGAAGCTCCCGATCTTTCCCTTGAACAGGTCGGTTATCTTGTGCGACGTGTAATTTTCCTGGGAGGCGCTGTCGTAGGTGAAACGGTCCGGCTGGTAGGTCAGGGTCAGGGATTGGACCGCCGATCCCTCGGCCAGGGCGGGCGCAAGGTCCACGCCCAGCTTGAGCGAGACATCGTTGAACCAGGAGGACTGGGTGGGCAGGCCCAGCCCGGACACGACCAGGACGTTGTCGTCATAGGACTCATTTACGGAGAGGGAGGCATCCGTAAGCCAGGCCGGCTTCCCCTGCGAGGAGGTCGTGGCCAGTTTGGAGTCGGCGGCCCCGGCGGTAACCGTGAGGGCGAGCAGGGCGGCGACCGGTGCGAGTTTGAACAGTTTCATGGCGTTGGTGTTGGTCATGGGAAGTGGTTTCTTTATCTAACACTAAATGTAGATTAACTTAGTATGAATTAGGCAAGCGGTTTTTTCCCTGTTCCTTAACATAGTTTATAATAGCCCAACTACTAACCGGTTAGATAACTAAATCGACAGCTTAAACCCGTCATAGGCGAATTTAATCCCCGCAGGGAGCTGCAATTCGTCGACGCCGTGGTCGGTCAGGTGGGTGAGGTGAATGAGCCAGGTGGGAGCTGCGCCAATCCGCCGGGCGGCGGCGGCGGCCTCGCCAATGCTCATGTGGGACGGATGGGGATTCGGTCGCAGACCATCGAGAACGACGGCGGATGCCCCCCTTGCCAGCTCGACAGCCTCCTGCGGAACCTCCTTGCAGTCGGTGTAGTAGGCAAAGGAGCGCCCACTGCTCCTTTCGGTAAACACGAGGCCCAGGGTCGAGGTGGCGCCGTGGGGAAGCAGCGTCGACGCGATGCTTCCCTGGGGCAGTTCGATGAGCGCCGGAAAGGGGAGGAGCCGGAAGGCCGGATAGCCCCGGACAAGGGGACGGTCGAGGATCGCATAGGGAAACATCGCCCGGACCCGGGACAGGCCCTCGGGAGTGGAATAGACCGGCAGCGCCTCGCCTCCACGCAGGTCGCAGAACCCGCGCAGGTCATCCATCCCGGCGATGTGGTCGGAGTGCCCGTGGGTGAGGATGAAGAGGTCAACCTGGGCCACCTTCTCCCGCACGCACTGGAGCCGCAGTTCGGGCGCCGCGTCCACCTGGACGTGCAGCCCGTCCATGACCACGTGGATGGAGGCGCGGGTCCTGCGGTTGCGCGGGTCCGGGGAAGTGCAGACGCGGCAGGGGCAGCCGATGAGCGGCACGCCCTGGGATGTCCCGGTGCCCAGAAAGATGACTTCCAT
>CAITEC010000014.1 GCA_903891325.1 uncultured Opitutaceae bacterium
CCGTCGGGCAGCCGCAGGGGCGCCAGCTCGTAATTTCCGATCCGGGCCGACGCCAACTGCTCCTCGAGGCGAACCCGGCCTGTCTCCTCTCGGGATCGAAAGTGGTGCCCGGCCGTCCCGTCCGTGCAGACGACGAGACGGGCGGCCAGCGCGCCGCCCAGGCGCCGGCGCCACATCTCAAAGGTCCCCGCCGCGACGAATTCAAAATCGTCGAAATGGGCGTGGATGCACATGATTTTCATCAACGGGTCGGGTTGCCGCTCAATGTTCTCCAGCTCGGAATTGCGGGGAAAGCTGACCCCTTACCCTCCGTCCCGCCAGCAATATATGCATACTCTTGGCCAAGCGGCGGCGAGGACGCGGTCCGCGGATGTGATAGTCTGGTGGGAAGCAAATGGAAACAGAGCGCAAAACCCAGGTCGTGCTCGCAGTGTTGACGATGGGGTTCGCCGCCCTCGCCATCAACTTCGTGCGGGTACCCGCCCGGGCCGGCGTGGAGAAGCGGGCGCCCCTGATCCTCCCCGGTTCGCTGGCGATCGTCCCCGGGACAATCCGGGTCTCGGCGGCGCAGCTGGTCGCTTCCGGCGGCGACGCCTCCGGTCTTCAGTGCTATGCCTGCCACGACGCGAAGAAGCCGCCGGAAATCCGCTACGACGCCAACCACCGCGTTGTGCTGCCCAAGGAGCACCTTGACCTGATCTACGGCATGCGGAACTGCTCGGAGTGCCACACCCCCGACGAGGGCGTGAAGATCGAGTACAACGCCGACGGGGTCGTCATCATTCCCGATGCGCACCGCAATCTCGCCCACATGGCCCACGGCCGCTACCTGCGCAACGAGGACTGCTTCAACTGCCACGTCTCGACCCAGCTCGACCACCTGCACACCCCCGAGGGGCTGGTGGTCGGCCTCGACCAGGCAACTCAGCTTTGCGCCGGCTGCCACGGCACCCAGTACCGCGACTGGGAGTCCGGCGCGCACGGCCGGCGCAACGGCTACTGGAAGTCCTCCGCCGGCCCGACTGTGCGCCAGGAGTGCACGTCCTGCCACGACCCCCATGCACCCGCCTTTACACCGCTGATCCCGATGCCCGCGCCGCATTCCCTTCATGACCCCCGACGAAACCCCTCCTGAGGGAATGACCCGCCGCAGTTTCCTGAGGACCTCGACGGTCCTCGCCACCGGCGCGGCCGCGATCGCCGCCGGGCTGGCCCCGCTCCGGAAGATCGGGCACTACTCCTCCGTCGAGGAATTCCTCCAGAAGCAGTACAAGGAGCTCTCCCCGGCCGAGATGAAGGTCGTCCTCACCCGGATCGAGGGGGAGGTCGAGCGCCAGTACGGGATCCGTCCCCACGTTCGGGACTACAAGCCGATGAGCGGCGTCCAGTTTGTCTATGCGCTCAATCTCAGCCGCTGCGTCGGCTGCCGGAAGTGCGTGCACGCCTGCGTTGCGGAGAACAACCAGTCCCGCAACCCCGAGATCCAGTACATCCGGGTCGTGAAATTGCCCAACGACGGGTCCTTCGACCTGGAGAGCGGCGACGTGAATTACACTCCGAAGTCGGTCCCGGAGGCGGGCTTCTTCTACATGCCGATCCAGTGCCACCAGTGCCATAATCCGCCCTGCGTGACCGTGTGCCCGGTGAAGGCAACCTGGCAGGAAGCGGACGGGATCACCGTCATCGACTACAACTGGTGCATCGGGTGCCGCTACTGCGAGGCCGCGTGCCCGTACTTTGCCCGGCGGTTCAATTTTGCGACCCCGTCGATTCCCAAGGAGCAGATCAACCCGAAAATGTCCTACCTGGGCAACCGCCCGCGCTACAAGGGCGTCATGGAGAAGTGCCATTTCTGCATCCAGCGGACCCGGGAGGGGCGCTACCCGGCGTGCGTGGAGGTCTGCCCCACGGGTTCCCGGAAGTTCGGCAACATCCTGGATCCGGACAGCGAGGTTTCCTACATCCTCAAGAACAAGCGCGTCTTCGTGCTCAAGGAGGAACTCGGCACCCATCCCCGGTTCTTCTACTACTTCGACATCTGAGCGAACCGCCATGAGAAACTACGCGACCTTCCTCGTCCGCTGCGGCCGCCTCGCCTTTGTCGGCGACTGGCGGTACTACACCTGGCTCGGCGCCCTGACCGCTGTCATCCTGCTCGGGCTGAATGCCTACGCCAAGCAGTTCGCCGTGGGGCTGATCACCACGGGCATGAGCGACCAGGTCTCCTGGGGTGTGTACATCGCCAACTTCACCTTCCTGGTCGGGATGGCGGCCGCCGCGGTCATGCTCGTGATCCCCGTGCACATCTACAAGAATGAGGACCTGCACGACCTGGTGATCATCGGAGAGCTCTTTGCGGTGTCGGCGATCCTCATGTGCCTTTGCTTTGTGACCGTCGACCTCGGGCGGCCCGACCGCTTCTGGCACCTGATCCCCTGGATCGGAATTTTCCACTTCCCCGGCTCGATGCTCAGTTGGGACGTCCTGGTGCTCAATGGCTACCTCCTGCTCAACCTGCACATCTGCGGCTACATGATCTACTGCCGGTACTGCGGCCGGACGCCCTCGAAGTGGTTCTACTATCCCTTCGTCTTCATCGGCATCATCTGGGCCGTCTCGATTCACACCGTGACCGCCTTCCTCTACGTGGGCCTGGGCGGGCGCCCCTTCTGGAATTCCGCGGTCCTGGGCCCCCGCTTCATCGCCTCGGCCTTCACCGCCGGGCCCGCATTCATCATCATCGCCCTCCAGGTCCTGCGGCACTTCAGCACCTACCGGGTCACCGACAAGGCGCTCATGACGCTGCGCTCCATCATCCAGGTGGCCATGCTCGTGAACCTGTTCCTGCTGGCCAACGAGGCCTTCAACGAGTTCTACGCCGGCGGGCGCCACATCGCCTCGACCCGCTACCTCTTTTTTGGGCTTCACGGCCACCACGCGCTGGTCCCGTGGATCTGGACGGCTGTCACCTTCAACGTGATTTCCGCGATCCTGTTTGTCATGAAGGCCAGCCGGAGGATCCCCGTCCTCAACATCACCTGCGCCCTGGCGATCGTGGGAATCTGGATCGAGAAGGGCATGGGCATGGTCGTGCCCGGGTTCATCCCGACGCCGATCGGCGAGATCGTCGACTACACGCCCTCGTTCAACGAGGTGCTGATCTGCCTGGGCATCTGGGCGTTCGGGTTCCTTTGCTTCACGATCTTCCTGCGGATGTCGGTGCCGGTCCTGCAGGGGAAGGTCTTCATGGCCAGGCCGCGGGAGGCCCAGGCGTGAAGGCGGTCGAGCAGCCGGCAAACGCCCGGGTATCCCTCGCCGACCACGTGGCGCTGAAGGGCGGCGAAATCCATTCCAAGTACGGGCCCCGGATCGGCTGGAACGAGCTCCTGCGGATCCTGGCGGACCGGGACTTCGTCCGCTACCCCTGCGAGATCGCCTTCGACGCCGGCCCGCTTGAATCCGGCGAACTTGCATTTCCCTCCCCGAAGGGGGAGAACCCTGAGGACGGGTTCACGCTCTTCATCCACCCCTTCTTCGCCCTCGATCCCGTCCGGGTCCCAGTGATCGCCCTCTACCAGCTTGTCGCCGTAAACTACGGCGGTTTTGCCTCGCCCGACGATGCCGAGATCTTCGCCTCGGAGGCGCTCGGCATGGGAAGGGAGCCCTATTACGAGATGCTCTGCGCCATGGCCGATGAGATCGGCGCGCCGCCCGAAGCCGGAGCCTGCGGATGCCATTGAGCGAACCCCAAGGTCCCTTTTGGCCCCCCCGCCGGACAGCACCCCAAGCCCCAGTCCCGATCCCGACGACCGCGTAGCCCAGATTGAGGCACGCCTGGCGCGGATCGAGTCGTACCTGCGCCTGGCCGAGCCGTCGGCACAGGCGGCCGCAGCCGATCCGCCGCGCCCGGCCACGGCCGGCGATCTTGAGGCCTCCCTCGGGCGCGACGGGTTCGCCAAGGCGGGAATAACCGGCCTTGGGCTTGGAATCGCCTTCACGCTTTCCCTTCCCTTCGCCGGCCTTCCCCACATCGTGCCGTCGCTCGCCGGCTATTTGCTGGCCGGGGCATTTCTCCTCCTCGGGAGGTTCTGGCGGAAGCGCTCGCCCTCGGTCGCCGGCTACATCCTGGCTTCGGCCATGGCCCTCGGGTACTTTTCGACGCTGCGCCTGTGCTTCTTCGGGTCCGGCCATTGCCTCCCTGCGGGCGGGATGGCGGCCGCCGCGCTTCTCACGGCCGCCAGCGCCCTGGCGATCGCCTTTGCGCTGCGGCTCCGGTCGCCCTGGATCCTCTGCCTGGCTCTCCTGCTCGGGCACGCAACCGCGCTGGCCGTCGGATTCCCCTGGTTCGCGCCAATCGCGCTCGTCGTCCTGGCCTTTGTCGCCGTCCGGGCGGGGCTGTCCCGCGGGCAGTCCGCCCCGATCGCCGCCGCCACGGCACTCTGCTACGCCACGTATCTCGCCTGGGCGTTCAACGATCCGTTCCTGGGGCGTCCGCTTGAGCTCATTTCGCCGGCGACCCTTGCCCCGGAGGCCCTTCTCGCGTGCACCGCGATCCTGCTCCTCGGGTTCATCGGGCGTTCGCGCGGGCAGGGCGGGGACGCGGCGGTTAACATGGGGACCTTCTTCGCTGTCCTTGGCGGATACGGGCTGTTCCTGCTGCACAGCCTGGCGGACCTGAACGGCACCTTTGTCGCGCACCAGCTTGCGGCGTCGGCGACCTTCCTGGGGCTCGCCGTCCTGGCGTTCCGCCGTTCGAGCGGGATCGCCGTATTCCTCTGCTCGATGACAGGCTACCTGGCCCTGACGGCGGCCATTGTCCGGGCCGCTCCGGCCCCCGAGGTCTTTGCGTGGCTCTCGGTCCAGAGCCTGGTCGTGGTCGCCACCGCCATCTGGTTCCGCTCCCGCTTCATCGTGCTGGCCAATTTCGGGATCTACCTGGCGATCCTTGCCGCCTATGTCGCGCTCGCCCGCGGCGGGCACGTTATCAGCATCGGGTTCGGGGTGGTGGCACTTGCCACGGCCCGGCTCCTAGCCTGGAAGCGGGACCGGCTGGAACTTAAGACCGAGAGGATGCGCAACGCCTACCTGGTGGCCGCGTTCCTCGTTTTTCCCTACGCCCTCTATCGCCTCGTGCCGGGCGCCTGGGTTGGCCTGGCCTGGACGCTCGCGGCGATCGTCTACTACCTGATCGGCGCCGCCCTGGGCAGCGTGAAGTACCGCTGGATGGGCCACGCGACACTCCTGCTGACCGCCGGCTACCTGGTGGTGGTCGGTATCAGCCGGCTTGAGCCGGTCTTCCGGAACCTGTCCTTCCTGATCCTCGGCGCGGTCCTGCTGACCGTATCGCTGCTCTTCAGCAGGATCCGCCGGCGCGACCAGTGATCCGGGCACGGCGCCCGGCTACTTCTGGAGCGAGCGCACGTGGGCCACGAGCCCGCTGATGTCGTCGGCTGAAAGCACGTCGCCGAAGGCCTTCATGCGGACCTTGCCTGCCTTGTCGGTGAGCCCGTCCTTGATCCGGGCGGCCGCCTCGGCGTCGGTAAAGGTCTTCTGGTAGCCGGCCGCGGTCAGGTCCTTGACCCCGCGCATCCTGCCCGCCTTCGTGTGCCCGCCGCCATCCTTGCTATGGCAGGCGGCGCAATTTGAGGCCCAGAGCGTGCCGGCGTCGGCGCCACGGGCGGTTCCCAAAACAAAGACCGCGGCCAGGGCCGCGGTCGTGAGGAGGATATTTCTTTTCATAGGGTAATCAGAGCGAGTAGGTAACCGAAAGGTACCCGAGGGGTCCACGGTAATTTGTGAAGCCGCCGGTCGTGCCGTCTGTGCTCCGAAGATACCCGACCTTGCCCTCGCCCATGATCCGGTCCGAGAACTTGTGCTTCAGGCCGATCGTGACGCTCTCGTAAAGGAAGCTCGCCCCGTAGGGCTGGCCGCCGAGCGCGACCTGCGGGTTGTAGTCGTTCGCCTGCTGCCAGGTCCCCTGGATCTGGGCATCCGTCGCCTTGTCGACCACAAAGCCGGCCAGTGCCGTGCCGGTGACGTAGTTGTCGTCCGAGTTGACGATCGGCGTCGGGACGAGCGGCGCCGTCGTGTTGACGACGACTGTCGGGTAGGCCGTCTGGATGTAATTGTAGGCGACATTGATGCTCGCCTGCGCGTAGAACTGCTTGATCGGGCTCCAATTGACGGTCTCGCTGAGAAGCTCGGAGCGGGCCTTGCATGAGGGATTGTCCGTCCCGGTGCCCCCCGCCGCGGCGTCGGAGGTAACCCCGATATTGCCGGACTGCGGCTGGTAGCGCGTCGTGAAGGAGAGCTGGGCGACGGGCTTCAGCACCAGGCTCACGGCCGTGCCGGTGAACGTGTAGCCGGTGGCAAAGAGCGTCCCGTAGCTCCCGGTCCCGACGATCTGGTCGGAACCCAGGTACTGGTTCTGGTGGTCCTTCCGGAACACCTCGGCCCGGATCGTGACCATCGAGGTCGGATACCAGTCGGCACCGATCTTGGCGTCCTCGTAGTTCTGGTTGGCCGTCTGGAAAAAGGTGCTGGCGATCGGCGCAGCCGTCGTGGTCACTACGCCGACCCCGGTCGTCGATATGGCCGCATACGGATTGATCCAGTGCTGGGTGCCGCGGTTGTCCGTCTTGTCGTACGAGGCGTAGAGCGAAAGCTTCGAGATCCCCTGGTAGGAGAGGGAGGCCTCCGGGGTCAGGTCGTGGTCAATCATATGCGAATACATGGCGTCCTTCGCCGTCGTGACGTTCGTCGCCGCCGTGGTCGTGGCCGTGGAGCTCAGGCTGGTCGTGGTGAACCCGCCTGCGTCGGAGGTGACATTCGACTCGTCCCGAAGTCCCAGTTCGGCCACCCAATTCACCGGGCTGAACTTCAGGAACGCATTGCCGACGTAGTCGTCAACAATGGCGTTGGTTGCGATGTTCCCGGCCGTTATCGCCGGATAGACCGCCTTGGCCGTGGTGCTGTACGCGGGCGTAATCCACAGGCCGCCGTCCTCGCCGGCGACGTGGCTGAACGAGAGCCCCGTCTCAAACGACAGGGCGCCGACAAGCGGCGTCTCAGTCTGGTTGATGACGCGGAGCGTCCGGGTCTTGATCGCCTCCTGGTCGTCCAGGACCGACACAGTGGGGTCCACGACCACCTTGGAGTTCGGGTACCGGATGTAATAGCGGGAATCGATGTTATCCACCCAGTCGAGCGTCCCCTTCAGGGTTTCCGTTGTCTTGCCGATGCTCGCCGTGACGCTGCCATCCAGTATGTTGTGGTGCTCGGCGAGGGCCAGGACGTTCGGGTTGATGTAGGGCGTGTTCACCGGTGCCGCGTTCCCGACCAGCGCGCCGGCGCCTGAGACCGTGGCGTCCGGGTTGATGATGGCAGCCCACTCGGTGGAGTCCTTCTCCCCCGAACGGATCTCGTCGTGGAAACTGAGCGTGAACACCGGGCAGTCCGGCCGCGCGAGCTTCAGGTTGACCCAGAAGGAACTCCGGTCGACGTGGAGGTCCTCGGGGCCTGAGAGCTGGAACTTGTTGGCCAGCGGGAAAAAGCCGCCGACCCCGTCGTAGAACGTGCGGAAGCGCTTGTAGCCGACCTCGGCCGTGCCGTAGTCGTTCTTGCTGAAATTCACGCTCGCCAGGTAGTCGTCGCTGCCGTCGAGCGCGCGGCCGTTCACCTGGACGGTGCTCGTGTCGTTGAGGTCCTTCGTATAGAAGAGGTCCTCGATCCCGAAGGTGCCGGTGCTGTTGGGCACATCCGAGCGCGTCGCGAAGGCGGCGCGGTCTCCGGTGATCACCGGCGCTGTCCCCGACACCTTGATGTAGCTCTCGGAAGTCGGGAATGCGTCGGCTTCCGCGGGCGCGTCGGCGGCCCTTGCAGCCGGAAGTGCCAGCGCCGCGAGCGCGCAGGCAAGCTGGATGCCATGCCGGTAGGGTGAGATCGATGTTCTCATGGAAGAGTTTTGTTCAGGGGTTCAGGGGCGCAGCGATGCGTTTACATTCGAGCCGTGGATATCCTCGTGGCAGCCGGCGGACCAGCAGGCTCCCTCGGAGAGCCGCGAGCCCACCGCATTGGCATGGGCGCCGCCGCTCTTGAAGCCGCCGATGTTGAAGCCGGGGCTGGACTGGGCCAGGTGGCAGCGCAGGCAGAGGTTGGCATCCCGGGCGACAAGCATCTTGTCATTGACCGTGCCGTGGGGGTTGTGGCAGGCCGTGCAGCCCTCCTCGCGGATGGCGCCGTGCGGGTAGATGAACGGACCGGCCTGCTGCGTGTGGCAGCGGATGCACGTTGCCGTCTGGGCGGCCAGGGCAGCCCCTCCGCCGCGGACCGCCTCGTCCCGGTGGACGTCGTGGCAATCAACGCAACTGACCTTCCCGGCAAGGACCGGGTGGGTGTGGGGGAGGCTCATCTCGCCGCGCTTGTCCAAGTGGCAGGCGAAGCAGGCCTCGGGGGACTTGCGGGGATTGACGATCGTCCCCGCGCCGCCGCCGGCGGCGACATGCAGGCTTCCCGGCCCGTGGCAGCTCTCGCAGCCGGTGCTGCCGAGCTTGGGATCGGCGAGGGCTATCTTGCCGTGCGTCGAGCCCGCAAAGTGGTCCGTCTGGTCGGAGTGGCACTGCGCGCAGGCCTTCGAGCCCACATACGTGGCGCCCGCAACCTGGGGAGGCGCGACGACCGTCCGGTCAACTGAAATACAGGACACGAGCACAATTCCCCAGGCGGCAAGCGAGCCGAAGAGCAGCGCGTTTCGTGTGAAGCGTCGCCGGCCTTGCGCCGTCGGTAGGTTTTTGGATTGGGCTGGATTCCTCATGGGTGGTGTGGGTTTGGTAAAACGCCTTTTTTAACTTCGGCACTATAGGTTAATCTGAAATCAATCGCTCCGCATCTTTTGCCAAGACACGCGCACGCCTTGTGTATCCAACTATCCAATGCCGCGCCGGATCCGGCGCCGAAATTCAGGGATGTAAGCGGGTGCATGGTGGGGTGGGCGCCAACTCCGGTCGGCAGCAAACAGGTAGGGGTATCAGGTGGGAGGGCAATTTTTTCCCGGTTCACGGAAGCGATTTTTGTTACGCAAAATAAGTTTTTTATCTCTTTGTCCTCTAGGGCCTAACATCACTGAAATACCGCCTTGGCTCGCGCTGTGCTAAATCCTGCCAAATGCCGCGCCTGCGCATCACCCTGGAGCCGCCTCCCAACCGCGAAACCGTGCCGCCCGCACTCATGGTGGTGGAAGTTTTTCCAATCGCGCCTCCCGATGTTCGCCCCGCCGATCAGCGGCCCCTGAGGGGACCCTGGTTTCCCGCCTTCGACGATTCCTCCTCCTATGAGCCGGTCATCTGAGCGCCTCTTCACGCCCGGGCCCGTCACGCTGCCCGACTCGGTCCGGCAGGCCGCCCGCGAGCCGATCGTCTACCATCGCACCCCCGCGTTCTCCTCGACGATCACCCGCTGCGAGTGGTTTTTGCGCGAGCTGAGCGGCGCGGGGTCTCGCGACCGGGCGCTGATCCTCACCGCCTCGGGCACCGGCGCCATGGAGGCGACCGTGATGAACCTCCTCCAGCCGGGCGACACGGCGATCGTCGTCCAGGGGGGCGACTTCGGCGACCGGTTTGCCGCGATTTGCGACTGCCACGACGTCAAGGTCCGGCCGATAGCCGTCACCCCCGGCTCGAGCTGCTCCGACGCGGAGTTCGACAAGATCACCGGATACGGCGCGGACGCGCTCCTGGTCACCCACCACGAGACATCCACCGGCGCGCTCCACGACCTGGCGGCCGCCTCCCGCTACTGCAGGAAACACGGCCTGCTCCTGATCGTGGACGCGATCGGCTCCTTCCTGGCCGATCCCATCAACATGGAGGAATTGCAGGTCGACGCCCTCATCTTCAGTTCCCAGAAGGCGCTCGCGCTGCCGCCCGGGCTGAGCTTCGTCGTGCTGAGCGCCCGCGCGATCGGGCTCCTCCGGGCCCGCCGCTCCCGCTCGTACTACTTCGACTTTTCCCGGCACCTCGCCGACCTGGAGCGAGGCCAGACCCCCTTCACCCCGGCGGTGGGCCTGGTGATGCAGCTTGAGCGCCGCCTCGGCGATGTCTTCGCCGAGGGGGCCGAGCGCTCGATCGCGCGGGTCGCCGAGCTCGCCCGCGACTTCCGCGGCCTCATGGAGGGCCTGCCCTACGAGTTCTTCGCCTCCGTACCCTCCAACGCCGTCACGGCTCTGCGGCCCACCGACGGCCGCCCGGCGACCGCGCACGTCGCCGAGCTGCTCGCCCGCGGCTTCACGGTCTGCCCCAACGGCGGTGCGCTTGCGGAAAGCATCTTTCGGGTCGGACACCTCGGCGCGCTCACTCCCCGCGACAATCTCTCCCTGGCGCTCGCCATGGGCGCGGCCCGCTGCGCGGCCATCAACCACTAGAACTATGAAAGTCATCATCATGGCGGCGGGAGTCGGCACCCGGCTCAAGAAGCGGTTCGGCAACGTGCCCAAATGCTGCACGGACGTCGGCGGCGAAAGCCTGATCCAGCGAACCCTGCGGCTCCTCCAGGCCCGCGGGCTCCACGACGTGACGATTGTCACCGGCTACCAGAGCGGGCTGGTCCGCAGCCAGATCAACCCCAGGCTCCGTGTCCGGTATTACCTTAACCCCTTCTTCAATGTAACTAACTCCGTGGCATCCCTCTGGTTCGCCCGGAAGGAGCTGGACGGCAGCGACGAGGTCATGCTGATGAACGGCGACATGTTCTTCGAGGCAGCCCTCCTCGACCAGGTGATCGCGGCGCCGGACATGGTGGTCATGTTCGCCGACCCGCGCCGCAAGGAGGAGGCCGACTACCGGTTTAAGTACACGGAGGGGGTCCTCCTGGCCTACGGCAAGAACCTGCCGCTGGAGGAGACGACGGGGGAGTACATCGGGATAGCGAAGATTCATCGCGGCTTCGTGACGGATTTCCGGGGCCGCGTGGACCAGCTCGTCGGATTCCAGCAGCACGGCCTGTGGTGGGAGGACGCCCTCTACAGGATGTGCGGGGATGGCCTGGCCATCCAGGTCCGCGAGGTGACCGACTGCTTCTGGGCCGAGCTGGACTACGTGGAGGACTACGAACGGATTGCCGCCCACCTCGCCGAGTCCGGTGCCCGCCGCGACAAGGCCCCGGGCCCGACCTACGCCTGCGCCTGACCTTTTCCATGAAACTATCCATTCCCGCGAAAACAGCCCGGGCGGCGAAGGCCGCGATAGCGCGCGCCGCCAGGGGAGATGCGGGCCCGACCCGCACCTCCGCCAACTGGAGGTCCGTCTGGATCCGCAAGGGCACCGAGCCGACCCTGAAGACCCTCACGCTTCCGGATTTCTTCAAGATGAACGGCTGGGACACGGGCGCCGGCCAGCTTGACGAGCAGACCTGGCTGAAGCTGATCGGCTATTTCCGCAAGCGCCTGCGCGTCCGCAGGGACGACTCCCTCCTTGAGGTCGGCTGCGGGGCGGGCCTCTTCCTCCTTCCTTTCGCACGAAAAGGCGTTCGTGTCAGCGGGGTGGACTACTCCCGCACCCTCGTCGAGGTCGCGAAGGCCGTTCTCCCGAGAAACTCATGCGTCCGCCACTCGGAGGCCAACCGGCTTCCATTTCCCTCCGGGTCATTCGACAACGCGGCCAGCAACGGCGTCTTCCTTTATTTCCCAAGCTGGGGCTATGCCGAGGAGGCCCTTGATGAGATCGTCCGAGTCCTCAAGCCGGGCGGGCGCTGCCTCATCACCGACCTGAACGATATCTCAAAGAGGACGCTCGCCGAGCGAATGCGCCGAAAGAATCTCGGTCTTGAAAAATATCGCCGGATGTACCGCGGTCTGGGGCATCGGTACTACCGCAGGGAATGGTTCGTGCGCTACGCCCGGAAACGGGGATTGGTCTACGAGGTCGCCAGCCAAAAGAAGGCCAACAGCTACGGAAACTCGGCGTGGCGCTTCATGTTTTACTTTGAAAAGCCGGCGGCGGCACTTGCCGCCGCCTGATGGGGCATATTAGCGCGGGAACAGGTTCAGGGCTGGAAGCTTGCGGAACCCCCTGAAACTCCGTAGGTCCACAGCTTACGCACACGATGTCCCTTCTGAACCGCGCGCACACTTCCACCGAGCTAAAGTCACTTTCCCTGACGCTATTCCTGCTTGGAATCCTGCCCCGGCCGTCGGCCCGGGCGGAGGGAACGCTCGACTACAATTTCCAGGATTATAGCGAGACGGCGGGCAGGGTGGGGGTTCACACCCAGGGACTCCTTGCGACCCAGGACCTGGCCGACGCGCTCAAGCTGAGCGCCTCCTACGTGAACGATGCCATTGCAGGGGCGACCCCAACCGGCGCACCCGCCCCCGCCGGATCCTCCCAGGTCCCGCTCTCCCAGGTGCATGATCACCGGAAAGCCTGGGAGACCGACCTCTCCGGCCAGTTCCAGCGGGTCAATGTGACCGCCGGCTACGCCGCGAGCCGCGAGCACGACTACATTTCCAAGGGCTGGTCGCTGAACACCCTCACCGATTTCAACCAGAAGAACACCACGCTGCTTCTCGGCGCAGCGGGGCACAGCGACCAGGTCGAGACCTTCTACGATCCCCAGCAGCTCTACGTGCCCCACCGCTCCCTCAGCGGGATTCTCGGCGTGACCCAGCTCCTGGACCCGCGGACCTCCGTCACCTTCAACGTCACCTGGTCCCGGGAAACCGGCTACCTGAGCGACCAGTACAAGGTCGTGGAGAAGGACTTCAAGCTCCTGACCGGCGCGATCGTGCCCCAGCTCTTCAGTGAAAACCGCCCGGACACCCATGACTCCGGGGTGGCCTTCGCATCGGTGAACCACGCCTTTCCCGCGCTCCACGCGGCGATCGAGGGCAGCTACCGTTTCTACGCGGACACCTATGGCGTCGACGCGAACACCGGCGAGCTCAAGTGGCTTCAGAAGATCGGGCCCTCCGTTATCCTCGCTCCCGATTTTCGCCTCCACGAACAAAATGCGGCAAAGTTCTATTTCTACAACCTGAACCAGACGGGCATCACGCCCACGGCCGTTCCCAATCCCCAGGGCCCGGCCTATTCCGCGGATTACCGTCTCTCCTCGCTCTCCGCGATCACCTACGGGGTGAACCTGTCCGTGAAGGTGAGCGATTTGCTGAAAGTGACGCTGGACTACAGCCGCTACAACATGCGCGGCCGCGACGGCGTCACGCCCCAGAGCGCCTATCCCGACGCCAACATCTACTCGGCGGGCGCCCGGATCAGCTGGTGAACACCCAATGAACTTCCCCGCCCGACTGCTTTTCCTCCTTCCGCTCGCGCTTGCCGCGGGGGCTGCGCGCTGCGCCGCCGTCGATGTCGGCGCCGCCTTTCCCACGCTCTCCCAGACCGGCGATCCGGCTGCCGCGTCCCTCTCCCTCGAGGGAAGGGTCCGGATCGTGGATTTCTGGGCCACCTGGTGCGCCCCCTGCAAGGCGTCCTTTCGCGCCTACCGGCGTCTCAACGCCGAATACGCGCCGAGGGGCCTTGTGATTGTCGCGGTGAACGTGGACGACGATGCCGGAGCCTACGCGGATTTCATGGCAAAGTACGCCCCCCCCTTTGCCGTGGTCCGCGACCAGACCCACAGGCTCGTCGGCGAGGTTGACGTTCCCGCCATGCCGACCTGCTACCTGGTCGATCGCCGCGGCAAGGTCCGCTACATCCACGCCGGCTATCACGGCGCGCAGACCGACCGCGACCTTCGCCGCGAGGTCGACGAGCTCCTCGCCGAACGGTAACCCGCCACCCCAGCCGACGTCTCCCCATTCATGAAGCCGAATCCGACCCTCGCCCTGGCCCTGGCCGCCGCATTCCTGGCAATCGCCTGCGCCGGCTGCTCCACCACGCAGTCGGTCCGGGTTCACCCCTGGGAACGCGGGCTCCTTGCGGACGCGACCATGGACCCGAACCGCAACCCTCTGGGCACGCAGATGATGGATCATGTCACCTCTTCTCGCGAAGCTGCCTCAGGCGGCCGCGGAGTAGGTGGCGCGGGATGCGGGTGCAATTGAGGCTCCCCTTGAATTTGACACCAATGGAGCGCCCAATGCGATTCCGCCGGCTGGGCAGCCCCCTGCTGGCTCTTCTCGCGCTCCTCCAGCGCACGCCGGCGGTCCGCGTGGCCGTCTCGCTGGGTGAATCCTGTTTTGAGGCTCCCGCCACTTCCCTGATCAAGTCCGCTGCCGCCGCCGTCGCCGCCCTTGGCGCGGTCGATTCGCTGGCCGGCGCCTCCTCGACCGGGCTCACGTACACTTACATACTCACGACGCAAAATGTGGCGCAGGAGAGCCCCTACACCGTTCCCGCCGGGATCCCGCTCAGCCCCGTCGCCTACATTCTCACCTCCAACCCCGCGCAGTCCGCTCCCCAATCGTGGGCCATCGAGGGACCGATGCCCCCGGGACTGTCCTTCGGGGTGAGCGGCAATGC
>CAITEC010000015.1 GCA_903891325.1 uncultured Opitutaceae bacterium
CGTCCGGGCGATGCCCTGGGCCCGATTTCCGGAGCAGGGGGTCTGGCCGCCATAAGTAAAAAAAGTAGAATTTTTTACTTCTGGCGGCCTGACCCCGTCCCGGAACAGGCAGACCACCGTCCCGGCCGCGAGCGCAACCACCAGTGCGATCGCCGGGATGATCTCCGCGGCGGACGCAACGAGGTCCGTCCCGTAGTCGAGGACGAGGTTCCGGGGCCATGCGGAAAGCCGGAGGTAGTGCGCAATCGCCCGGAACTGCGTGAGCCAGTAGCCGCCAAGGTCCATTCCGAGGTTTGCCCCGGCTGTCTGCCCGCGGGACCCGGTCCCCAGGGCCAGCCAGGCGAGGACAAGCCACGTGAGCGCCAGGCCCAAGTAAAACCCCCGTCGCCGCAACGCCTCCCGGAAGCTGCCGGAGACGAAGGTGCGGTCATAGAGGAGGACGATTATAGGAAGCGTCGCCGATACCTCCTTTGTTGCTACGCAACACAGACAGGAGGCGACGCTAAAGACCCGAAACATCTTTGCAGAAGGCTGAGGGCACTCTTCAGAAACCTGAGACCGGAAACCGCTTTTTGCAGAAACCTGAGACCTGAAACCTGAAACCTGAGTCGAACCCTCGGACTCGACGGAGCGGATGAAGAGGTAGAGGGTTAGGAGGTAGAAGAGGCCCATGAGGGACTCGGCTCGCTGGATTATGTAGGTGACGGACTCGGTTTGGAGGGGGTGGACGGTCCAGATGAGCGCGATGCAAAAACCGAGGCTGGTGGCGTTCGCGTACCCCATCCGGGCCAGGGTTCGGCGGGCTATGCCGAAGAGAGTCAGGCCGGCGAGGGTGTGGATCAGGAGGTTGAGCGCGTGGTAGCCCCAGACGTTCATCCCGCCGAGGGCGTAGTTGATCGCCAGCGTGAGGTTGACGATGGGCCGGCCGCTGACCGTGTAGCCGCCGGACGGCGGGGACAGCACCGTCCCGAGGTCCCACAGGTGCCGGATCGTGGGGTTGTCGGCGATGGACGGGCCGTCGTCGAAGACGAAGCGCCCGGAGAAGCTGTTGTGATACGCGGCAAGCGCGGCGGCCACGATGAGCACGGCTCCCGCGATCGCGGATCTGCCGGATCGGGCGGCTCCCATTGCTGCGGGCTCGTCTTTCACGGGATGGGACTTAGTTTGTCCTCGGCAGGCGGGCGAGGGCTTCCCGTACCGGCGCGCTGGCCGGTTGAATCGTCAGGGCCGCCTCCAACTCCGCGCGCGCATCGGCGAGCAGGCCAAGCTGGGCGAGCGCAAAGCCCAGGTTGGCATGGGCCTCGAAGTAGGCCGGATTGATCCTGAGCGCCTCCCGGTATTGCCCGATGGCCTCGGGCAACCGGCCCATCTGCGCCAGGGTGGCGCCCAGGTCCTGGTGCGCCGGGGCAAAGCCGGGAGTGAGCTCCAGGGACCGGCCGAAATAGGCGAGCGCCTCGGGCAGCCGGCCCAATGACGCGAGGGCGGTGGCCGCATTGTAGTAGACCGCCCCGTTGTCAGAGTGGATCCGGATGGCCTTCTCGAAGTGGGGGATTGCCTCCCTGTACCGGCCGGTCGATGCGAGGGCCAGGCCCAGGTCGTTCTGCGCCTCGAACAGGTCGGGCTTGAGCCGGATCGCGGCCTCGTAGTGCCCGATCGCCTCCGCGACCCTGCCCTCGCCGTAGAGGATGTTCCCGAGGTTGTTTTCCGCCAGCCAGCAGGAGGGATTGCCGGCGAGCGTTGCCCGGTAGATGGTCTCCGCGCTCGCGTAGGTCCCGCACTGGCGCCAGGTCAGGAGGGAGAGGACGGCGACAAGTGCCGCCGCTGCGGGGCCGGGCAGCCACCGGGCCGCGGCAGACGCGCTCCACCGCGCCCAGCCGGCGCAAACCAGCGCAACCACGCCGATCAGCGCGATCTGGCAGTAGTGGTCCGCGACCAGCGAGTACTGCATGAACTGCACATCCGTGAACCCGAGCACGGGAACAAGCGCCACGCAGAAATAGGCCCATGCAAAGAGGACGGGTCGCGCCGCGCCGCGCCGCAGGCGCCAGAGGACTGCGGTCAAGCCGGCGGCCGCGAGCAGGGGAATCCACCAGAGGGGGTCGGCGGGCCTGACGTCCCACTGCGGATAGATGAAGAGGAGGTGGAGCGGCAGGAGGGACTTCGAGAGGTAGAACCACACGACACCGCCCGCTCCAAGGAGGCGCGCCAGCGGCCCGGCGTTGCGGAAAACCTCGCCCGAACCGTGCTTCTGGAACCAGATATCCGTGATCACAAGGGCTGCGGAGATGGCGAAGAAGGGGGCAAGGAGCGCGAGGTCCCGTGCCCTCAGGGGACGCCTCCAGGCGACCAGCCCGGCCAGGATAATGGGGAGCATCGCGGCGGAGCCCTTGCTGAGCATGGCAAGGGCGAAGAGGGCCAGGGACAGGACGTAGGGGGGGCGGCGCCACCGCGCGCCGTCGGCAATTACCGTCCTGGCGAACGCGAGCACCGACAGGAGGAGAAACAGGAGCGCCATCAGGTTCTTGCGCTGGGTGATCCACGCCACCGACTCGACGTTCACGGGGTGGACGGCGAAGACAAATGCGGCAAGATAGGCCCCCCGAATCCCGAGCCGCGTGAGGACCGCCCACAGCAGGAGCGCCGTGATGACGTGCAGCCCGAGGTTCACCGCGTGATAGCCCGCGGCGTTCATTCCCCACAGCCGCCACTCCAGCCAGAGCGGGGAATAGGTCGCCGGGAAATAGTCGGCGGCCTGGGTCGTGAACCAGAAGCGGTAGAGCCCGTCCGGGGCCCGGATCAGGCGGTTCTGGGTCAGGAAGGTGTTGTCGTCCCAGATGAAACCGCCCCTGAGGGAGGGTAGGTAGGCGGCGATCGTCACGCAGGCGAGGAGCGCGCCCCCCCAGATTCTGCGACCGCGCTTGAGCATCAGCCTCCTATCAGCAGCACGGCCTTGAAGAACAGGAGGATCAGCCCGACGGATGCGCAGCACCCGAAGAATCCCAGGACATCGGTCCTGTCCCACTTGGTCAGTTCACAATCGGTTCCCGGAAACAGCTTCGTGTGATTGTACCGGGCCGGGTCCGCCGCGCTCGCATCAACGGCGAGGGCGTCCTCCGCGGGATCCGGCGCGACGGGGGTCTTCATCCGGGCATAAAACCGGTTGACCAGCGCCGGGTCGGTCGGTCGCGTGACATAGCTCAGGAGAACCAGCATCAGGAGCGGCAGGAAGGAGTCCACCAGGTACCGGGCGGTCGACAGGCCAGCGGCCGAAAACCCGGCCACGTCGATCCCCGCGCAGTGCAGGAGGTAGATTTCGTCGTTGAAGCGGCCGAGCCCCTCCCTGGGCGACTTCATGTCCGCCGGATCGGTCCGCGCCACGCCCCCCTCGAAGTAGACCGACACCGGCTCGACGTGCGCCGCCGCGTCGCCGCGCGTCATCACCGTGAGGGCCGCCGACTGGCGAAGGGACGGGGTCGCCATCACGAACCAGGGAATGATGGCGATGAAAAGGAGGGTCGCGATCATCTGGATGCGCACCGCCGTCTCCGTCAGGCGCCGCCAGGTGAAGATCAGGAGGATGGGCGCCCCCCAGACCACCAGGATGACGATCATGAAGATCAGCAGCGCGACGGCGCTTTGGATCGTGAGCGCCAGCGCGATGCCAAGCAGGAGGATGATCGGGATGGTCAGGCGCGCCACCAGCATGTAGTGCTTCTTCGACCTGCCGGGGAAAAGCGGCTCGTAGATGTTTCGGACGATGAGCGCGGAGCTGACAATCGAGGAGGATCCCAGGGCCGCCAGCTTGCCGCCGAGAATCCCGACGATCATGAGCCCGATCAGCCCGACCGGGAGGAGAACCCCGGTCAGCCGTCCCCAGGTCTGGTCCGGGTCCGAAAGATTCGGGCCGAAAAGGGCCACGGCGATCAGCCCGCAGATTCCCCAGGAGATCGTGACGAAGCGCTTGGTGATGCCCCCGGTGATCGCCCCGAGCCGCGCGGCCATCTCGGACTTGGCGGAACCGGCGATGGTCATCGTGTTCGTCGCCCCGGCGGTGCCGATCAGGGAGACGAGCAGGAAGGCGGTGATCGAGTACCAGGTGTACTGGCCGGCCGAACCGTTGGACCCGAAGATCTGGAACATCGCGTTCGGCACCCGGGCGTGGAGCCCGTGGAATCCGCCGATCCGGGCCAGCCCGAAGGGAATGAGCACAATCGAGATGAGTATGGTCAGCACCGACTGCAGCCCGTTGATCATGGCCGACGCCTCCAGCCCGCCGAGCATGATGAAGGCGGCCGCCACCGCGGACGCCGCAAAGTAGAACGAGGCGGGGGAGATGTAGGAAATGTAGGGAGGCAGGCGGCCCCGGTCGAAGAGGCCCTTGAGGACCTCGTAGCGCCGGGACTGCCCTGCATTCAGCTCCCCGGATATCCGCGTCTCGCGCAACTGGACGAACTCGCGGTAGTCGCGCAGTTCCTGCTGCTCGGCGGCGGTGTACGCGGACGCCGGCTTCACCATGATGGGCGCCAGCGTCTTGTAGGCGATGATGTTGCCCAGGCCGATCGAGATCACGCCGATCAGGATGCTGATCCCCGCGTAGAAGGAGGCCAGGAAGCGGGTGCCAAAGCGGCTCTCAAAGAGGTCGGCGGTGGTCGTGACCCTCACGCGCCGGTACCAGACCGGGATGAACCAATAGAACGGGGACATGAGCAGCGGGATCAGCCCGAGCCAGACCCCGCTCACCCCCTGCTTGTAGACCGAGCTTGCCGTCGTGGCGGCCTGGCTGGGGTCGGTCATGTTGCCGAAGTTGAGGAAGAACTGGAACCATTTCCCCATTTTCCGGCCGCCCAGGAAGAAATCATTCTCGGTCTTGACCTTCCGCGCGAGCATCTGCCCGATCACGAGGACCGCCACGACGTAGAGGACGACTATCAGGGCGTCCGTTGGGTGGAGTCCGAAAAAAGTCATTTGGGGTTTGCCAGCGTGGGAGCTTCAGCGGGCGGAGTCCATGAAAGAAAGTGGCGCAAAGTTGACTAGGCGCGGGTCCTCTGCAAAACCCATTTCCCGGGTCGCCGGCCCGGCCGCCCAATCCCCGAATCCCATTGACGCTCAGGACACCAGACGCGGCTCGCACAAGCCCGGCACTGCCCCTGGTCCGCGGAAACCGCGTCCGGGTCCTTCAGGCGGCGGCGATCGTCCTGCTCTGCCTTTACGTCTACTGCCCGGCAATCCGGGGCGGCTGGCTCTGGGATGACCACGAGATCCGGAACAATCCCACGCTGCACTCCTGGGCGGGGCTGGGGAAAATCTGGGTCGCCCCGGCGGCCACCGACTACATCCCGCTCGAGGCGAGCGTGCTCTGGGCGGAGTGGCACCTGTGGGGCGACGCGGTCGCCGGCTACCACGCCGCGAATATCGCCTTCCACCTGCTGGGCGCCTTCCTTCTCTGGAGGCTCCTCGGGAAGCTGGGTGTCCGGCTTGCCTGGCTCGGGGCCCTCCTGTTCGCCATCCACCCCGTCGCGGTTGAATCGGTCGCCTGGATTTCCGAGGTCAAGAACACGGTCTCGCTGCCGCCGCTTCTCACGGCGGCGTGCCTGTGGATCGACTTTGCGGATACGGGCCGGCGGCGCACCTACCTGCTCTCCCTGGCCTGCTTTCTGGCGGCCCTGCTGTGCAAGGGCTCGGTTGTCATGTTCCCCGGCTTCATTCTCCTGCATGCCTGGTGGCGGCGCGGGCGGGTCGGCTGGCCGGACATCCGAGCCGCTCTTCCCTTCCTGGCCGCCGCGGTCGCGATCGGGCTTGTCACGATCCACTTCCAGGAGATCCGCGCCATCCGCGATTGGCGGACGCCGGAGGCCGGATTCCTCGCGCGGGCCGGGGGCGCGGGACTGGCCCTGGACTTCTATTTCTGGAAGTGCGTCGTCCCCGGGGAGGTGATGCCCGTCTATCCCCGGTGGTCGGTCGGCGCGACATCCCCGCTCGCCCTGATTCCCTGGCTGCTCGCCGTCGTCATGACCTTCCTCCTGCTCAGGCGGGGTTCTCCGGTCCGTCCGGCGTCCCGGCACCTGCTCCTGGGCCTGGGCTGGTTCGTCCTCTTTCTTCTCCCGGTCCTGGGCTTTGTGACCATGTCCTACCAGCACATCGCCCCGGTCGCCGATCACCTGGCGTATATTTCGCTCGCCGGAGTGGTCGGGCTCGCCGCCGCCGGGGCCGGCGCTGCCGATGCCGCGGGGCGGCCCTGGTTCCGCGCGGCGGCGGCGGCCGTCGTTGCCGCGCTTGCGATCGGCAGCCATCGCTATGCCCGGGTGTTTGCGAGCCAGGAGACCCTGTGGACCTACAATGCGGCGCACAATCCCGGGTCGGCCGTCGTATTCGCGAATCTCGGGCTTGTGCAGGACCGGGCTGGCCGGACCGACGAGGCAATTGAAAACTACGAACGGGCGATCGCGCTGGATCCCGCCGACCCCGATTCCGAGAACGAGCTGGCGGGCGTCCTCGCCCGCCGGGGCCGAGCGGCCGCGGCCATCCGCCATTATGAGCGGGCGATTTCGCTTTACCGGGCCGCCCTCGCCCGCGATCCCGGGCTCCAGGACGTCAACAACAAGCTGGGCCTGGACCTGGTCGCCGTCGGCAGGGCCGGCGAGGCGCTCGGGCAGTTCGAGGAGGCGGTGCGAAAAAATCCCGGCTCCTACGAGGACCAGACCAACCTGGCCAATGTCCTGGCGGCGGTGCCGGGCCGGCTCGGGGAGGCAATCGACCACTTTGGGATCGCCGCGCGGCTCAACCCGGATTCCCTGCTGATCCGCAGGAATTTTGGCTACGCCCTGGCGATGGCCGGGCGCTTTGCCGAGGCCCGGGCCCAGTTTGGGGAGGCGCTCCGAATCGACCCCGGCGATCCCGAATCGCGCTCAGGCATGGCCCGTCTTCGCGGGGTGCCGGACGCACCCTGAGTCCGCCCATGGCATCGACGATCGAGCCCATTGATCCGCCGGCCGGGCGGCCCGAGTTCGGGAAGGTCCTCCTCCTGTGCGCGGTGACCGTGGCCGCGTACCTGCCGGCCCTGCGCGCCGGCTTTGCCTGGGACGACGACATGCTGGTCACGCGCAACGCGCTGATCACCTCGGCTTCGGGACTGCACCGGATCTGGTTCACCACGCAGTCGGCCGACTACTGGCCGGTCACGCTGACGGCATTTTGGGTGCAGTGGCGGCTCTGGGGGATGCACGCCCTCGGCTACCATGCCGTCAACCTCGCCCTGCACATTGCCGAGTCGCTCATGCTGTGGAGGCTCTTCCGGCGCCTGGGACTGGCGAGGGCGTTTCTCGGCGCCGTGGTCTTCGCGGTCCACCCGGTCAACGTGGAGTCGGTGGCCTGGATCAGCGAGCTGAAGAACCTGATGGCGATGCTCTTTTTTCTCGCGTCAGCGGGCTGGTTTCTGGATTCCGGCCTCGCGGACCGGGAGCCGGCGCGACGGGTGCCGTGCGCCCGGGGATTCTATTTGCTCAGCCTGGGCGCCTTCGCGCTCGCGATGCTCAGCAAGGGATCGGCGGCGGTCGAGCCCCTGATCCTGGCCGGCCTGGTTGCCTGGCGGCGGAAATTCCTGCCCGGCGACCTCCTGCGCCTGGCGCCCTTCCTTGCGCTGGGCGCAATCCTTGCGGGTGTCGATATCTGGTTCCAGAGGCATGGGACCGGTGCGGTGTTCCGCAGCGCCGGGCCCCTGGAGCGGATTCTCGGCGCCGGTGCCGTGGTCTGGACCTATCTCGGCCACGCGGTCTGGCCGGTGAACCTGGCCTTTGTCTATCCCGAATGGAAGATCCGGGCGGGCGACCCCCTCTGGTGGATCCCCCTCCTCGCCGCCGCCGGGCTCACCCTGCTGCTCTGGCTCAAGCGCGGGCGGTGGAGCCGGCGCGCCCTCTTTGGATGGGGATTTTTCTGCGTGGCGCTGGCGCCAGCGATGGGATTCACCGACGTTTATTTCATGAAGTACTCGCTCGTCGCCGACCGCTACGAGCACCTGGCCATGATTGCGATCGCAGGGATGATCGCAGGTGCGGGTTTTTCGGACCTCGGCTTTCGCCTGCCCCGTCTTCCGATCGGCAGGCTTGCCGCAGCCGCCTTGGTGGCGGTGCTGGCCGTCCTCACCTACCGGCAGTGCGGGACGTTCAGGGACGCCCGCACGCTTTTCCAGGCCACGCTGGAGCGCAATCCCCGCTGCTGGCTCGCCTACGAGTACCTCGGGTCCACCCCGCCGGACTGGGGCACGCCCGCGGGGATCGCCGACCTGGAAAAGGCGCTCGAGTTCAAGCCCGACTACGCCGAGGCCCATTACAACATCGGTATTTCCCTGGAAGGGGAGGGCCGGCGTGCCGAGGCCCTGCAGCACTTCCGGGAGTCGATCAGGCTTGATCCGCGCTTCCCGGACTCCCGGAGCAGCCTGGGGAACCTGCTTCGGGTGATGGGCCGGCCCACCGAGGCCGCCGTGCAGATCGACGAGGCGCTGCGGCTGGCGCCCGACTTCCCCGAGGCTCACTTCAACAAGGGCATCCTCCTCGCGGGATCCGGCCGGATCCCGGAGGCGATCGCGCAATACCGGGAGGCCGTGCGCCTGAACCCCTCCTATGTCGAGGCCCGCAACAGCCTGGGGAGCCTCCTCCAGGGGGCGGGGATGACGGCCGAGGCGATCGTCCAGTTTCAGGAGGCGATCCGCCTGTCGCCCGGCGGGTACGAGGCGGAGAACAACCTGGGGATTGCCCTGCTGAATTCCCCGGGTCGCCTTGCTGAGGCCATCGCGCATTTTGAGGCCGCGGAGAGAGTCAACCCGGAGTCTGCCGTCATCCAGGCCAACCTCGGGTACGCGCTCGCGGCCGCGGGCCGGGTTTCGGACGCGATCCTTCACGACGAAGTCGCGCTGCGCCTCGAACCGGGGAATCCCGCGTTCCACACGAACCTTGGAGGAGCCCTCCTGAAGGCCGGCAGGCGCACCGAGGCGGAGGGCGAATTTGCGGAGGCCGCGCGGCTCCGTTCCGGCCGTTGAGCCCCCCGCCATGGCCGAGGCAATGAATTCGCGAAGGTGGGGATGGATCGCCCCGGCGGTGATCGCGGCCGCCGGGCTGGCGGCCTACGCGAACAGCCTTCACGGCCCGCTCGTTTTCGACGACGCGGGATCGATCGCCGAGAATCCGACGATCCGGCACCTCTGGCCCCCGTGGGCGGCGCTGAACCCCCCGGCCGGCGGGATGCCCGTCAGCGGCCGGCCCCTCCTCAATTTCTCCTTCGCGCTCAATTACGCGATCAGCGGCACGAGCGTGGGGAGCTACCACGCCGCGAATCTCCTGATCCACATCCTGGCCGGCCTGACCCTCCTGGGGATCGCCCGCCGGACCCTGACCCGCACCGCCTGCAAGCAACCCCGGGCGCTCGCCTTCGCAATCGCCGCAATCTGGACCCTCCACCCCCTCCAAACCGAATCCGTCACCTACATCAGCCAAAGGGCGGAGTCCCTGATGGGATTTTTCTACCTCCTAACCCTCTACTTCTTCATCCGCTCAATTGATTGCGGTCCCGAATCCGGCTTTCAGGTTTCAGGTCTCAGGTCTCAGGTTTCTGAAGAGTGCCCTCAGCCTTCTGCAAAGATGTTTCAGGTTTTTGCGGTCGCCGCCTGTTGGTGCTGTGCAGCAACGAAGGAGGTTGCCGCGACCGCTCCTATCATCGTCCTCCTCTACGACCGCACCTTTGTCGCCGGGAGCTTCCGGGCCGCCTGGCGTTCGCGCCGGTCCTTCTACCTGCTGCTGGGATCGAGCTGGATCTTGCTGGCCGCGCTCGTCGCAACGACCGGCAGCCGGGGGGGCACGGCGGGCTTTGGCGGGGACATGGCCTGGCAGGCCTACGCCCTCACCCAGGTCCGCGCGATCGCCCACTACCTGCGCCTTTCCGTCTGGCCCTCGCCCCTGGTGTTTTACTATGGGGCCAAGCTTGGCGGAACCGCGGCCGGGCTGGCGGCTTCGGTGATCGTCGTCGGATCGCTGGCCGCCGGCACTCTTGTCCTGCTTGTCCGCCGCGCGCCGCTTGGGTTTGTCGGGGCCTTCTTCTTCGCCGTGCTCGCGCCCAGTTCCAGCGTGATCCCGATCTCAACAGAGACGATGGCCGAGCATAGGATGTACCTTTCCCTGGCCGCGGTGACGGCGGTCGGCGCCGGGATCGTCTTCTGGCTCGCGGGTCGCCTGCGCGGGCGGGCCGGATGGCTCGCAGGGCCCGCGGCCTGTGCCGCGATTGCGGTCGCCTGCGGGATCGCCACCTCCCACCGCAACGCGGATTACGCCGCCGACGAGGCGCTATGGAGGGACACGGTCGGCAAGATGCCCGAGAATCCGGTGGCGCACAACAACCTCGGTTACGCCCTGCTGGGCCGGGGGGACGCCGCAGCGGCCGAAACGCAGTGCCGCGAGGCGCTGCGGCTCAACCCTGCCTACGCGAAGGCGCACGCGAACCTTGCCGACATCCTTGTCCGGGAGGGCAGGGCGAGTGAGGCCCTGCAGGAGTATGGACGGGCGCTTCAGCTCGTGCCAAACGACGCGGAGACCCGGAACAATATCGCCCTGGCGCTGGCGGCGGCGGGGCGGACCGATGAGGCGATCGCGCACTACCGGGAGGCGATTCGCCTGAAGCCCTACCTTCCCGAGGTTCACAACAACCTGGGCCTGGCATTTGAGGGCACCGGCCGCGTCTCCGAGGCGATTGCGGAATACCGCAGCGCCCTGGAGTTGCGGCCCGACTACGCCGAGGCCGAGTACAATTGGGGCAACACGCTCGCGGACGCGGGCCAGCTTGCCGGGGCCCTTGAGCACCTCGACCGGGCGCTCCTTCTGCGGCCCGGCTTTTCCGGCGCGCAGAACAATCGGGGAATCGCCCTTGCGCGCCTGGGCCGATATTCCGAGGCCCGCGCGGCATTCGAGGCGGCCCTGAGCCTCAGGCCCGACGACGCTGCGGCGCGGTCGAATCTTGCCCGGCTGCCCGCTCCCCGGTAGGCAACCAACACCGCCGCCGTCCCATGGAATCCCCGCAACCGCGCCCCGTCATCGCCGAAGCCCAGGGCGATCCCGTGTCGCACCGGACTGTCTTTTTGGCCGGCGGCATCATCGCGGCGGCGGCGTTGGCGGCCTACGCGAACAGCTTCCACGGCCCCTTTGTCTTCGACGATTTCGGGACGATCGCCCAAAACCGGACGATCCGGCACCTGTGGCCGATCTGGGCGCCGCTCAGCCCGCCGACGGAGGGAATGCCGGTGACCGGGAGGCCGATCGCCAACCTGTCCTTTGCCATCAATTATGCCTTCGGGGGCCTGAACGTGTGGGGGTACCACGCCGCCAACCTGGCGATCCATGTCCTGGCCGGCCTAACCCTCTTCGGGATAATTCGCCGAACCCTCGCCCGATTGGGAATGGCGGGAGCGACCGGCCTCGCATGCGGCATCGCCCTCATCTGGACCCTGCACCCCCTCCAAACCGAATCCGTCACCTACATCAGCCAAAGGGCTGAATCCCTGATGGGATTTTTCTACCTCCTAACCCTCTACCTCTTCATCCGCTCAGTTGATTGCGGTCCCGAATCCGGCTTTCAGGTTTCAGGTCTCAGGTCTCAGGTTTCTGAAGAGTGCCCTCAGCCATCTGCAAAGATGTTTCAGGTTTTTGCGGTCGCCGCCTGTTGGTTTTGCTCCGCGACGAAGGAGGTTGCCGCGACGCTTCCTATCCTCGTCCTCCTCTACGACCGCACTTTTGTCAGCGGGACCTTCCGCCAAGCGTGGGTCCTTCGGCGGCGCTTCTACATCGGCCTCGCCTGCGCGTGGCTGATCCTGGCAGCGCTGATGCTCAGCACCGGCAACCGCGGCGGGACTGCGGGATTCCACGCCGCGATCTCGTCGTTTGATTACAGCGTGATTCAGGTCGGCGCCGTCGCGCACTACCTGCGGCTTTCCCTCTGGCCCACGCCCCTGGTGTTTTTCTACGGATCGGCGGCAGCCGCGCCGGAGGCCGAGCTGCTGGCCGACCTTGCCATCGTCGGCATTCTCCTCGCCGCGACGCTTTCGCTCCTGTTTGGGCCCGTCCGATGGGCGCCGCGTTTCCTTGCGGGACGCGGCCGGGAGCTCGGTTTTTGCGGCGCCTGCTTCTTCATCATACTCGCGCCCAGTTCCAGCATTGTCCCCGTCGCCACTGAGACGATCGCCGAGCACCGGATGTACCTGCCGCTGGCCGCGGTGGTCGCCGTCGCGGTTTTCGCGATCCGGGCGGCGGTCGCAGCGCGGGCCGCGGTGGCCGCCTGCGTCATCCTGGCCCTGGGTTGCGGCGTTATGACATCGCTGCGCAACCGCGATTACCAAAGCGAGTTCTCCATTTGGAATGACACGGTGGACCGGTTCCCGGGCAACGAGGTGGCGCAGTACAACCTTGGGATCATGCTCGCCCGCAAGGGCGATTCCGCCGGGGCGATGGCGCACTATCGCGAGGCGATCCGGATTAAGCCCGACTATGTGGAGGCGCTGAACAACCTGGGCCGGGCGCTCGCCGACAGCGGACACGCCGCCGAGGGGATCGCCGCTTACCAGCGGGCGCTGGCGATCGACCCGACACCGGCTACAATCCATTTCAACCTGGGCGACGCCTTGGCGCTTGAGGGGCGCTGGGACGAGGCGATTGCCAGCTACGAGACGTGCCTGAGGATCGATCCCGAACGCCCGGACACCCACTACCGGCTCGGCAGCGCCCTCGTGAAGGCGGGTCGGGCGGACGAGGCGCTGCCCCATTTCGAGGCGATGGTGCGGCTCGTGCCGGGCAACGCCGGGTTCAGGGAAATTTACGGCGTTGCGCTGGCGCGCGCGGGCCGGTTGCAGGAGGCCGTCCCCCAATTCCAGGAGGTGGTCCGTCTCCGGCCCGATGATGCCGACGCGCATGACAACCTCGGCGCCGCGCTGGCCCAGCTCGGCCGTTTTGCCGAGGCCCGCGTGCAGGCCAAGGAGGCCCTGCGGCTCAGGCCCGACGACGCCTCCGCGCGTACGAACGTGTATCCCGAGCCCGGATCCCGCCATGAGCCCTGACCCGCAGCCTATTCCCTGCAATCGGGCGTTGTCGCCGGCGGTCATCGTCGGAGCGCTGGTGCTCTGCTGCGTGGCCGTCGTCGCCTATCTGCCCGCGCTGCGGAGCGGCTTCATCTGGGACGACGACACGCTCGTGACCGGCAACAGCCTCGTCCGCTCGGCCTCCGGGCTTCGGAAGTTCTGGTTCACCGCGGAGGCGGCGGACTACTGGCCGGTTACGATGTCCTCGTTTTGGCTGCAGTTCCGGCTGTGGGGGACGTGGGCGGCCGGGTACCACGCAGTGAGCGTCGGGCTGCATGTCGCAGAGGCGCTGCTGCTGTGGGCGGTGCTCGGGCGGATGCGGATCCCGGGTGCGTACGTTGCCGCGTTCCTCTTTGCAGTGCATCCGGTGAACGTGGAGACGGTCGCCTGGATCAGTGAGCAGAAGAACCTGATGGCGATGCTCTTCCTCCTGGCATCAACCTGGTGGTTCCTCGGATGGGGGATAGCGGAGCGGAGGGCCGGGTGCTATGCGCTGAGCCTGGGGGCCTTCACGCTGGCCATGCTGAGCAAGGGCTCCGTCGCGATCCTGCCGCTGGTCTTTCTCGGGATCATTGCCTGGCACCGGCCGGTGACGCTTCGTGATATTCTGCGGCTGGCGCCCTTCCTCGTTGTCGCGGCGGTGCTGACGGCCGTGAACGTGTGGTTCCAGAGCCACGGGTCGCCGTTGGTCATCCGGCAGGCCGGCTGGCTCGAGCGGTTGCTGGGGGCCCCCGCGGTCGTGGGCTTTTACCTGGGCAGGGCGGTGTGGCCCTGGAACCTGATGTTCATTTACCCGGAGTGGCACGTCACCGCGGGCGACCTTCGCTGGTGGCTGCCGCTGGGCGCGGTGGCGGTGGTGACGGCCGTCCTGTGGGGCGGGCGGAAAGGCAGGTCCCGCCCGCTGTTATTCGGGTGGGGATTCTTCTGCGTGGCGCTGATTCCTGTCATGGGATTTGCGGACGTGTACTTCATGAAGTACTCGCTGGTCGCCGACCACTACCAGCACATTGCGATCATCGGGGTGGTGGCGCTGGCGGGTGCGGGATGGTCCCGCTGGGCGGGGAGGGGACGCGCGGGATGGGTGGTGGCGGCGGCGGTGATCGGGTGCCTTACGGTGGCGACCTACCGGCAGTGCCGGATCTATCGCGATGCGGAGACCCTCTACCGGGCGACCCTCAGGAAGAATCCACGTGCATGGATCGCCGACACGAACCTCGGGCTGATCCTGTTCAACACCGGGCGGGTGCGGGAGGCCATCCCCCACTACGAGGCTGCCCTCCGGAACAAGCCCGACCTCGTGGAGGCCGATATTGACATGGGCATCTCCCTTGCCGTCCTCGGGCGCCCGGCCGAGGGCATAGTCTTCCTGAGAAAGGCGGAGCGGCTCAACCCGGGCTCGTGGGAGGCCCGCTACAATCTCGGGATCGCCCTGGGCGACGATCACCGCTACGCCGAGGCGGCCGCTGAATTCGAGGCTGCCAATCGAATCAAGCCGGCGCTCGCCGAGGGCCAAAACCACCTGGGAGAGGCGTGCGCCCAGTCGGGCCAACCGGACCGGGCGATTGCGGCATTCAGCGAAGCGATCCGGCTTCGGCCCGATTTTGTCCTGGCGCACGACAACCTCGGCGCGGCCCTTGCCCAGGCGGGACGGCTCGACCAAGCTGCGGCGGAGTTTGCGGAAGCCTCCCGGCTCCAGCCGGCCGACCCGGCGATCCACAACAATCTGGGCTGCACCCTGGCCCAGCTTGGCAGGAATGCGGAGGCGCGCGGCGAATTCGAAAAAGCCCTGCGGCTGAGCCCGGACGACGCCGAGGCGAAGGCCAACCTCGCCCGGCTCGCCGCGATGCAGCAGCGGCCCTAACCCCTAACGCATGGCACTCCCGATCGACAGCCGGAAGCCGTCGACCGCGCTCATCGCGGGAGGCATCCTCGTTCTCTGCTGGGTGACAGCCCTGGCCTACATTCCGGCGCTTCGAAGCGGCTTTGTCTGGGACGACGACACGCTTGTCACAAACGACTGGCTTCTCCGGTCGGCGCAGGGGCTGCGACGGATTTGGTCGTCCACCGACACGCCCGATTACTGGCCTGTGACGATGACCTCGTTCTGGCTGCAGTTCCGGCTGTGGGGCTTGGGGGCGGCCGGATACCACGCGGTGAGCGTGGGGCTGCATGCCGCGGAAGCGCTGCTGCTCTGGGCGGTGCTCGGGCGGATGCGGGTCCCGGGCGCGTACGTCGCCGCGTTCCTCTTTGCGGTGCACCCGGTGAATGTGGAGACGGTCGCGTGGATCAGTGAGCAAAAAAACCTGCTGGCGATGCTCTTCCTCCTGGGCTCGACCTGGTGGTTCCTGGGCTGGGGGATGTCGGAGGGGAAAGAGGGGTGTTACGCGCTGAGCCTGGGTGCCTTCGTCCTGGGAATGCTGAGCAAGGGCTCGGTGGCCGTCCTGCCGCTGGTTTTCCTGGGGATCATCGCCTGGTGCCGGCCGGTGACCCCGCGCGACCTCCTGCGGCTGGCGCCCTTCTTCGTTGTCGCGGCCGCGCTGGCCGCGGTGGACGTGTGGTTCCAAAGGCACGGCACGTCCGTGGTCATCCGGCAGGCCGGCTGGCTGGAGCGGCTGCTGGGGGCTGCCGCCGTGATCGGCTTTTACCTGGGCAAGGCGGTGTGGCCCTGGAACCTGACGTTCATCTACCCACAGTGGGACATCCGCGCGGACGGCATGCGCTGGTGGCTGCCGCTCACGGCGGTCGCTGCGGTGACGGCCGTCCTTTGGGTCCGGCGGAAGTCGTGGTCGCGCCCACTTCTCTTCGGATGGGGCTTCTACTGCGTTGCGCTGCTTCCCGTAATGGGATTCGTGGACGTGTACTTCATGAAGTACTCGCTGGTCGCCGACCACTACCAACACATTGCGATCATCGGGGTGGTCGCGCTGGCGGGGGCGGGATGGTCGCGCTGGGTGGGCAGGGGACCCGGGGGCGTGCTCGTTGCCGCCGCGGTGATCGGGTGCCTTTCGGTGGCGACCTACCGGCAGTGCCGCATCTACCGCGATGCGGAGACGCTCTACCGGGCCACCATCAGCAAGAATCACGGGGCGTGGATCGCCGAAACCAACCTTGGGCTTCTCCTGTTCAACGAGGGGCGGGTGAGGGAGGCGATCCCCCACTATGAGGCGGCCCTCGCAAGCAACCCGGACATCCTTGAGGCGGACAACGACCTCGGGCTGGCCCTCGCCGCACTCGGCCGGCTGCAGGAAGCCGGCATCTACCTCGACAGGGCACTCGCGCTGAAGCCGAACTCCTACCAGGTGCACTACAACCGCGGGCTGGTGACCCTGGCCGCAAAAAACTACCCGGAGGCCGCCGCTGAGTTCAGCACCGTCGAGCGGCTGCGGCCGGACTTCATGCAGACGGAGGTCAACCTGGGTGACGCGCTTGAGGGCGAGGGCAGGCCCCGCGATGCCGTCGGGCACTACGGCCGGGCGCTGCGCCAGTGGCCGGATCTTCCCAATGCGGAGATCGGAATGGGCCGTGCCCTATTCGACCTCGGCCGTCCGGGGGAGGCCGCGGCGCACTTCGAGAATGCGATTCGCGAGAATCCCAACACCGCCGGAGCCCACCTCGGCCTGGGCCGCGCGCTGGCCCAGCTCGGCCGGATCGCCGAGGCCCGCAGCCACTTCCTGACCGCCATGGCCCTGAAGCCCGGCGATCCCCTGGCGAAATCCTACCTCGACCATCTGCCTGCTCAGTGAGGGTGTTTCAAAACCGACCGGTTTAGATCCAGTGCGGGCCAATTTCCTTGGGGCGGACCATCACTGCCTCTGGTCCGGGCTCACCCGCGACGGTGGCATTACGAACGCGTCGGAAACCCGCTCTCTCCAGGGTCCGAATGGACCGGAGGTTGTCTTCTGCTGGACCGGCGACTGCACGAGCCACCCCATTGGTTCGAAAGACGACTGTGGTTATGAAGGCCTCAATGGAGCGCGCACCCAGGCCGCGGCCCAAAGCAGCGGGACCTCCGATAAAGAAATCGATACCTGCACTATCGGTCGGATCCTCGCCGACCGCACGAGCGTAGTCAGGGAAGTCACTTAGCCTGTACCACTGGATCAAGCCGACCGCGGCGCCGTCGACCTCGATGAGGTACCGATGAGTAGGGCCCCCATTGTCGAGATCTGGGCCATATTTTGCCTCAACTTGGATCTCTGTCGCAGCGTCGTCGCCATCTCCCCCGAGGGCACCAACTCCCATCCTGCGCCCCCACCACTCGTATACATGCGGTGTGTTCAGCCAAAGTCGCAAGGTCCGGAAATCGGTTCGGGCCAAACCGCGGAATGTGATTTCGGGAGGTGCCATCGCTAAGCTGTGTAGAAGTCGGACCTTTCCTGCCTTGCCCGGTTATGCTGGCGTGGCGTGCCAAGTCGACCGCCTACTGGCACCTGCGGAAAAAAAGTCTTCATCGGGCTGCGCCCACGCTCCTGCGAGATCAGCCTTCTGTTCGGGAGTGCGGGAAATGATCCTGAACATATCTTGTAGGCCACTGAGCGATCCACCTTGAGCAGCTTTGCGAGATCCTCTCCGGTTAGCCTGTTTTCCTCCAGAAGAAAACGGAGAATCTCCTGGACGGAAAACCCTCGAAAAGGTCGTAGATTCTTCTCTTCGTAGGATTCGAGGAGATCGCTGAGGATTTCCAAATAGTCCTCTTAATCGGGGTTCAGCGCATGTCCGGCCAACGCGTCAACGACGGCCACTGTATTGTCATAGGCAACCTTGTCGCCGATCGGGCGTGGGACATGCAGGGCCACAAGTTCGCCATACGTCTTGGGCAAGCGGCCCGAACGGGCCAAGTTCAGGGCTGGGTTCACATCCGCTTTTGTTTTCGGCCCCACGGTGGAATTACCAGGGCGAGCCACAGTGCGTGGCCAAAATGGCCACTCGGTCAAGGGGTTTTGTTTCTTGATAGGCGCCGGTGGTTGGCAGGTTCAATTTCGGAGATTGGGTGCATTTGGAACGGCGGGCAGGGCAGTTGACCCCGGGGCAGTGGCGGCGGGCTGGGGATTGGCGAAGGTTGGCCAAGGAGAACTCTGCAGTCCGGACGGGTCGGTCCAGATCATCGAGGTCCCGGAGCCCGGGCCTCGGACCACCGCCTCGGAGCCCGTCGCATTGAAACGAATCCGGACGGTCGAGGGGGGCGGGGCGGTCCCCCCGTTCCCGGTATTCCCTCCTCCTCCTCCGCTCGGCGTCGTCGGGGTGGAGGTGGGGGAGGTCGGCTGGGACGGAGCGGCCGGCTGGGAGGGCTGGGTGGGCGGGGAGCCCGTGCCGCCGCCGGATCCGGCGGCGGCAACGACCGTGAAGGTCTGGGATCCGAGCACGGTGGACAGCCCGCTGCTGTCGTACGCCGTCGCGGTCAGGAGGTGGTTTCCGGTGGTGAGCCCGGTTGAGGGAATGCTGAAGGACCATCCGGAGTTCGTGATGTCGAGGGGCGACCAGTGTCCGGCCTCAAGGCTGACCTGCTGCACATCGGGCCGGGAGCCGCCGAGGCTCGCGGCGAAGGTCCCTCCGGCTCCGCCGTCCAGGGCGATTTCCACCGAGGAGACGGGAGCCCCCATCTGCGGATCGGCCGCCCATCCGCTCCCACCGGCGGCCTGGCCCTGGACCAGGCTTGGTGGGGAGACCGTGTCGAAGTAGCCCACGGGAGGCGAGGGGGTGACCGTGAGCGTGTAAAGGCCGACAGGCGTTGAGGGTGCGTAGGCGCCGTCGCCGTCGCGCGCGACCCAGAAATAGTAGGCGCCGGGGGCCGGCGGCATCCAACTTGACGCCCAGGCGTTTGTCGGCGGCAACTCCGTGCCGGCGTTCGCGTCGCGGGCCACCGTCCAGCTTGTGAAGTTGGCAACGCAAAATTGCCAGGCGCCCGATCCGGAGCCTCCCATGTAAGCCGGGGTGAAGGGCTGCGTGTAGTAGGGGAGGGTTGCGTCGGACGAACTCACCGGTGCCTGGCTGAGGGCCCCTGTGATCGTCACCGTCCACGTGATCGTCGGCGACTGGGCGCCGAGAGCGTCCGTGGCCCACGCGGTGTAGGTTGCCGTGCCCGCGCCGTCGCTCGCCGGATTCTGCGAATTTCCGCTGAAGCCGTTGCCGCCGCCGGCGTAGGCGAAGGGCTGCCCGTTTCGGTTGATGCTGACCGCCGCCAGGTTCCCGTTGTCATCCTGGCCGTCGGCGGAGATCACGTAGGAATTTCCCGCCGAGGCCAGCGCCGGGTTGATGGCCCCTGATGAAGGCGTCCAGTTGATCCGGGGAGGATCGTTCGCCGCGCCTGAATTGACCGGCCCGATCGCGCTGGCCACCTCGAAATTGCCCTGGCTTCCCCCGCCCTGGTTGTAGAGGTAGACATAGATGAAGGCCCTGAAGTTGGTGTTGGCCGGGAGCGGCGCAGCGGCGTACGTCCACGTGAACGTGTACGACGGGCTCGGTCCGGGATTTGGCGTGTTCACCGGCTCGTAGACACGGCCCTGGTCGGAGACCCCGCCGTTTGCGCCGGCCAGCCCCCAGTTGCCGGAAGCGTCCTGCTGCTCCAGCCACACATCCATGCCGTAGACACCCTCCGAGTTCCGCGGTGAGAACGGGGCGACGCGGTAGGTGATGACGCCGTGCGACCGGTCGGTGTTGCCGAAGGGACCCAGGAAAGGATGGGTAAGCGCAATCGAACTTCCCGCATGGTCGGCGCCGTAGACGCTGTCGGGAAAGGGCTGGTTGATGCCGGCGGCGCCAAAGGGAGGGCTGGCGGAGTCCGCCGGCTGCGTTGGCTGCGGATTGCTGTCGGCAAGCAGCGGCACCGCCAGGAAGAGGACCGCGACTACTGCAGCGCTAGGGCGTTTCATAGAACTCAATCAGGGCCAAGCCTCCCGCGGGCGTATTGGGCGCGGATCCCAGCACAGCGGTGAAACTCCCCGGCGGGACGAGCGTGAGGACGGCTGCATCGCCGCTGCCTGGAAGCCATGAGAAGGCCCCGCACGCCGCCGCGAGCGCCGCAATCTGCGCGGTCTCGGGTGAAACGCTCCAGTCATCGTTGGCTGCAAACGCGGTTCCCGAGCTGTCAAAGAGGGTGAGCGTTGGGCGCGCGAGCGTTCCCTGAAGGCCGAACACCGTGGAGAGCGATGGGCCCGAGGCGCGCAGCAGCAGGCGCCGGTGACCGGTGCCGGACAGGGTGCAGCCCGCGATCATCGTCTGGCTGCCCGGGCCCTCCAACCCGCGCTCTGAGACGTTCACCAGTCGGCTGCCGTCGCCCGCGCTCAGATCATAGACCTCGACCAGGCCCGCATGGCCCGATTGGAAGGGTGCGGCGGTGCCTGTGGCTGGCGAGAGAAGGACCGAGTAGTTCCCGGGCGGAAGCGTCACGACCAGGGCGCTGTCACCGCCGCCCCCGGACCAGTTCACGAGGGGGAAGTCGCCGACCTGTGCGGCTCCGTGGGATGCCGCCGCTCCGCCGTCCGGGGCGCTCGCCCATCCCTGGTTGCAGGCGATGACCGACGATCCGGAAAAAAGCCGGATGCGGGTCGCCGGGACGCACGCGGCGGCTGGGAATCCCACCGTGGACAGCGATGGTCCGACCCCGCGGATCAGGAGGGTTTTTTGGGCGCCCGGGGGACCGCTGATGGAAAAGCCCCCGATGAGCACCCCGCTCCCGTCCTCGACCAGCCCCCGGCCCGAGAACCCGGTGATCTGTCCGGATCCGTCCGACTCGGGGACGCTCACCTGGGCGGGGATTACCGCGGGGGCGGCCGGCTGCGGCCAGTCGGCCTTGATGCTGGCGGCACCAACGGCGACGCTCGCCACCGCCTTCCATCCGCCGGGTCCCGTCGCGGTCAGGGTGTAGGCGCCCGAATTGGCCGGGACGGGAATCGCGTAACCGCCGGACGACGAGGTGACGGCGTACCAGTCGCCCCTGTCGGGCGTGATGCTCGTCCCCGAAATTCCCTCGCCCGGGTCGTAGACCCCGTTTGAGTTGGCGTCCCGGTAGGCGACCCCCGTGATGAAGACGGTGTTTGCCGCCCCGAAGGGCAGGTCGCTGCGCGTGAGGAATTCGCCGCTGGCCTTTGCAAGCGTGAGGATCCGGCCGCCATTCTGCCCCGGCAGGATCGCGATCCCGGCCATCCGCGTGTGGCCGAGCGTGAGGTCGGGAAGTGAGTCGCCCTGGAGCAGGAAGTCGGGCGGCGGGCTCCACGTTCCCGAAGGGTAGGATGCGGTGAGGCTGGTCAGGATCCACTCCCGCGGCGTGATCGACGCGTCGTAGAGGTTGGCGTGGGACACCTCGATCGGGTTTGCCCCGTAGGGGCCGAACGTCGCGCCGCCTCCCGTCGCATTTGGGCCGCTGATCACCGCGGACGGGCCGCTGAGGAGAGCTCCGCCAAAGATGGGGACCGGATAAATGTAGGCGGGCGGCTGGCGCAGGGGGGGGAAGCTGACCGCCGGGGGCGCTGCGCCGATCGCCAGGGCCAGCGCCTCCTGTTCAAAGAGGGGATAGAAGGCAAGGGGCTCCTGGCTGATCGCCTCGGAGTTCGGGTAGGCGGCGGCGTTGGCAAGCGCCGTTGTCATTCCCGCGCGGGCCCACTGGACGAGTTCGCCGGCGGTGACCGGCTCCTGGGCGAGCAGGAAACCGGCGATGACGGGATCGGCCCCGCCGAGCCCGAGGATCCCCGCGAGGGTTCCCGGCGGATCGGCCCGGGCGGCATTGAGCCACTCCATGGCCTGCTGCTCCTCCGGGCTGGGGTCTCCCTGGGACCATTGCAGGCCGGGCTGGCCCCGGGCGTCTCCAAGGGCGAGGGAGGCGGCAATTCCAAGGGCGAGGAGTGATGGCAGTCTTCGTGGGTTGGGCATGTCTGAATAATGGCAACTGCAGTTGCCATTATTCCGCCGTGGACAATCGCACGTCGGAATTCAGGCGAACCGGGGGATTCACGCTGGGCGGAACCCTCACTGCCGCGGCGCTGCTCGCAGCGCTGGTGGCCTTTGGGGCACCCGTCATCACCCGGGACCTGCGCGGCAGGGTCAGGCGCGCCGAGGATGCGCTGCGGCGCGTTGTGTCGTCGGCCTGCCGTGAATTTGACGCAGGGGGCGTGCTGGACTCGCCCGCTCCGGCGGGCCTGCCGGAAGCGCCGCTCCGCTACCCCGAAGCGCCGGCGGTCTGGCGGGTTTACCCCTGTCCGGAATATTGGATACCCCTGGAGTCGCCTCCGCGCTGGCGCGCGCCCGCCTTCATCCGTCGCCCGATTCCCTACTTTCGCCGGCGGCCTCGCGGAGGCGTCCAAGAACCGACGCGCAGAAGGACGAGTGGTCTCCGCGCGCATACGCCGCGGCTGCCGGATCGTTGGCCAGGATGAGCCCGGCCGCCGCGAAGATGAACGCCTCCGCGTCTTGGGAGGCATGAATGGTGTGGCGGACCGCGCGCCACACCGCCTCGCGGTCTTCCACGAAGCGCCGCGCCTCGGGGCCGGCCGTTTGGGAGTTGAGGGCGGGCGCCAGGATTCCCTGGTCGTCGACGGCCACCGTGAATTCATCGGCATGATCGAGGATTGGCCGGATATCCGGCGCGGCGGGATGACCGGGGTCGAAGCGGGAGGGATTCCAGGCAGGCTGGCGCAGCCACCAGGTTCCAACGCCGGACTCAAGTGCGCTGAAGGGTTCCGCCTCGAGCGACTCGGCTTCAATCCCGAGGGGATTTAGGAAGGTCCGCAGGGCGAATTCGAGCACCGGGTGGGATCGGGAGGTGATCCCCCCTGCCAGCCAGACGCCGAGGGCGGCCTCCGGGGTGGGTTCTGGGTCCATCCCCGACAATGGCAAGGGTCGGTGGATAGCAACAGTTACCCTGCGCGGACCAGGGAAACACCCCAGGCCCACCAGTCACTATTGGGGGGTAGGGATATCTGAAGCGGTTGCTATAGTTTCCAGCCCGCCAATGAACCCGTCTCCCGCCTACACCCGGAACCAGGAAAACTTCGTGGCCTTCCATGCGCTCCAGGCCGAGGTCGCCCACCGCCTTGCGGCCCACCCCGGGGTGATCCGCCGCTGGCTGGACGCGCAACCGGAGCGGCAGGCCCGAAAGGGGGGGAACTCCGGCAAGCCGCCGCGGGCGTGGCGTACCGCCAGACTGAGCATTGCGCGGCGCCGCGAACTCCTGGGCCTCATCGCCGGCGCCGAGGCTTCCCCGCAGGGGGCAGCGGCCCTGGCGGCGTTTCTCGCGGCCGCGATGCCGGTTTGCAGCTACCTTGAGATTGCCGGATCGGCATCTCCGGGCCTTCGGGAGACCGACCCACTCGCCGACGACTCGTGCCGGCGGCTGTCCCTCCTCAGGGAGCACCTGTTCTCAAGCAACTTCGGGCTGGCGCAGGCGGCGGCGCGCCAGTCGGGAGGCCCCGACGCATCCGACCTGCTGAGCGCAGCGTCCTCCGGGCTGCTCGACGCGATCGATCGGTATGTGCCCGGCGAACGCGCGGCCCGGTTCGGGTATTTTGCCAGCTACTGGATCCGCTACCACCTCAGCCGGCAGCGCCAGAAATTCGGATCCCTGATTTCGTTCCCGATCAACCAGCACCGAATCGGCCACCGGATCGATCGTTACCTGGCCGAATGCGAGGCCCGCGGCCGGCCGCCGCCGACGGAGGCCGAACTTTGCGCGCATCTTAAGCTCGGCCCCGACGCCTATTACTGGCACAGGCTCAGGCCCCGGGTTCACTCACTGGAGGGCCTCGCCGTCCAGGAGTCGCGGGCGAAATCCCCCGACAACATGCTCTGCGACCCCGGTCCCGGTCCAGTGGCGGCCCTCGAGGAGGCCGAAATCGCCGGCCAGATCACCGCCCTCCTCCGCTCGAACGTGGCGCCGGCAACCCGGGTCATGCTCGCCAGCATGCGCAGCGTGGGCTCGCTGAGCGAGGCGGCCCGGGACTACCTGGACGACGTGCACGACCGGGTCATGGAACGGATCCGGCCGCTGGACCTGCCCCGGTTCAGCGATCCTCGGGCTTTCGGAACAGCTTGTGGTCCTGCTTTTCGATCCCGAAGAGGTCGCGGAGGTCCTTGAGCGCTGCGGCGTTGTCGCCGGCCGCGAGCGCCTCGGAGAGCTTGTCCACGCCGGCGATGAACTGCTTCATTCCGGCCTGGTAATCGGCGACAAACTTGTCCCGGGCGGGCCCCGAGAGGTCCGCCGCCTTCTTCGGAACCAGCGTCAGCGAGGTGTTCGCCGCGTCGCGGATCACGGCGACGAGCTGGAGGGAGGCGGCGTTCTTTGTCGGGTCGCCGATCAGCTTCTTGAGCGCCTTCACCGACTTGCCGATGCGGTGCATCTGGATCTCGAGGGGAGTGGAGGTTTCCGCCTTGGCGGGCGCGGGCGCCGCCGGGGAGGCGGTGTCGGCGTGAAGCGCGGGTGCGACCGCGGCAAGCGAGGCGATCAGGATCGAGGCTGAAATGAGGCGGAGGTTTTTCATTGGGAAACGGGCGGCGATGGAACCAAGGGCTTCCCCCGGGGGCAACCGCAATTTTCGAGCCCCCGGCGCCGGCCGGTCGATTGACTTTTCGGAGGCGTGTCCCTCATCTGGCGACCTCGCATGGCCCCCCAAAGCGCGCGCCCAAAGAATCCGGGTCTGGAGCACAAACCGGGTTCCTTCTCGCCCCGGGCGGGAATTGCCCTGGCTGCAGGGGGCATCGTCCTGGCGGCGCTCGCCGCCTACCACAATTCCTTCTCGGGTCCCTTCGTCCTCGACGACCTCGTAACGACCGTCAATAACCCGTCGATCCGCCACCTGTGGCCGCTGGGGCCGGTGTTTTCGCCCCCGCCGACCACATTCAGCGGCGGCCGGCCAATCCTGAACCTTTCGTTCGCCGTCAATTTCGCGATGGGGGGCCTGTCCGTCCAGGGGTATCACGTCGTCAACCTCATCATACACGCGCTCGCCGGACTGGTCCTTTTTGGCGTGGTGCACCGGACGCTAACGATGCGGACCGGGGAGAGCCCCCAGCGGCTCGTTTTCGCCTTCGGCGTGGCGCTTCTCTGGACAGTCCACCCGCTGAACACCGAGTCGGTGACTTATATTTACGAGCGCGCCGAATCGTTGATGGGGTTGTTTTACCTCCTGACGCTGTATTGTTTTATTCGATTTTCTGGCGGCGATTCTTCGGCTGTCAGGTCCTCCTTCGTCCCGCATGGCGGGACTTCGGCGGACTCGGGCGCAGGGCGGCGGCTTTGGGGGTGGCTATCGATTATTGCCTGCGCCCTCGGGATGGCGACAAAGCAGGTGATGATCACCGCGCCGGTGATCGTATTCCTCTACGACCGCACCTTTGTCTCCGGGACGTTCCGCAAGGCCTGGCTCGGCCACTGGCGCTACTACCTTGGCCTCATGCTCAGTTGGGTTCTCTTCGCCTACGAGTGGAGCGGCGGCCGGGCGCATGACTATCAGGTGGGCTATGGAACGGGTGTGACGTGGTGGACCTACGGATTGACGGAGTGCCGGGTGGTCGTGAATTACATCCGGCTCGCGTTCTGGCCGCATCCCCAGGTCGTCGATTTTGGGCTCACGGTCCTCAATACCTCGGTCGGGGAAGTCGCCCTCTATGCCCTGGTCCTTCTCGTCCTGGTCGCGCTCACCGCGGTCGCACTCCGGTTCCGCCCCGTGCTCGGGTTCCTGGGATGCTGGTATTTCGTGATCCTCTCGCCGACCTCCAGCGTGGTCCCGATTGCCGGACAGTCGGCCGGCGAGCACCACATGTATCTGCCGCTGATCGCGCTGATCGCGCTGGTTGCGGCCTTCCTGTGCTCATGGCTCGGCGCCCGAAGCCTGTATGTATTTCTTGCGCTGGGTGTCCTGCTTGGCTGGCGGACGGTGCGGCGCAATGAGGACTACCGGAGCGTGACGGCGTTTTACCAGGCGATAGTCGAGCAGCGACCCGACAACTACTTTGCGCGGTGCAATCTCGCCAAGGCCCTGGCCGAGGATGGCAAGGTCGACGAGGCCACCTCGCAGTTCCAGGAGGCGGTGCGGCTCGGGCCTGATGACGCCATGCCGCGCCTCGGGTTGGGCGACGCGCTTGCAGGCCAGGGCAGGCTCGAGGAGGCCGTCGCGCAGTATGAGGCCGGTGTTCGGATCGACCCGAGGTCCGGGGAGGCCCGCTGCGGCCTGGGCAACGCCCTCTTTAGGGAGGGGAGGCTGGCGGAGGCCGTGTCCCAGTACAGGGAGGCCGTAAAAATCGACCCGGACAACGGCGGCGTCTACTACAACCTCGGCTTGGCCCAGTCGCAGCTCGGAAGCCTGGGAGAGGCGATTGAGTCGTACCGGCAGGCGCTGCGCGTGGGCGGGGACGTCCCCGGCGTCCATGCCAATCTCGGCGCGGTGCTCGCCCGGTCCGGGCGGTTTCCGGAGGCGGCCGCCGAGCTTCGGGCGGCGCTCCAGCTCGACCCTAACGACGCCAACGCGCGCAGGAACTACGAGCTGGTCCTGCGCCGGCTCGGCCGCTAGCGGGCCGTTCCGGTAATCGTGAATTCCTCGCGGTCGTGATAGAGGTGCCGGATGCGGACGCCGTCGGCTGCGGTTGAGAAAACCGAATCCGCGGCTCGGAGCTCGCGCGCGAGAGCGATCGGGTCGACGCGGCCGAACTTCAGGTTGATCACGAATCGCCGGCACCAGCGCTGACGGAGCCACGGCTCGGCGATTTGCCGGACCACATGGTGCGGCTCCTCCACCAGGTCGCACAGGAGCCAGTCGTGCCTCACCCCTTCGTCGGGCTTGAACTTGAAGGCATCCTCGCAGCGATGGATGATCTGGGGGTGGTTGTGGGCGCCGCCCTTGAGCGGCCCGTTGTCGATCGCAAGGACTCGGGCGCCCCTCTTGGCGGCGCTGTAGCTCCAACCACCGGGAGCGGCCCCCAGGTCGACGACCGACTCGCCGGGCTGGGGTTCGGCGCCGAGGATCCCGTACGCCTCCTCGAGCTTCAGGTAGGAACGGGACGGGGCCTGCGGGTCGTCCGCCCGGCGGCACTGCCCGTTCACGAAGGCTTCGCGGGATGCGTAGGCGCGCCCGAAGTCGACAAAACGGACGAAGAGCCCCCGCGCCGCGCCGACACCCGGGGGTTGGCTGGCCGTGGCGAGCCTCGCCACCCGTGAAAAGCGCTTCCGCAGCAGCTCCATGAAGGCTCCCTCGACGGCGGCGGCCCTCCGCCCAAGCCCCACCGGCTCGCGGACCTCGAGCCAGAGGCACGGCCACGCCGCCTCGACCCGCTCTCCGGCGAGGCTGGAGGCGAAAAAATCGAGCAGCCGCTGCGCAAGTTCATTGACCGACTCGCCCCGGATCTCAGCGGGGTCCCGAAGGAGGAGATGCGGAAATGCGAGCGCCGACTCCGCGGGAACGGATGGGGCCAGAACCCACCCGGGACCCTTTTCCCCGGGAGCGGCCCCGGCCGCCGCCAGCTCGCGCTCCAGCAGCCCCTCGAAACCGGACTGGCAGGTGCAGAGCATTTGTTGCGGCTTGCTCAGAGCCGGTGCAGATGAAACCCGCCGTCGACATCGAACACCGCTCCGGTCGAGAAGGGAAACCGGTCCTCCGCGATCGCCCTGACCGCCCGGCCGATATCCTCGGGCCGGCCCCAGCGGCGGATCGGCGTGATGCCCTGCTCGATGATGAGCCGGTCGTATTTCTCCTTCACGCCGCCGGTCATGTCCGTGGCGATGATGCCCGGGCGGATCTCGTAGACGTTGATCCCGTCGTTCGCCAGCCGGTCGGCGAACAGCTTTGTCATCATCCCCAGGCCGGCCTTGACCACGCAATAGTCGCCCCGGTTGATCGACGCCGTGTACGCGGAGATGGAGGATATCGTGACGATACGGCCCCGGAAACCCTCGGAGTCCTTCTCCTGCGCGAGCATCCGCTTTGCGACGATCTGGGTCAGGAAATAGGGGCCCTTGAGGTTGATCGCATAAAGCCGGTCAAAGCTCTCCTCACCGGCCTCGAGCAGGTCCGCCCGAACGTTCGGGGCGACGCCGGCGTTGTTCACGAGCAGGTCGATCCGCTGGAACCGGGCGATTGTCTCGGCGACCATCCGTTCGCGGTCGGCGGCAACGGCCACGTCGCCCTTGATCAGGACCCCGTCGCCGCCGGCCGCCCGGACAAGCGTGAGGGCCTCCTCGGCGGCGGCGGCATTGCTCGCGTAGTTGATGGCGATGTTGCAGCCGGCGCGGGCCAGCTCGATGGCGATGCCGCGGCCTATGCCGCGGGAGGCGCCGGTGACGAGGGCGGTTTTCTTGGCCATGGGGAAATGAGTGAAGGGCAGCGGCGCACCGCATTCAAAGCAATTTGCGTTTCCCGGGCAATCCGGCGACATTTTCAGCCGTTCGGTATCAAAACGGATAATCACACCATGAAAGCCCTCTTTTTCTTCATCCTCGGCGCCTTTGCAGGCGCCTATGCGGTCCACGTCTACGACCAGCGCGGCGACCAACCCGGCGCGGCGTTCGCGCACCCGGGCGGATCCGTGGGCGACTCGATCTCCAATCGGCTCCGGGAGTGGCACCTGGGGCCGGATGACATCAATTCCGACCTCGCCCGCACCGGGCAGGTGTTCAGGGAGAATGCCGCCGAGGCCGGCGAGCGGATGAGCGACGTGCGGATGGCCGCGGTGATCAAGGCGAAGTTCGTCATCGACCGGGACCTCTCGGCGAGGGACATCGCCGTCCGGGTGGACGACGGCCGCGTCACGCTGACCGGGACGGTTCCCTCCGCCGACCTGATCGGCCGCGCCACCGCGCTCGCCCTGGACACCGGCGGCGTGCGCAACGTCACCGCCCGGCTGGCCGTGCGGGCCCAGGACTGAGCTGGATCCCGTGAGGCATGACCCCTTGGGTCGCCGGGTGGGTTTCAAGGGCCAATAAAGACCCCATAGCGCGCTGCCGTCGCCGGGGGTATAGTGCGACATGTTTATTTCACCATGATTGCTCTGGATCCGACGTGGCGGTCCTTCCCGAACTTCTGCTCTGATGCCGCATCGCCGGGCTTTTCCGGCGCCTTGGGTCCGGCGGGCGCGAGGAATCCGGCTGATCCCGTTTATTTCCGCGAGGGCACGACGGTCCAAAAGATCATCGAGGACGAGACTTGGCTCGAGGGCGAGCGGCGCGGGTGCGCGGTGTCGCCACTCGATGCGGTCGTGCGCGAGAACGTTTCCCGCATCATCTTTCGTGTCAGGGATCCCGTATTGGATTGACCAGGACCGGCGAAAAGGGGCCGTGCCCTATCGATAAGTGAAGCCGATCGTTATTTCGCGGCTTGGGCCCAGAACGGAGACCATGTCGTCGGTCCACACCCCGAAGGGGGAACCGGCCCTGAGGCTGTCCACGCAGACCTTGATCACGGCCGGGTCGGTCCCCGGCGAAGGATGGACGGAAAGGACCCGGGCGATCTCACCGCGGGAGTTCAGGATGAAGTTCACCTCCACCGTGTTGCCCGCGGCGTGCAGCGAGTCGGCCCGACGGGCCACCGCTTGCGCCCATTCGGTCCTCACGTTGCCGATCAGGTTCTCAAGGTAGGGGCGATAGGCACCCCAGTTTCCGTCCGCCCCCTCGATCTGAAGCTCCGCCGGCTCGGCGCGCGGCTGCGGCGGGCTGAAACTGAAGGGGATCGTCACGAAGGCATCCACCGGACTCCCTCCCTTGGTTGGCACCGTGAAATGCCAGCGCCCGGCTGCCGTCGCCGCCGCCCAGCCGAAGTCGTCCCGGCTCGACGAGACGACGCGCGCCGCCTGGGCGTGGCCGAGTTTGTCGACGACGATCTCGATAACGGCTCTGGCGGCAACCTTGTCCCGGATGATCTCGTAGGTCAGGGTCGGGTTGGGGTGGTAAAGCGGCACGGGCAAGGCGTCCAGTTCGCGCGGGTCCCGGATGATGGGGCACGGCGAGTCCCGGAGCGCGCGCACGACGTGGTCGGTGTTGTCGTCCGCCTGGATGTCCTCGGCGGCCAAGGTGAACTTCTGCTTGATCTTCACGGCGGCCCAGCACGGGGTTCCCTGCTGGCGCGCCGGGGCGAAAACCCATGACTGAAACATGGCGATTGCCGGAGGCCCGAACTCGGGCCGGGAGGCATCCACGACGACGAAGTGCCGCGTGCGGCCCGTCGGGTCGACGATGAAGCCGACCGTCGCCCAGCCCTTATTGCCCTGGACCAGCATGTTGCGGGGATAGACGGCCGGCAGGGTCAGGAGGGGTTGTGGCGCCTCATCGTACTCAAATTCGGCCGGCAGCCCCGGAGGGGCCTGCGGCGGGATGTCCCAGGATGAATGTCCGGCATCGACCATGCCGATCACGCCCACGGCGTTCGTGAATACCGTCAGGCTCACGGGTTGGTTCACTTCCATTTCAGTGGGCTCACCGTTGATCATGCCGGGCCTGAAACGCCACTTAAGGAGGCCGTCGACAAAGGGCTCCTCCATGTCCGGCCGCGTGCTGCGAAGTATCTGGATATTCTTGGCGCGCCCATCCGCCGTCACAATGATGTGGAAAAGTGCCCGTTGGTCGGAGCCCAGGTTCATCTTGAACGGAAAATGCGGATCCTCGTGGGTCAGAAGTTCCGGGAGCTGGTTGCCAAAATCCGCGACGGCGCCCGCCGGGAAGGACAGGAATGCAGCCATCGCAAGCCATCGGGGTAATGTCATGCTGGGGGGCAGGCTGTCCTGCCAGGCCAGCCGATGCAAGCGCATAGTCCGCAAGCGCTTATCGAAACTTCCCGCCACGGGTCAAGAAGGTGTTTGCATGCGCAATCGACTGGGGGCGGCAAAAGGGGGAGAGAGGCCCCTTTTGGATTGACCAGCGTACACGCGGAATTCATCCCCGGTTGATCCCATGAAGAAGACCCCGAAGACCGTATTGCTTGTGGCCAATGGCGACCTCCGCCAGTCGGCGAATGTCGCCACCTGGCCGGCCCAGCACGCGATGGAACAGACGCTGACCGCCGCATTGGCGAAGGCCGGCGTCCGCCTCGTCCGCGCGCATCCCTACAAGCCCGAGCTGAAGCATGGCTTCATCGGCTCCCAGAAGGAGGGCATGGCCGTCTTTTCCAAGATCGACCCGCGCACGCCGATCATCGTCGCGGAGGCGGTTTGGCAATACTCCCACCACATTCTGCACGGGCTCATCTCTCACCAGGCCCCGATCCTCACCATTGCGAACTGGAGCGGCACCTGGCCCGGCCTGGTCGGGATGCTCAACCTGAACGGCTCGCTCACGAAGGCGGGTGTGGCCTACTCGACCCTTTGGAGCGTCGATTTCACGGACGAATTTTTCCTCGACGGGCTCGACCGCTGGCTGAAGACCGGCACGGTCCGCCACAAGACGGCGCACGTGAAGCCGCTCGCCCGCGCCGCCGTCCCCGCGAAGGCGCTGAAGGTGTCGGCAAAGATCTCCGAGAGCCTCCGCCGCGGGAAGTCGATCATGGGGATCTTCGACGAGGGCTGCATGGGAATGTTCAATGCGATCATTCCCGACGAGCTGCTCTTCCAAACCGGTGTCTACAAGGAGCGGCTGTCGCAATCGGCGCTCTATTACGGATCGACCCAGGTGACCGACGCCGAGGCGCGCGCCGTCTATGACTGGCTCCGCGCCAAGGGAATGACCTTTCACTTCGGCCCCAACGAGGAGACCGACCTCACCGAGCGCCAGGTGCTCCTGCAGTGCAAGACCTACGTCGCCGCGCTTCGGATCGCCGATGAATTCGGCTGCGAGGCGATCGGAATCCAGTACCAGCAGGGCCTGAAGGACCTCCTGCCGGCCTCGGACCTGGTCGAGGGGATCCTGAACAATTCCGACCGGCCGCCGGTGAAAAACGCGCTCGGCGAGGTCATCCGGGACGGAAAGCCGCTGACCCACTTCAACGAGGTGGACGAATGTGCCGGCCTCGACGGGATCCTTACCAACCGGGTCCACGCCGCCCTCGGCCAGCCGGTTGAAAATACCCTCCACGACCTGCGCTGGGGTGATTGGGACCGGAGCGGCACCACCTCCGAGTACGTCTGGGTCTTCCTGATCTCCGGCAGCGCGCCGCCCGCCCACCACGTCGGCGGCTACGCGGGCACCGACTCGCTGCGCCAACCCCCCATGTACTTCAGGCTCGGCGGCGGCACGGTCCGCGGAATCGCCCGGCCCGGCGAGATTGTCTGGAGCCGCATATTCGTGCAGGGGGGCAAGCTGAAGATGGACCTTGGCCGCGCCAAGGCGATCAGCCTTCCGCAGGCGGAGACCGATCGCCGCTGGAAGGAAACCTCCGTCCAGTGGCCGATCATGCACGCGGTGACCTACGGGGTGACCCGCGACCAGATGATGGCCCGCCACAAGGCGAACCACATCCAGGTGGCCTACGCCAATTCCGCCAGGGAGGCCGATCTTGCCCTGTACGCGAAGGCGGCCCTGGCCGCCTCGCTTGGCATCGAGGTCTTTGTCTGCGGCACCAAGGCCGACGGTTCCGCGCTCTGAGCGGACCGACTTACCTCCCGGCGTCGATCTGGTCCCGCTTCCGGCGGGAGTCCTCGTCGTCCGGGCGGATCAGCCACGCCGCGTTGAAATGCCAGCGCGCCTCGGCGCGTCGCCCCGCCTGGAGCAGGGCGCAGCCCAGCTCGTGGTGCGCCTCCGCATAGTTGGGATTTATCCGGATCGCGGCCGCGAAGTGGGGGAGCGCGTCGTCCATCCGCCCGCCTGCGGCAAGGGCCTTTCCGAGATTGTACTCGGCCTGGGGAAATTCGGGTACGAGCCGCAGAGTCGCCTCAAACTGTGCGGTCGCCTCCCCGGGCCGTCCCGCCGCCGCCAGCGCCATGCCAAGGTTGTAGCGGGCGAGCACATTGTCCGGACGCTTGGCGACCGTGTCGGCATAAAGTTCGACCGCGCTTGAGTAATCCCTGTTTCGATCGAGCGTGGCGCCGAGGCAGCCGAGGGCCAGGCCGGCTGCGCCGCACCCGAAGGCGATCGCGCGGGCCCGCCGCCACTTCCCGGCCAGAATCCAGGCCCCGCAGAGGATTGCGGCAACGACCGATGCAAGGGGCAGATACATCCGATGCTCGGCAATGGTCTGCCGGTCGCCGGGGATAAGGCTTGTCGGGGCCAGGATGAGGAGGAACCAGGCGACCGCGAAGCCGAAGGGCCCGGCGCCCCTTCTGAAGAAAGCGATGCAACCGGCGAGCACGAGCGCCGCCACGATCAGGCCCTGCGGAAGGACGTCGGCCGGGTGCTTCACCCAGGCTGCGCCGTAGTCGAAAATGAGCGGGCGAGGCCACAGCGCGAGCCGCAGGTAACGGGTGATCGCGTCGCATTGGGTGAGCGCGTAGGCCCAGGGCGCGACCCCGATCCCGAATCCGGCCGTTCCGCCGCGGTTGCCGGAGCCGAGGACAAGGATGCCGAGGAGGATCCACGTGGAGCCCAGCCCGAGATAGAGGCGCCTGTGCCTCCGCCAGCCATCGGCGAAGGTGCCGGAGATGAAGGTCCGGTCGTAGAGGAGGACGGCGATAGGAGCGGTCGCAGCAACCTCCTTGGTTGCTGCGCAACAAAAACAAGCGGCGACCGCAAAAACCTGAAACCTGAGACCTGAAACCTGAAGCGAACCTTCGGATTCGGAATAGCGGATGAAGAAGTAGAGGGTTAGGAGGTAGAATAATCCCATTTGGGACTCGGCGCGCTGGACGATGTAGGTGACGGACTCGGTCTGGAGGGGGTGGAGGGTCCAGATGAGCGCGATCACGGCGGCGAACCAGGGGTCGGGGAAGGTGTCCTTCCACCGGGTCAATGTCCGGCGCGCGATCCCAAAGAGCGTCAGACCGGCGAGGATGTGGATCAGGAGGTTGGTCGCGTGGTAGCTCCAAACCCGCGTGCCGCTGACGGCGTAGTCGAGGGCCAGGGAAAGGTTCAGGAGGGGCCGGCCCTCCACGGTGAGGCCCTGGCCATGCGGCGGAAACAGGGGCGCCCAGGGCGGCCAGAGGTGCCGGATCGTCGGGTTTGAGGCGATCGCGAACGGGTCGTCGAAGACAAAAGGGACCGAGATGCTGTTCGAATACGCGGCGATGGCCGCGGTTGCGATTGCCGCCGCGCTGGCGAGAATGCCGCACCTGATCCGGTGGGAAGGGGTGTCCACGATGTCAGCGAAATGATTTGGCTCGGCCAAGGGGCTTCAACTTGAGATAAGGGCACGCGCCGGATAGCCAACCCCAATGAGGATCCTCATCGCCTTCGACAAGTTCAAGGACTCCCTCACCGCATCCCGCGCCTGCGAGATCGCTGCGGCGGCCATCCGCGCGTCCCACCCCGACTGCCAGGTGGACCTCTGCCCGCTTTCAGACGGCGGGGACGGCTTTACCGAGGTGCTCACCGCGGCAGTCGATGGACGGCTTGCCCGCCGGGAGGTGATGGGCCCGCGCGGCGATCCGGCCAGCGCGCCCTTCGGCACGGTTGATTTTTCGAATGTGCCCCGCGCAGCCCTGGGCCTGCTGGGCCTTGACGACGAGACGGCCCCCGAGGGAACCCTAGGGATCGTCGAGATGGCCAGCGCCAGCGGCCTGGCGATGCTGGAGCCGGACCAGCGCGACCCGATGCGCGCGACATCCTATGGAACGGGCCAGCTGATCGGGGCTGCAGCGGATTCGGGCGCAACGATGATCCTGCTTGGCGTGGGCGGAAGCGCGACCCACGACCTCGGGCTGGGCGCGCTTGCGGCGATGGGGATGGATTTCTTCTCGGCGGACGGCCGGAAGCTCCGCCCTCCCGTGCCCGAGGACTGGGCGAGGCTCGCGCGGATCCGGGGCAGCGTGTCCCCGTTGATTCCGCCGATCCGGATCGCCTGCGACGTCTCCAATCCGCTGCTGGGCTCGAACGGCGCCGCCGCCGTGTTCGCACCCCAGAAGGGGCTCAGGCCCGGTGATTTCGACCGGCTCGAGCAGGCCAGCGCGCGGGTGGCCGCGCAGCTTTGCGACTGGTGCGGCCAGCCGACCTCGCTTGTCCGGGAGCCGGGCGCCGGCGCGGCCGGCGGGATCGCGTTTGGGCTGATGGTGGCCGCCGGCGCGCAGCTCCTGCCCGGCGCGGCCCTGGTTTCCGCGTGGCTGGACATCGACGCGCGGATAGCCGCAGCCGACCTGGTGATCACCGGCGAGGGCCGGTACGACAAAAGTTCGCTCGGCGGAAAGGGCCCGGGCGTCATCGCGGCCAAGGCGACCGCCGCCGGCCGGCCCGTGCACATCTTCGCCGGCGAGATACGCGGGGGCGGTGGCGCCAACCTGCACTCGATAACGCCCGCGGGGACGGACCTTCCGCGGGCCCTGCGCGACGCGCCGGCCTACCTGGCGGCAGCCGTCACCACCGCCTTCCAGGACCAATTTTAACGGCTCGACCGCGGGGGCGGTGGCGCCAATCCTTCGCAGGCATGCCCGGCGAGACCCGTTTTTTCGACCTCAAGCCCCTTGCCTCCATCCTCGTGCTGGCGCTCGGACTGGGCGGCTGCAGCTCGAGCCAGCCGCCGGCCCGGCCCGCGCGGCCGAAGGCGCAGGCCTTCGTCATCCCCAGCGTCGAGGCGCCGGGAGGTGTCCTGCTCGGGATCGACGTGCTCGAGTCGCAGGGCTTTGCGGCTCTGCGCGGCAAGCGGGTTGGGCTGCTGACGCATCCCGCCGGGGTGGATCGCCGCGGGGTCAGCACGATCGACATCCTCCGCCGGGCGCCCGGCCTTCGGCTCGTGGCCCTTTATTCGGTGGAGCATGGCCTGTACGACCAATTTTCGGCCGAGACGCCCTATCCGGATCAGCTCGACCCGCGCACGGGGCTGATGGACTACTCCCTGTACTCCGGCCGGGGGCACAAGCCGACGCTCAGCCAGCTGCGGGGCATAGACGCGCTGGTCATCGACCTCCAGGATATCGGATCGCGGTCGTACACCTTCGCCAGCGCGATGAAGGTCACGATGGAGGCCTGCTTCCAGAACAACATCGAGGTGGTCGTCCTGGACCGGCCGAACCCGCTCGGGGGGCTCAAGGCGGACGGCCCGATGCTCGATCCCCAGTGGTCCTCGCAGCCGGGAAAGGACAATTACGTGGGCGAATTCCCCGTCCCCTACGTCCACGGCCTGACGATCGGCGAACTGGCCCGGATGGCCCGCTACCAGCCCGGCATCCTCCACGTCAGCGAGGAGGTCAGGACGCGGGGACGCCTGACGGTCATCCCCATGCGGGGATGGCGCCGGAGCATGCGCTGGCCGGACACCGGGCTGACCTGGGTGCCCACCTCCGCGTACCTGCCGGATTTCTCGGCGGTCGTCGGCTACCCCATGACGGGCCTGGGTTGCTACATGGGCAACGCCCACGTCGGCGGCTTCACCCACGGGGTCGGAGCGATGTACCCGTTCCGCGGCATTTCCAACCGCTTTGTCTCCTCGGAGGTCCTCGAGCGCCAGCTGGCCGCGCTGAACCTGCCCGGCCTGGAATTCCGCCGCGTCAGCGTCCCGAGCCCCCGCACGGGCCTGCCGGCGACGGGAATCTACATTGAGGTCACCGACTGGGATGAGTGGAATCCCACGGAGCTGAACTTCTACCTCATGAAGCTCGACTGCAAGGACGCGCCCCGGAATCCCTACGCCGCCGCCTCGCCGCAGCTTGTCCGCATGTTTCTCGACCACATGGGATCGACGGCGTTCTTCCGGGACCTTGTGGCGCACGGCGCGCGCGTCGACGTGGAATCCTACTTTCGCCAATGGCGGGCGCGGGCCCTGATCTACCAGAACCAGTCCCGCCGCTTCTGGCTCTACGATTGAGCGGGAAAAATCGATGAAGCCGATCCCAACGCTGGCTGTCGCGCTGACGGCGGAGGAAACCGCCGATTTTTTGCCGGGGTTGATCCCGGAGCTCCGGCTCCTTGCCGCCGACATCCGGTTCGTGGACACCGCCGGGCTCACCCCCGAGGCGTACGCAGCCCGGCTCGCGGAGATCAACCCGGACGTCCTTGTCGCCTGCTGGAGCACGCCGCCGCTCCCCGCCGTCCTCCCGCCGCGTCTTCGCTACGCCTGCTACGTGGCCGGCGGGGTGAGGAACTTCGTGTCGCGGGCGCACCTCGAGGGCGGCCTTGTCCTGACGAACTGGGGCTCGTCCATCAGCCGGACGGTCGCCGAATGCGCGCTGCTGCTAACCCTGGCCACCCTGAGGCGGGTGGGGCATTGGGTGCCCTCGCTTCACCGCGACGCCGGCTGGCGGGGCAATCGCCCGGAGGGAGCTTCCCTCTTCTGCCGGCGGGTCGGCGTGCACGGCTTTGGAAACAGCGCGCGGGAATTCATCAGCCTGCTGAAGCCCTTTGGCGTGGAGGTCGGGGTCTGCGCGCCGGAGGACGACCCGGCCGAATACGCGGCTCACGGCGCGCACCGGGTGCCGGACCTGGACGCCCTCTTCTCGGGAAGCGATGTCGTCGTGGAACTCGCGCCCCTCAACCCGGCGACCCGCGGCGTCGTGACGGAGCGCCTGCTCCGGCTGATCCCGGAAGGCGGGGTATTTGTCAACGTGGCGCGGGGCGCGATCGTCGACGAGGAGGCGCTGGTCCGCGTGGCCCGCGAGGGACGCATCGGCGTGGGGCTGGACGTTTACGCGGTCGAACCGCTGCCGGCCGCCTCCGGGCTGCGGGGCCTTCCCAACGTTGTCCTCCTGCCGCACATCGCGGGGCCCACCCTGGAGCGGCGCCGCGACGCCGGGGCCTTCGCGCTGCGCAATCTCCAGGCCTACGCCGAGGGGAAGCCCCTGCAGGCGGTCATCACGCCGGAGATTTTCGACCAGCTGACCTAAGCCCGGGATCGAAGGTGGAGCGCGATCTCCGAGCGCGCTTGTCCGGCAACTGAGTCGAGCAAGC